>WRMF01000010.1 GCA_009777245.1 Betaproteobacteria bacterium
CAGGATGATGTAAAGAGCCGAGGCGGCAAGGACAGAGATCAGGATGACCCCTATCAGGGTTTGTTGCGCCAGAGGAAAGCGTTGTATTTTGGTCAACATTTTGATACCCCATCAAGGCGACTGTCAGAGGTCTTGCTCCCATATCGTTTGTTTACCGGAGCAATCGTTACGGGAACTACTTTGAGAAAGCGGAAAACGCGAAGGTAAACGCCAAAAGCCGCGCCAAACTCGGGTTTGGGCGGATTGACCGGACGATAGCTTGTGTGTGTGGTGTGTGTGCAAGAAACAGGCCAGCGCCAGTCTTGGCAAAGACTTTCCTGACGATATTTCCTGCCAGTATCGCGTTCATTTGCATTTACCTGTTACGGGTTACAGCTCACACATCAATGCTTCGACAGTAACCCAAATACCAATCAAGCGCAAGCGTTATGGTAAAGATTGCGCCTTAAAAAACCCCAGTCTGATAATTATGGACGCGCTGATTTATTCAGAAAACCAAGCCACCGACCAACCGAACTCATTGTTTTGTAAGGGGTAGTTTTTTGACAAGGTGAATAAATCAGCGTTTCCTTATAGTCGCGTAGAAAACGCCATAAATACAACAGCAGAAACGGCATGATTAATGCTTCTATTATTTTAAGCCTAAAGAATCGGCAGTTTTTTCCGATAGTACACTTGCAGGGCGGAGCTTCAATCCGATTCCCGCCTGTTTTGACGAAGGAGAGCATCATGAACGTCGTATATGACAGTCCGCAATACTCGGTCTTCACCTATCCGCAGCAGGAAGGGTTTGAACTGTTGGACAAGGACGCCATGCGTATGCTGTTCCTGCAAGGGCCTTTTGCCAGCCACTTCCGCTCCGCGATCAACGGCATCCCGGAAAACGAGCGCACGATAGAAACCATTGACGCCTTTCTTGAGAACTACTGCATGGACGGCGCGGCGCAACCCATAGTGATACATTGAGCGGATAGCTACGCCCGCCCCAGCATTCTGGCGAGGACTTCGTAGACATCCGCCGACAAGTCAGGCGATAGGGCGTTTTCCAACGCAATGCGCGCGTGTTCCCGCCGGATTGGGTCAAACTTTTTCCAATGGTCAAAAGCGCGGGCAATGCGAGCCGCCAACTGGGGATTTTGCCCATCCAGCGCGAGAATTTCCGCGATCATGAAGCGATAGCCCGCGCCGCAGGCAGAGTGAAAATGAGGCAGATTCGCGCCGAAAGTACGAAAGAGGGCGTAAATTTTGTTGGGGTTGTTTCGCTCAAAAGCCGGATGCAGGGTCAGATTCCTGACCACGGCAAGCGTATCAGGGCGGCGGCCTGACGCCTGCGCCGCCAGCCATTTGTCCAGAGCCAGCGGCTCATGCTGCCAGTATTCGTAAAATACCGCCAGCGCCTCTTCCCGTTCCGGGCAAACTTCAGTCTTGACATAAGCCAGGGCGGCAAGGGCGGCAAAACAATCAGTCATGTTGTCCGCCTCCCGATATTGCCGGAGGGCAAGTTGCCGGTAGTCGGGTTTCTCCAGTTCCAGGAGATAGGCAAGACAGATATTCCGCAAGGCTCGCCGCCCGGCTTCAGCCGCCGTGAATTGATAGCTCCCGCCGGGTTTAAGGTCATGATAAAGCGCCAGCAACTCCGCTTCCAGATGTTCTGCCAGCGCGTAACGCAGGCTATCTCGCGTAGTACGGAGCGCATCCGGGTCAATTTCTCCTTCCCGCGCCAACATTTCAGCGAGCACGATCTCAGCGGGCAAGGTCATGATTTCCGCCACGAAAGCATTGCTCCGCTCATGCCGCCGTTCCAGTAATGTCTTCAGTATCTTCGCAAAATCAGCGGATTCGTCCGCGCCGCAAATGCGTTTCTCCCGTATCGCCGCCAGAATCAGGTCGCAGGCAAGCCGCTGGCCAGCGTTCCAGGCGGCGAACGGATCGCTCTCGTATGCTGCCAGCAAGCCAAGCTCATTGGGCGTGTAGGCATAATCCAGTATCACCGGCGCGGAAAAATCACGCAACAGGGAAGGGACAGGCTTTTTGTCTATTGCGTCAAAGGTAAATTCCTGTTTTGCCTGATCAACGATCAGGGCGCGCGCCGAGCCGGGTCTTTCCACGCCCGTGTCGTCAAACAGCGCGACATTTAGCGGCAGCAGACAGGGGGGCGCATTCCCTTGTATTTCCACAGCTTTCGGGTTGGTCTGCTCGACTGCAAGCGTATAGCGGCGCGTTTGCGGGTCAAACTTTTCCCGCACGGAAAGGCGCGGCGTGCCGGGCGTCGAATACCAATTCAGGAAAGCGCCCATGAGATTAAAGCCGGAGACATCCGCCATTGCCGCCACAAAATCCTCGCAGGTTGCGGCTCCTCCGTCGTGCCTGGAAAGATATTCGGCAAGTCCGGCGCGAAAGTTATCCCTGCCAATCAGGGTTTCTATCATCCGCACGACTTCCGCGCCTTTTTCATACACTGTCGCCGTATAAAAATTGTTGATTTCCATATAGGAATCAGGGCGCACCGGATGCGCCATCGGCCCTGCGTCCTCCGGAAACTGCGCGGCGAACAAGCCTCTGACCTCACGGATACGGGCAATCCTGGAATCATGCGTATCCGCGCCGAATTTCTGGTCTCGAAATACGGTCAGTCCTTCCTTCAACGACAACTGAAACCAATCCCGGCAAGTCACCCTGTTGCCGGTCCAGTTGTGGAAGTATTCATGCGCCACAACCCGGTCAATCCCTTCAAAATCCTGGTCTGTCGCAACTTCAGGTTTTGCCAGCACGTATTTTGCGTTGAAGATGTTGAGTCCCTTGTTTTCCATGGCTCCCATGTTGAAATCGCTTACCGCGACAATCATGTAACGATCAAGATCGCATTCCAGACCAAATCGCTCCTCGTCCCAGCGCATCGCCTTCCTTAACGCAAGCATGGCATGTCCGCACTGGTCGAGACGCCCCGGCTCCACGTAGATGGCAAGGTCTACCTTGCAACCGCCTGCGGTCATGAAACTATCCTCCAGGACATCCAGCCGGGCGGCGACCAGCGCGAACAGGTAACAGGGTTTTCTGAACGGATCGCGCCAGACGGCGTAATGGCGGCCTTCTCCCTCCTCGCCGCTCTCAATCAGATTGCCGTTGGACAGGAGCACAGGAAAAGCCTGTTTGTCGGCGCGGATCGTCACCATAAAGCGGGTCATCACATCAGGCCGGTCGGGAAACCAGGTAATCCGCCGGAAGCCTTCGGCTTCGCATTGGGTGAAATAGCCGTTTTGCGAACGATACAGGCCGGAGAGACTGGTATTTTTGTCGGGATGAACCTTGACCAATGTGTTCAGGGTAAACCGGCCTGGCAATCCAGAGAGTTCGCGGCCTTTTGCCGTTTCCGCAAAGTTTGTTGCGCCACCCTCAACAGTAAAGCGAAGCGTCTCCAATGATTCGCCGTGAATCAGCATCCGCCCGCCTTCTCCTTCATGGGCGGGATTTGCCTGAAAGATGATTTTTGCCGCGACGAATGCGACGATCTCCCCTTCTTCCTCCCGAAAATCCACATCCAGCGTGATGGATTCGGCAAGATAGGCAGGCGGCGCGTAGTCCTTGCGGTAAATGGTTGCAGCAGTCATACAGAGGTTCTCGTAATTAAAAAACCATGCGCTATAGCGGTTTCGATTCAAGCGAGCACGCTTTTTCTCCAAGGATAAAGCCGTCACGGTTAGCGCTTCTCCCTGAGCCTTCTCTTATTCACAGCGCAACCAAAGGCAGGGAGAGGGTTCGTAAAATATACTCGCTTTAGTCGAAACCGCTATATTTTGTACGCAATGAGCCATTGACTGGCGCGATCACGCCTTGATTCGCGCCATGGCTGCCTTGACGGCGCTCACCAGTCGTTCGAAGCTTTGCATGCTGGCTCTCGCATCTTCCGACGCCGCACTACTCTCGTTGATCTCATGAACGATGTTTTCCATATGTTGATATATGTCCTCGACCACCTCTTTCATATCTTTCACAGCATTCCGCATATGGTCGCTCATCGCGCCTACGATGCCAGTTGATTGGGAATCGCTCTCCGCAAGCCTACGTATTTCTTCCGCCACCATCGCAAACCTGTGGTCATGCTCGTTGGCGCGAGTTGCTTCAATAGCCGCTTTCAGCGCCATCAGGTTCGTTTGATCCGCAATCTGGTGCGTCGTGGCGACCAGCGCTTCGAAAGCCATGATTGACTTTTCTATTTGCGCGTAGACATGATTGAACGAATTTTGCATATCTTCTGTCAACTGATTGAAGGAGGCCACGATTATCCCCATCTCGTTGTCACTCTGGTAATCAACCCTCGCACTCAAGTCGCGTTCCTGTTTTATCTTGGACATCGCATCAACTAACTGATTAATCGGCACAAAGACTACCTCCAGCAACCTGAGGAACAGCAAGGTAATTATCACAATGGCTGCGAATGACGTGACGGCCTGGAACGCGAGCGCCTTGTTTTGGGAAGCGATGGATGCGCGTAACAATGACGTAGTAAAATTCTGGTTAATTTCCACCAGCTTTGTGACGTTATCCCGGATAACGCCGGTGCTGCCGCGCCCTGCCTCGATGGAGGCGGACATATCCCTGTACATAACTGCGAGATTCTCCGGCGTTGGGTTGGCAAGCGCACGCTCCACCATATCGCTCTTGCCAGACAGCAACGGGTACCATGTATTCCAGTGCTGCCTGGTTTCATCCCAGATTCTCTGCGCTTCGGGGTTGCGTGTCATAACGTCATACGTCGCAAAAGCTTTTTCCGCGTTTTGGTTCGCTGTACGTTTCAAAGGAAGAATACGACGCAGCTCTGAAATCTGCTCGTCTTGCGCTAGTGCCTCCTTGGAGATAATTTCGTAGTATCGCAACACCATTTGGTTGACATTGCTCTCAAGGTTGGTGAGCGCCAGCACTTTCGGAAGCCTTTCTTCTCCAACCTCCTCCATGTTATTAGTTGTGATTTCCATATTGACGAGACCAATTAGTGAAATTGCCAACAGGGAAACCCATGACGTAGCCAGCGCCATGAGAAACAGATATTTAATTTTCATGGCATTATCCACTTTCACAAAATAGTTTTAAAAGGCGCAAAAAACGATGTCGGGAAATTTTGACCGGGCGAGATAACGGAAAAGACGACGACGCAAAAGCGGGCGCGGCGGAAAAGGAAGGCAAAGGTTTACCGGCAGGAAAACGATTATCGCAATGTAATATGCCGATTACATAGCGGGTGGTGCGGGTAACTCTTTGATTACAAAAGATTTTTTGCGCAACATTGTCTCTGCCTCCAATAATAATCCGGTAGAAATCACCGGACGCCCGTCTCCCTGCCTTCGCGGAAGTGACGGGCTAGCGCCTGCGCGGAATGTTACCATCTAGTCGCCATTTTATCAAAGTGGATTGTTGTATACCTTCCGCACATAAAAATTTTGGGGACAACCAATAAAAAAACAACATTCTTCATAAAATGGACGCAATGCTGTCAACAGTCAATTGTATTTACCCCAAATGATCGAACCGACGCTTAACGGGGAGCACGACAGGTTGATCAGAGGGGGCGCTTTGCTCCCACGCCCAATCAATCGTCATTCCCGCGAAGGCGGGAATCCAGACAAGCCTTTCCGTTCCTCCGGCGTTTCCTTATGGGAATGCCGCTCCTGCCTTGGCAACTTGTCTTTGCTGCCACGCCGTACTGGATTCCCGCCTTCGCGGGAATGACTGTTGGGTTGTAGCCTGTGCGAAAGAACGTTTGCATCTGACAGTCGCGCTATTTACAGAAAGCACTATAGATGGCGCTTCTTTTCGCTGCTGAACGAATGTCCTTTTATTTGCACGAGCTACTATATAGGCCTTGACCAAGGCGGCAAAAAAACCGGGGCAGGTATTTCCTGCCCCGGCGTTCGCGTCCAGTCGCGTCAAGCGACGGCTTACCGCATCTGCCGCCAGGACAGGCGTCCGGCGCGACCGCTTGGGACAGTTCGTCCCGCAATATTGCTCAGGCGTTCATGTCTGCCGGAACCGTAGCGCGCTCCGTCAACCCTGTTGTAGGCAATCATGCTGGCGCCTTGGCTTCCTGAAGCTCCTGCGCTTTCCCTGATAAGAGACACGACGTACTTGCTGTCCCGACCTTCCTCGCCGCCGGATAACGCATTGTCGCGCCAGATATTGGATTCATTCTCGATTCTCCTGAATTGCGAGACCTTGATCCAGGTTCCTTGTTCGTAATTGAACTCGACGACTCCGCCCGCCACGTTGGAGCTACAGGCTTCGCCGCTAGGCAGGGTAACCGGCATGAAGAACTCTCTGGTTTGTGGAACAACCACCGTTCCCTGCGCGCGCGCCAGCGCAACCCCCATAGGATGGTCGGTCGTGCCAGTCAGGTCAATCACGTATCCGGCTTGGCTGGTATAGTCCACATTGGGGTTTCTGCTATCGCTCTTGTCCAGTTTCCATGCCTCCATAGCGCTCCAGTCTCCTTCATGCTCCTGGAAGTTATCCTCGTCCGGGGAGTTCTCATCATACACCCGCACCTGCATCTCGCTGCGGCGGACAGGAAAGCCGCCGCTATTAACGGCTCTCCCGTTTGTGTCCAGACGCACGCCGTAGATGGATTGCGTCTGCGTGTTTGTGACATCGCCATCTTCAAAGTACTTGCCCGTGCCCACGACGAGCTGATACCCCTGATCGCAATCTCTCATACTGCCGACGCACATTATGATGGGCGGCGCGGAGATGGATTGCGGGTTGTCGTCCGAATCCCGAGCCTCCAGCAACTTTTCCACACTATTATCGCGCAGATCGAATCTCCACAGATTTCCTTGCGCGTCCCCGGCGTAGGCGAGATCCATCAGGCCATTGCCATCCAAATCCAGAAGATAGGGAGATCCCAGGCCATTACGATCACCGCCGCCCTGCACCGGGATGAAATCGAAACCGCTATAACCGGGGTTATTGCCTTGACCCCGCTCCAGCGGGACGATGAAGAGTCCGGCGCGCCCGGTTTCGCTGTTGTAGCCGTTGCCGAAGACTGCGGCAAAGCGGTGCCCGGAGCTTCCCGGCACCGCCACGATAACCGGGTCTATGTCTACCGGAGCGCCAAGGTCAGGATGGGTGAATTCCCAGAGCACATCGTTCGGCCCAATGGTGCTTGTTCCCACGTCTTCCACAACCAGCGCAAAGACCGCGCCGCGCTGTCCTGCGTATTGGTCAGAGGTCTTGCCGCGCCCGGTGGAGCCTACCAATACCGATTTCCATCCTCCATCCAGCCAGATGTCGCTCACCCACGGCGTTCCATCCACATAGTACTGGTGCGCGTACCCCGGTTCGGTGAGCCGAACCAGTTGGTCCAGCAGAGCGCCCGGCACGTAAGCGAATAGCTCGCTTCCGGGTAGCAGTCCGGTTTGCGTATTGACATTCCCGCCCGCAAATGCGTGGAGCATACCGGCGTTAGCGGCCATGAAAACCAATTCCTGCCGCCCGTTGAGAGCGAAGTCGCGCATGCGATCCCGATACGCTCTAACCCGCGCCGCAGCGAGAAAAGAAGTCTCTGCGGGCGTGCAGGCTTCCGTTCTGGTAGAGGCGACGCCTCCCGGCTGGGGAACGAAGAGTCCGGCATTATCGCACTCATACCCGCCGTAGCCGTAGTCATTGTGCCTGTAATTGCCCAAAACGTAGGGCATGGGATTCACACTGTCGCCCAGCAAGGATCCCCTGTCGCGAAATGATCCGCCATTGGCAGCTTCCTTGTCCTGAATGCCTTTCACGTAATCGGCAACGTCATTGGGAACGGGGTTGTTGCCGCCGCCCGAGACGCTTTCAAAGGTAGCGCCCCGCCCGCCAGACCAGGTAATCACCCGTCGGCTGTTTGCGCCGCCCGGCGACCCTAACTGAGCGGTCAATCTTTCCGAGGCGCTCCACACGTTGCCTGCCAGCGGCATGCCGTAGTACCTCCTGCTTATGCAAAATCCGCGATCATACAACGCCTGTCCTATGCTCGCCTCGGAACAAACACTGTGGGCTGTCAGATCCCCCGTCCAGTCATCGGGACTGTAGCCGGAGATGTAGGCCAGGTCATTCTCTGAAACAGCCGAACTTTTGTTGCCTGCGCCTGCAAAGCTGCTCCGGCCATCCGTGCCGCCCATGGCGGAGAGCATCTCCCGCAAGGCGTCGGCAAATTCTTGCGCGTTCGTCGTGTCGAAAAAGTCGCCGCGCCCGGTAAGCCCTGCGTGGAACAGCTCGTCAACCTTGGTATTGTCGTTTGCGGACGCAGTCCAATGCCACGCTATCGGGGAGCCTGTCCATTCCCCTGTGGACCGATTCCAAACATTGGGGTTGGCAAGGTAAGATTTCAGCTCCGTGGCGGAAAGAGTGCCCTGCACGCCAAAACCGAGGGTGAAAGTCTGCATGTGCTGCCACCACGCCTCATTTTTTTTGTAGGTCGGCACCGGTTGCGACTTCCTCGCAAGATCGTTAAGCATGTCGGGGCCGGGCTTCAGGTCGTTCTTCCAGTAATACATGGCCCAGTCCCCCAAGAGGCCGCGCCATGTGGTGGCAAAAGGAGTTTGTGGCGTGTAACTCTGAAAGCCATCTATACCGGGGCCGGGCGTGCAGTCATGCGCTCCAACCTGACCGGCGGAACAACCGCTATTGGGAACCAGCTGATCGTAACCGTCTGTCATCAGGATCGTAAAGGAACGGCGGCAAGTGGACATGTTTGCATTACCGCTCCCCGGATCGGTGGTTCTCATGGGGGGATAATCCATCCACGGACGATCAGTCCTGTAATACTCGCCCGCCGCTACCAGGGCAGATTTAAGAGGCGTATTGCTGGGAGCAGGCAGACCCAGCACCCAATCATAAAACCGCTTGACAAACCGTGTGTCCTGGCCGCCTGGATATCCTTCCGGATTGTCCAGGAAAGGCAGCACCCCGATTCCGCCTCTTGGCGTGGTGCTGCCTGTCGCCGGGCGACCGGGTCCTAAATCAACAGGGGTAGCGCCTGGCGCAAAATTCAAGAAGAATCCTTGGCCAGTATTCCCAACAACTTCATCATTGCCGATTGTGCTGACGAAACGTCCATGCCCCATACTGGGCGAGTTGATGGTGTCGTAGCCCAGGCGGATGACCAGACTGCTCATTTCGGCGCTGGGCTTGGTGGTGTCGTCCCTGTCTACCAGAAACGCGAAAGCCTCGGTCATTCCCACCTTTGCCGCCATGTTGCGGCTCCTGTGGTAGGAATACCAGTTCATGAAGTTGCGGATCTCCTCCCCGACCGTGCGCGGCCTTGGCCCTCCCTCTATTTCCACCAGTTCGCCGTCATCGCCGACATAGTGCGTTACCAGATGCAGCCGGGACTGCTCAGGGCCGTACAGATTCGTGCAAACAACCCCGCCCCACTCGTTTGTCTCCGGCCTGCAATTTGCGGTAGCCATGTCTTGAGCGGTGCCGGTTGTTCTTGTCGCCTGCCTGTTATTCCCGCGATACTCGAAGTAAGCAACCAATCTGTCAGGAGTGTCTACACTGGCATCGTAGTACCCCTTGCCGGTCGAATCCCCGATCACGTGCCGTCCCGCATTGCAGGTGAGGTGTTGAGGCATGGTAGCCGCACTGGTAGCCGCCGCGCTGCTGGGATAGGGCATCCAGGCCAGCGGCGTCCCGGCAGTAGTGCTTCCAAAAGTGCTTGAGCCATCCGTCCGGAAGTTGTAGCCTCCCGTGCGAATACACCAGGGGCGGCCATTGGGCGAATTGTGCAAGGAGACGTTGGCATAAGCTGTTGCGATATTGCTTAAGATACCAGCAGTGCTGGTTACGCCAGCGCTCCGATATGTAAGCCGACATTGTCCATTCGGATTGTCTACGCCCGTTCCGGGCGCCTCTGCTCTGCCGTGATAATCCCTTGACTCCTCCACATCGGGAAACACCGCCGGACAGGCGCGGGAATACACAATAGACCGATTAGCGGCGGCAGTGCGGTTAGCATACGAAGCGTCGCCGTGGTTTCTGAAGTGATCGCCGGCAGTTACTGCCCGGAAAGCCCAGTACTCGTAGTTTTCCGGGTTATCTTCTGGTCTTCCGTTGGGGGCGCTGTAATTCGGGTTGTCCCGCATGGAGTGAAACCCGGGCACATAATCATAGTAGATGGCGGCGCCAAGTAAATTGGGGGTCGCATTGTCGTCGGCGACAAAAGGCACAGTAGGCGCTGACGTGATGCCGACGCCAGCAGTCGCAAAGTTTTCCACCGCAGTGCTGGGCGCCGTATTAGGCATTATCATAGTGTTAATGGGAACATTACTGCTCCTTGACGGATACCCGCTTCGGCGAACGCTGGGGAATGCAGACAAGGTATCGCTGTTCGGCATGCGTCTCAGTTGCCCGTTCCTCCACTCTATGGGCGGCTGGTAGATCACCTTCGGGTTGTAGTAAACCGTGTTCCAAGCCACAGAGTACATGTTATACGAGGTCAGAGAGCTGGTAAACGTACCCGTCGACAATGTGATGCCGCTGGGTATGCTGGTGTACGACGAGACGGCGGAATCCGGCATGTTTACCCGCAACATCGAACTGGAATCGTCATGGATGTAGACGAGGTTGGGCGCGACCAGAGTGCCCGCAGTAAGCGGGCGCTGGGCGATTTCGAAATCGGGCGTGGCCTGCGGCAGCGCAAGGCCGGGGAACAGGGCTACTGCCAGCCCAAGAATCGTCTTTTGCGGCAAAGACATACGGCGGAAAAAGCGGTTCATGACAACTCCTTCATGCGCCATTTAACATGGCTTTCGTTACAAATCGCCCGCATACGAACAGGCATATTGCATTGTAGGTATCATGAATCTGTTTTTGTTCGATTATCAGACGAGCGGTAGTTTTTGGATGGTGAACGGTTACCTGATCAGACGAACGGTTGTTTTTGGATGATGAGCGGTTAATCAAATTGTAAAAATTTGGCAGATACAGCACGATAACTACATATGCCTTTGTAAACAAAGGGAAAACCATTTCAGGCCATTGAAATCTACATCCGGCAAACCCTAGCCATGCGCAAAGTCAGAAAAATCATATATTATCAAATACTTACACAGGTAACGCGAAAACCATGCACACGTCTTTGCAACAAAATTTGAATACTTGGTCTGCATACGTATAGACAAAACACATTCCATGCCCTGCAAGTACGCTGTTTCTTGCGACAAAATTCTCAACCATTCAATATATGACCGCGCGTTACCGGAATGTCAAACTCCTCCCGCCCGGGTACGCTACCTGAAAAGAGGGCTTGGCGACAAGGCAACATTGGGGTTAGCCCCCTTTTTAAAGGGCATTGTCAACTGTGCATTGGTGAAAATGGCACGCCGAGGCTTTACCGACAGTAGTTTTGCCGCCGTTATAATACGCGATGTCTTTCTTCGGAATGCTCATAATGTCCAAATCCTACATTTCCACTCCTTCCGCGCTGGCGTGCGGCGCTCCCGGCGGCGCAAACCGCTTGCAGTCTGCGCTCACGTTCATGCGGTAGCCTTTTACCCACACTACTATACAAACCTGATTAATCATCTGCTAGGATGCTGTTTTTTCCACGATGGTTTCCCCCATGTCCCCACACAATAGCCGCCTGACTCTGACCGATTTAGCCAGACTATATCGGAGCAAGGAAAAAATCGTCATGCTGACCTGCTACGATGCCAGCTTCGCCGCAATAATGGATGCGGCGGGGGTGGAAATGTTGCTGGTCGGAGACTCCCTTGGCAATGTCGTGCAGGGAGAAGACTCCACGCTGCCGGTAACATTGGAACAGATGATCTACCATACTGCCGCCGTTAAACGAGGCTCATCACGCGCAATGATTGTCTCCGACATGCCGTTCGGCACTTCGCAATCAGGGCCGGAAGACGCCTTTCGCAATGCCGCCAGGTTAATGTCCGCCGGAGCGCAGATGGTCAAACTGGAAGGCGGGGAAGAAATGGCAGAAACCGTTGAATTTCTGGTCAGGCGCGGCATTCCGGTCTGCGGTCACATTGGTCTGACTCCGCAATCCGTGCATCAATTAGGCGGTTTTCGCGTGCAGGGCAAGGATGAGGTCGGGGCGGAAAAACTCTCCGCGGACGCAAAAAGCCTTGCCGAAGCCGGAGCCTGCATGATCGTGCTGGAAGCCATGCCCGGCGCTCTTTCCACCCGCATCACAAGCGAGATTTCCGTGCCCACCATCGGCATCGGCGCAGGCGGGGATGTATCCGGCCAGGTTCTGGTAGTCTATGACATGCTGGACATTTCCAGCGGCAAGAAGCCCAGGTTCGTCAAGAATTTCATGTTTGGCGCTGACAGCGTCCAGGCCGCCGTTGCCGCATACGTTCGGGAAGTCAAGGCGGGCGCTTTCCCTGCTGCCGAACACACTTACTGAGCGCGTCATGCAAATTTATTCCCGCATCGCGGACTTGCGCCAGACGCTGCAACAGACAAGGGCGAGGGGAGAGAAAATCGCCTTCGTGCCGACAATGGGCAATCTGCATGACGGTCATCTTGTCCTGATGCGCGCGGCGCGCGCTTACGCTTTCACGGTAGTCGCCAGCGTCTTTGTCAATCGTTTGCAATTTGGCTCCGGCGAAGACTTCGACCGATACCCGCGCACCCTGGCGGAAGATGTGGAAAAGCTCGCCGCCGTCGGCGTACATGCTCTTTTCGCGCCAGATGAGCGCGAACTGTATCCTGAACCGCAAGGCTATTTTGTCGAGCCGCCGGAATTGCAACATCTCCTTGAAGGCGAATTTCGCCCCGGGCATTTTCGCGGCGTCGCTACCGTTGTGTTAAAGCTCTTCAATGCCGTTCAGCCCGATGTCGCCATATTCGGCAAGAAGGATTACCAACAGTTGATGCTGATTCGCGCGATGACCCGCCAGCTTGCGTTGCCCATTGAAATCATCGGGATTGATACGGTTCGCGCCGAAGACGGGCTGGCGTTGTCTTCCCGCAACAATTATCTCTCCGCTGCCGAACGCGCCGAAGCGCCGCGCCTGTATCAAGTCCTTTGCGAACTGCGCGAGGCTATTCTTGGCGATGGGGCGCAAAATATCGAAGAACTGACGGCTGAGGCGCGTAACAATCTTGACTCGAACGGCTGGCAAACCGACTATCTGGCCGTGCGGCGACAGTCTGATCTTGGCGCTCCTTCCCAATATGCCAATCAGGAAAAATTGGTGCTTGTAGCCGCTGCCCGCTTAGGCTCGACCCGCCTGATTGACAATCTGGAAGTATAGTTGTCGACTCTCAAAAGACAGTTGTAACAATCTATGATTTGACAGCGGGCGATTTGTCGCTACAATTCCCGCTCCTTACCACTTGCGATGGAATCAGCCATGCAAAGAATCATGCTCAAATCCAAGCTCCACAGGGTTGCCACGACCCATGCCGAGCTACATTATGAGGGTTCCTGCGCGATTGACGAGAACCTCCTGGAAGCCGCCGATATCCGGGAATACGAGCAAATTGACATCTGGAACATCAACAATGGCGAACGCTTCACCACCTACGCCATTCGCGGCGAGCGCGGCTCCGGCACTATTTCGGTCAATGGCTCAGCAGCCCGCAAGGCATCCCCCGGCGATCTCCTGATTATCGCCAGCTTTGTCCACATGGACGATGCCGAGGCAGCGACTCATTCGCCCAAATTGGTCTACGTGGACGCGGAAAACCGCATTGCCCGCATCGGCCACAAGATTCCGATTCAGGCCGCAGAGCAAAAAGCGGCATAAGCGCGTTTTCCGCCACATCGCGCCAAAGCCCGCCCAAAAAGCCCGATCGGGCTTTGGTCATTTGTCTTGCTAACTTTTCCGCTTGTAGCTATTTCCGCAAACAACGAGACTACAAGGGTGCTAACCTCAATGCTGCAAACGCATCTCCTCTCCCACAAGTGGGAGAGGGGAGAAAGGCGTTTGCGGTAGCTTCAATGTTGGGGTTCGCTACGCTTGCACCAACCTACCGCGCTGGAATACGAGAGGGCATATGGTCATTTCCGCAATTTTTGGAACAGGCCGTAGGGGCAGACCTGCGTGTCTGCCCAAATGCGGGCGAACACACAGGTTCGCCCCTACTCGCTCTCCCATTATCCCGACATTAGTTTTGTAGGTTGGTGTGAGCAACGCAAACCCCAACATAACAGCAGGATTTATAAGGCGTGGCGCAAACCTCAACATGCGGCAATTGTTTTTCCCCTCTCTCACTCGCGGCGTAGCCACGAGCGGGAGAAGGGGGCAAAGCGCGCCCACCAAAGTCTCTTTATTTACGGAAATTTATATAACTTTTCCGCTTGCGGAGATTGCCGGATGCTCGTGGATAAAAAAATTCCATTTTTTATTTCCGCATGTAGTAGTATGCGAAGTGCCCTTTTCATTTAACCCTCATTTTCAGGAGCGCAAAATGAAGTTCGATACCCATCTTTTTGGCGAAGTAGAAGTCAACCCTGAGCAAATCATTGAGTTTCCTCAAGGGCTTATCAGCTTTGAAAGCAACAAGCGTTTTATGCTGATCCACGAGGCCGAGCCTGGTGAAAACCCGGTGAGCTACACCTTGCAGTCTTTGGATGACAGGACTCTGGCTCTCCAGATCATTGATCCGGCTGCGCTTGGTCTTGTCTATGAGCTGGAGCTTTCCGACGCGGAAGCGCAACTCATCAAGCTGGACAAGCCGGAAGACGCCGCCGTGCTGTTTGTTATCTTCAAGCAGGACGACGGCTCGACGCCCAACCTTGGCGCAAATCTTCGCGCGCCCCTGGTGCTGAATGCCGAAAAGCGCCTGGGTCTGCAAAAACTGATGATCACCAAGCCTAACGCCCCGCTTTCCAATTTGAGCAACGCCGCTTGACGCTTCTTCGATACTTCCGCGCCTTCTGTACAACAGAAGGCGCGGATTTCTGCATCATTCTGCATCATTCATCGGCGCGTTTGCCACACATGTCCCCGCATTCGCGGGGATTGTTTTATGGGGATGAAGGGGACGGAAATCCCCCCGACCACACGATCAAGCGAAAAACGCCGCAAGCCGGTAAACTTGCGACTTTTGCCGGTAGACTTCCTGTCTTTTCGCTACGTTCCATTTCATGAGCTACACCGCCGAATCCATAGCCGTTCTAAAAGGGCTGGAGCCTGTGCGGCATCGTCCGGGGATGTATACCCGTACTGACTGCCCGCTGCATATCATCCAGGAAATCATTGATAACGCCGCTGACGAGGCTCTGGCGGGCTTTTGCCGACATATCCTCGTCACCCTGCACCTTGACCATTCGGTCACGGTTCTTGACGATGGGCGCGGAATTCCGGTGGAAATCCATCCGGTAGAAGGTCTGCCCACGGTGGAAGTGGTGTTTACGCACCTGCACGCCGGCGGTAAATTCAACAAGAATGAAAGCGATTCAGCCTACCGTTTTTCCGGCGGTCTGCACGGGGTTGGAGTTTCCGCGACCAATGCCTTGTCTACCCGGATGGAAGTGGAAGTAGCCCGCAATGGCCTACGCTATCGAATCGCCTTTGCAGACGGACAGGTAATCGAGCCTTTGCAGCAGGTTGGCGAGGCCGCCGCAAAAAAGCGCGGAACCCGCGTTCGCGCCTGGCCTGACCCTCGTTTTTTCGATAGTCCGGTTATTCCCTTATCCGATCTTGAGCGAATCTTGAGGAGCAAGGCCGTGCTCCTGCCCGGCCTTAAGGTTTCTCTGGTCGTCGAGGCGGACGAGAGCCGGAATCGCGCCTGGCTCTATGAAGCCGGGATGCGGCAATATCTTGCCGCGCAACTGGAGAATGACCCGATAGCCCCGATTTTTACCGCTGAAAATTACGTGCCGCCCGACGATGATAGCTTTCCGGCGGCTTCCGGCGCGGCATGGGCGATTTGCTGGACTGCCGAAGGCTTTTGCACACGCGAATCTTACGTAAACCTGATTCCCACTTCGGCGGGGGGCACGCATGAAGCGGGGCTGCGGCAAGCGGCGCTGGATGCCGTCAAGAGCTTTTCCGAACACCACGCCCTTCTGCCCAAGGGCGTCAAACTGGCGGCGGAAGACGTGTTTAGCCACCTTAATTTCATCCTTTCCGTCCGTATGCTTGATCCTTCCTTTCAGGGACAAACCAAGGAGCGGCTGAATTCCCGCGACGCCCTTCCCCTCGTTGTTCGCATGTTGCGCGATCCGCTTGAGCTTTGGTTGAACGAGCACCCGGAAGAAGCCAGAAAAATCGCCGAGCTTGCGGTTCGCGCCGCCCAGGCCAGAAATCGCGCCGCCCAGAAAGTAGAGAAGAAAAAGCAGTCCGGGATCGCCATCCTGCCGGGAAAACTCTCCGACTGCCAATCCGAGGACACCTTGAGGAACGAACTTTTTTTGGTGGAAGGCGATTCTGCCGGAGGTTCCGCCAAATCCGGGCGCGACAAGGAAATCCAGGCCATTCTGCCCCTGCGCGGCAAGGTGTTGAACACTTGGGAGATTGACGCAGGCAGTCTTTTTGCCAACCGCGAAGTGCACGACATTGCCGTTGCCTTGAGCATTGATCCGCACAAACCGGATGCCGCTGACGGCGTACTGGACAATTTGCGTTACGGCAAGGTGATTATCATGACCGATGCCGATGTGGACGGCTCGCACATAAGGGTTTTACTCGCTACGCTTTTCTATCGGCATTTTCCCAAGCTGGTCGAAAAAGGGCATCTCTATTTTGCCCAGCCGCCGCTTTATCGTCTGGATGTGCCGGGTCAAGGCAAGCAGCGTCCGCCGCGCAAAATCTACGCGCTTGATGAACGGGAGCGGGATGCCGCGCTGGACAAATTGAAACTTGAAAAAATAAAGCCGGAGAGCGTTGCTATTTCCCGCTTCAAGGGTCTGGGCGAGATGAACCCGGAACAACTTTGGGAAACCACGATGTGTCCTGATACCCGCCGCCTGCTGCGAGTTCGCCTGCCGGAGCCAAAAGACGCAACCCCGGTCATGAACATGCTGATGGGCAAGAACGAAGCGGCGGGACGCCGCGCCTGGATGGAAACAAACGGCGCGTTGGTAGGGGCGGAAGGTTAGGGCGGCATAATGAGGGCGGGTCGTATACAATTTTGCCCTGACCAGCTAACCTGAAAAATAGCTCAATAATTTCCATGCCGTCCAGATTTTTTATCCTCCTGCCCGCAGTTTTCCTGCTTTCCGCTTGCGGGGATACGCCCTTGAACGATCCTTATCCGCTT
Organism: Betaproteobacteria bacterium; assembly: GCA_009777245.1. Lineage (GTDB taxonomy): Bacteria > Pseudomonadota > Gammaproteobacteria > Burkholderiales > Rhodocyclaceae > Azovibrio. Next base: position 17,206 of record WRMF01000010.1, read on the forward strand.
GCCGAAGCTGGGGATAACATTCTCTACACCGCGTTTACCGAGCGCCCCCGTCGACTTGATCCGGCTCAATCCTATACCGAAGATGAATACACTTTCATAACCCAGATTTATGAGCCGCCCCTGCAATACCATTATCTGAAGCGGCCTTACATCCTGATTCCGGCAACAGTGGAAAAAGTGCCGGAGCCGGAATACTTCGACGCTCGCGGACGCCGCTTGTCGGCAAGCGCCAGGGATGTAGCCGGAAGCGTCTATGAATTGCGCGTAAAGCCCGGTCGTTACTTTCAGCCGCATCCGGCTTTCGCGCTTGATGAAGCGGGAGAGTCTCTCTATCTGGGTCTGACCAGAAAAGATTTGGCGGACAAGTACGGCATTCCCGATTTTCCCATTAGCGACTTGCAGGAAAATTCAAAAGAGCTGACCGCCGCCGACTACATCTACCAGATCAAGCGTCTGGCGCATCCGCGCCTGCATTCGCCCATTTTCGGCATGATGGCGGAGAAAATCGTCGGACTGAAAGAGCTGGGCGAACAGCTTTCCGCCGCCAATCTGGAAAGGCCGGGGGAATGGCTTGATCTCGATGAATTTACGCTATCCGGCGTTGAAGAGGTGGATCGCTACACGTTTCGCATTCATCTGATTGGGCGTTATCCTCAATTCGTTTATTGGTTATCCATGCCATTTTTTTCTCCCTTGCCGCGTGAGGTAGACCGCTTTTTCGGGCAGTCCGGCATGGCGGAAAAAAACCTGACTCTCGATTGGTGGCCGGTGGGAAGCGGACCATACATGCTGACGGAAAACGATCCCAACCGACGCATGGTCCTGGAGCGGAATCCGAACTTTCGGGGAGAAACCTATCCTTGCGAAGGCGAAGCGGAGGATCAGGAAAACGGTTTGCTTGCCGATTGCGGGCAACCGCTGCCCTTGATCGAGCGCGCGGTTTTCACCAGGGAAAAGGAATCCATCCCTTACTGGAGCAAGTTTCTGCAAGGCTATTACGATGCTTCTGGCATCGCTTCCGATAATTTCGATCAGGCGGTCAAAATCCAGATCAGCGGCGAATCCAACTTGAGCGAGGATATGCAGGAGAAGGGAATCCGGCTTTTGACTTCCGTTCGTCCCTCGGTTTTTTATCTCGGCTTCAACATGCTGGATTCCGTTGTGGGCGGGAGAAGCGAGGAGGCTGCCAAGCTGCGCCGCGCTATTTCCATTGCGATTGATCAGGAAGAATTCATTTCCATCTTCATGAATGGACGGGGCTTGCCCGCCATGCACCCGGTGCCGCCGGGCATTTTCGGATTTGAGGAAGGCAAGGCGGGCATCAATCCTTATGTCTATGATTGGGACGAAGAACTTGGCAAGGCGCGGCGAAAGAACGAGGCGGAAGCGAGGCGTCTGCTGGCTGAAGCGGGCTGGCCGAACGGGCGTCATCACAAGACCGGAGAGCCTTTGGTGCTTTATCTCGACACGACGGCAGGCGGCATGGGCGAAAAAACCCGGCTTGACTGGTTTGTGCGCCAATTCGGGAAAATCGGGGCGCAGCTTGTGGTGCGCGCCACCGACTTCAACCGCCTGCAAGACCGGCTTGCAAAGGGCACGACGCAGCTTTATTTTCTCGGCTGGAATGCCGATTACCCCGACCCGGAAAACTTTTTTTTCCTGCTCTCCAGTCAGGAAGGCAAGGCGCAGCATGGCGGGGTGAACTCTTCCAATTATGCCAATCCGGAGTTTGACCGTTTGTTCGAGCGGATGAAACTAATGGACAACACGCCGGAGAGGCTGGCTCTGATCCGGCAAATGAACCTTATCCTGCAACATGACGCGCCCTGGGTGTTCTCGTTTTACCCGAAGACCTACATGCTGACCCATGCCTGGCTTTACAACAGGAAGCCTAGCAGCATTGCCAACAACGGCCTCAAATACCAACGTCTGGACATTGATCTTCGCGCAGATTCGCGCCATGCCTGGAATACGCCGGATTATCGGCCCCTGATTCTGATTGTTTTGCTCCTGGCCTGCCTTGTCTGGCCTGCTATCCGTCTTTACCGGAAGCGGGAGAGAAAAACAGCATGGCGAGGATAATTCCGCGCATGGGCGACCTTGCTCACGCCATGCCTGCCAGGAGACCTATGCCGAACAGGGAAATTGCGCCGCCAACGGCTCGAGCGTAAAAGACGCGCTGCCGGTTCAGGAAGAATCCCAGCCAGATTCCGGCAAAATGGATCATGGCAGTGCCTGCCGCCATGCCTGACAGCGCGGCGGCAGGATGCGCCGAAGCGAGTTCAGCGCCATGCGCCGCGCCGTGAAAGAGCGCAAACAGACCTATGACAATGGAGCCTATCGCTATCGGCAAGCGCGCGCGCATGGCAAGCAAAAGACCGATAACCAGAAGCGAGGCCGCAATCATCGGCTCCATTGCCGGGATGGCAAAGCCCGCAAAGCCCGTCAGCAACGCGCCTGCCAGCAACAGACTGACGAAGGCAAGCGGAGCTATCCATACGCGGCGTGTCGTCATCGCGCTCCAGATGCCTACTGCCAGCATTGCCGCCAGATGATCCGCGCCCAGAAACGGGTGCAGGAAGCCCGCCAGAAATCCTGGCTCGCCAGAATGCCCGGCATGGGCGAAGGCTGCGGAAGAGGCCAGCGCAAAGACTGTCACAAGAAATGGTTTTAACATGCGTCGAGCAAACATGAAATTCTCCGGTTTGGGGTAAAAGCTCATTCTACGCGCCTTTTGCCTCAATATGCCCATTTCCTGACAATGGGTTATAGCGCTTTCCGCAAATAATGCGGCTATACACATTCGATGCCCCTTTATCTACGAGAGCTACTATATCCGGCAAACCCCCGGCGCTAACGCGCCACCCCCTTTGGGAAAGGGGGCTAACCCCAATGCTGCCGCCAAGCCCCCTTTTTAAAGGGGGTGCCCGCAAGGGCGGGGGTTTGCAGGGGGCAAAGCGCGCTCCCTGACCGTCTCGTTATTTACAGAAATCACTATATTCAAGGAAAGTGATATATCCACACGCCGGACAAGCGCGGAAGCATCGTATTCAGTCGGCGCAGGATTGGAGTTGTAGTCATGGATGGCGGACGGCGACAGGCTTTCGGAAAAAAATGGGCTATCCGGAAAATTACCGGTATAATTCGCACCTCTTCGTATGGCGCAAGCCAGCGACGGGTTGCTGGGGAGTAGCCAAGTTGGTCAAGGCATCGGATTTTGATTCCGACATTCGAAGGTTCGAATCCTTCTTCCCCAGCCATAAATTGAGTCGCCTTTGCCTGAAGGCAAGGGATTCCTCGGTACAATTCAGGGGAGCCTTCGGCTCCCGGTGCGTCTCGCTCGACTCCGCCATTTATGGCATAGCCAGGCGAGACCCGTATTCATTCGGGGGGCTACAGCCTGCCCGATTTCGGGATTCGCCATGTCTTACAACAATCTGACGATTTTTAGCGGCAATGCCAACAAGGAGTTGGCAGCCAATGTCGCGGCAGGATTGAATATCCAGGTGGGGCACGCGCTCGTGGGGCGTTTCTCGGACGGCGAAGTCAACGTGGAGATTCATGAGCATGTGCGCGGACACGACGTGTATGTGCTTCAATCAACATGCGCGCCTTCCAATGATAACCTGATGGAGATTCTCCTCCTGGCTGACGCCTTGAAACGTTCGTCCGCAGGCCGGATCACCGCCGCTATTCCCTACTTCGGCTATGCTCGCCAGGATCGTCGTCCGCGTTCCTCGCGCGTTTCCATCGCCGCGAAACTGGTGGCCAACGTGCTGATGTGTTCCGGCATTGACCGGGTGTTGACCATGGATCTCCATGCCGAACAGATTCAGGGCTTTTTCAATGTTCCGGTGGATAACATTTACGCCCTGCCCATCTTCCTTGAGGACGTTCAGAAGCAACGGCATGACAACCCGATTGCCGTTTCGCCCGACCACGGCGGCGTAGTGCGCGCGCGTTCGCTTGCCAAGCGGCTGGAATGCGATATGGCGATCATTGACAAGCGCCGCCCCAGGGCGAATGTCGCCGAAATCATGAACATCATCGGCGATGTCAGGGATCGCACCTGCGTAATCATGGACGACATAGTTGATACGGCGGGCACGCTCTGCAACGCGGCAACCGTCCTGAAAGCGGAGGGCGCGAAAAAAGTCGTCGCTTACTGCACTCATCCGGTGCTTTCCGGCGGCGCGGTGGAGCGGATCATCTCTTCCGATCTGGATGAGCTTGTGGTGACGGACACCATCCAGCTTTACCCTGAAGCCGCCAATTGTCCGCGCATTCGTCAGCTTTCCGTCGCGCCGATTCTTGCGGAGACTATCCGCCGGATAAGTTGCGACGATTCTGTTTCTTCCCTGTTCATCGAATAGGGTTTTCAACCACGGCCTGGTCGCGGGTCGTTTTTTTCTGGAGCTATCATGCAATTTGTTCTCAATGCCCAAAAACGCGAAACGCAGGGATCGAGTGCGAGCCGCCGCCTGCGTCGCAGCGGCAAAACCCCTGCCATTATCTACGGAGCCGGACAAGCGCCGGAAGTGATCGAACTCGATCACAACCAGCTTTATCTTGCGATGCGCAAGAAAGCCTTTCATTCTTCCCTGCTGACCATCGAAATGGAAGGCAAAAAGGAGCAGGTATTGCTGCGCGATTATCAGATGCACCCCCACCGTTCCCAAGTGCTGCACGTTGATTTTCAGCGTATTGACGCTGACAAGAAGCTGCACCAGAAAGTGCCGCTCCACTTCATCAACCAGAGTATTGCCCCCGGCGTCAAACTGGAAGGCGGTCAGATTTCGCACATCATTACCGAGCTTGAAATCTCCTGCCTGCCGCATGACTTGCCTGAGTTTATCGAAGTTGATTTGCAAGGGCTTTCTGTCGGCGCTTCCCTGCATGTCTCGGAGCTTTCCCTGCCCAAGGGCGTGGCCGCGCTGACTCATGGCATTGACCAGACGGTCGTTACCTGTACTGCCAAACGCGGCGGGGAATAAGGCGCGGCATCGGCTCAAAAGTTCCTGCGGATTTAGGCTGGGGCGAGCTTGCCGCTAACCCCGACATCATGCCCCGGTAAAAAACCGCAGACAACCCGATTGTCATTCACGCGCAGGCGGGAATCCAGACTCGCCTTGATACCCAAAAATCATGGATTTATATCATGAGCCATGCTCCCAGACTGATTGTCGGTTTGGGTAATCCGGGCGCGGAATACGAAGCCACCCGCCACAATGCGGGGTTTCGTTTTCTCGACCGCCTTGCCCAGAAGCTCGGCATTGTCTTTGCGCCGCAGGGGCGTTTTTATGGCGCGCTTGCCCGTCAGGGCGAGCTTTGGCTTTTGCAACCCATGACCTTTATGAATCGTTCCGGCCAAGCGGTCGGCGCTTTTGTCAACTTTTATAAAATCGCGCCGCAGGCCATTCTGGTTGTGCATGACGACCTTGATCTTCAGCCGGGCGGAATCCGCGTTAAAAAAGGCGGCGGCAATGGCGGGCATAATGGGTTGAAAGACATTCAGGCGGCGCTTGCCACCCCGGATTTCTGGCGATTGCGTTTGGGTATCGGACATCCGCGCCAACGGAATCTTAGGCAACCTGTTTCCGATTTTGTCCTTGCCCGTCCCCGCGCCGAGGAAGGAAGCGCGATGGAACAGGCTTGTGATCGTTGCCTTGACGCCTGGCCTTTGCTTGCCGTCGGCGAGTACGAAAAAGCGCAACGCCTGCTGCATCCTGATGTTTGAATATATACCGCAGCCATGACTGACATTTTGCAGAAAATTCTGACAACCAAGGCAGAAGAAGTAGCTGCCGCGAAAAGCCGACTGCCGCTCGCGGAAATTGCGGCTCGCGCCAAAGACATGCCTCCTTCCCGTGACTTTACCGGCGCGATCGGAAGCAGGGTAGTCAGGCGAGAAGCCGCTGTGATTGCGGAAATCAAGAAGGCAAGCCCCTCTAAAGGCGTTATTCGTCCTGACTTTCATCCTGCCGACATTGCCGCTTCCTATGCCGCTCATGGGGCGGCTTGTCTTTCCGTGTTGACCGATGTCGCTTTTTTTCAGGGCGCGCTTCAATACCTGCAATCGGCTCGTGCCGCCTGCGATTTACCTTTGCTGCGTAAGGATTTTATTGTTGATCCTTACCAGATTTTTGAGGCGCGTGTTTATGGCGCGGATGCCATTTTGCTGATTGTCGCTGCTCTTTCGGACAGCGCGATGCAGGATTTTGCCGCGCTTGCCGAGGAGCTTGACATGGCGGTTTTGGTCGAGTCGCATGATGCGGCGGAGTTGGAGCGCGCGTTGACGCTGGATACGCCCTTGATCGGCATCAACAATCGCAACCTGCGGGATTTTACGGTGTCGCTTGATAACACCTTGAATTTGCTGGATAAGATCCAGGATGATCGAATCGTTATCACGGAGTCCGGCATTTTTACGCCGTCGGATGTAAGAAAGATGCAGGATGCGGGGGTATATGCCTTTCTGGTAGGCGAGGCGCTTATGCGGGCGCAAAACCCCGGCTGCGCGTTGGCGGAGTTGTTTGGCTAGAACGGTTCAAGCGAACGTATTTTACGCGCACTCCCCCGCATGTCACTTGACCGTCGCTAACGGAAAGCATTATATATTTGACTACTCAGCAGCATTCAAGCGGCTGTGGTGAAAGGGGGCTTTGGAAAACATCCGCCGTGCCTTGTCGAGAGCGCCGTTACCGGGGCGCCGGACGCCAGTCCGGCATCCGATATTTCAGCCGCGCTGGGAAGGAAAGCTCCCGGCGGCAATACACCAAAAATTACGTAGGCAGTCAAAGATATAATTCTCTTTTTTGCCATACGACACCTTGCCAGGCGCGAGAATGATTGCTATAATAGTCGGTTCTTTCAACCCTTGCCCTACCGCAATGCATGACGGGGGGCTTTATCCATAAGGAGAGTTCATGCGTCATTACGAAATCGTTTTTATCGTGCACCCTGACCAAAGCGAACAGGTGCCCGCCATGGTGGAACGCTATCGCAACATCGTCACCAGCCAAAACGGCAAGGTTCACCGGCTTGAAGACTGGGGGCGGCGGCAACTGGCCTACCCAATCCAGAAAATCCACAAGGCGCACTACGTGCTGATGAACATTGAGTGCGACAACGAAACTCTGGCTGAATTGGAACACGGCTTCAAATTCAACGATGCCGTTTTGCGTAGCCTTACCGTGAAGATGAAACACGCCGTTACCGGCTCTTCGCCGATGATGAAGGAGGAAAAATCTCGTTCGCTCATCGTCGGCGCAAGTAACGGCGAGACGGCGGAAGCCCAAACAGCGGCGATTCAGGAAGCTCCGGCAGAAATTCAGGCAGCAACCCGGTCAAATCCGGCAGAAACCCCGGCGGCTTCGGAAGCCTCGGCAACGGCGGCGACTGCTGCTGCTGAAGCCACGGAAGAAGCTCCCGTTGCCTCGTAAGCGGTTTTTCGGCTTATTCGCAAGGTGAATAACCAGCTTAGGATTACCGGATGTCTGATTGCCAGAGAAGCCCTGCGCTATACACCTGCTGGCATTCCGGTCTTTACCGGCATTCTGGAACACCAATCCGAACAGGAAGAAGATGGCGGCACAAGACATGTTGAATGCGAAGTTCCTCTTCTTGCCCTGGGCGAACCGGCAAAATGGCTCGCTGCCGCAACGGTCGGCATTGAAATGTCGCTGACCGGATTCATCGCCGCGAAAAGCAAACACCGCAAAACCCTCGTATTTCACGTGCAAACCATTGAATTTTTGGAAGGAAAGAAAAATGCCTAGATTCTTCAAGAAAAAAGACGACGACAAGAAAAAACGTCACAGTAACGGTCTTTTCAAGCGTCGCAGGTTCTGTCGCTTCACGGCGGAAAAAGTCGAGCAAATTGACTACAAGGATGTCGAAGTGCTGAAGGAGTATATTCAGGAAAACTCCAAGATCATGCCCGCCCGCCTTACCGGCACCAAGGCAGGCTATCAGCGCCAGCTCTCCGTCGCGATCAAGCGCGCCCGTTTTCTGGCTTTGCTGCCCTATACCGACAACCACAAATAAGGAATTGCCATGCAAATCATTCTGCTCGAAAAAGTCACCAATCTTGGCAACCTGGGCGATGTGGTCAAAGTCAAGGACGGCTATGCCCGTAACTATCTGATCCCGCAGAAAAAAGCCCGTCGCGCGACAGCCGCCGCGCTGGAAGAGTTCGCCCAACGTCGCGCCGAGCTGGAAAGAGCACAGGCCGAAAAGTTGACTGCCGCTCAGGCGCTTGCGGAAAAACTAAACGGCTTCGCGCTCGTTATCATCCGCAAGTCGGCAATGGACGGACGCCTGTTCGGTTCCGTAACCAATCACGACATTGCCCGCGCGTTGCAGGAAAACAGCTTTACCGTGGATAAAGGGAATATTCGTATGCCCGAAGGCCCCCTGAAAACCACCGGCGAATTTTCTCTGGAAGTCGCGCTCCACACTGATGTGCTGGCAACCATCAGCGTGACGGTAGGCGGCGAATAAAAACGTCATCCGGCTTATTGAACCAAACCCCCGCTCATGAAGCGGGGTTTTTTTATGGGTGGGTTATGTTATTTTCCGCAAATATAGTTCTTTCCACAAATAACGAGACGGTCGAGGAGTGCGCTTTACTCCCTTCTCCCGCTTGTGGCATCAAAACGAGTGGGAGAGGGGATACGTTTGCGGCATTTCAGGCATCATCTCCTGGATTTTCATGCCCCTACCTGTCTCTTTATCAAAAGGAATGGCTATATAACCCTGGTTTCGCCGCTGTAGGGGTTAAAAATTTTTAACTCCTACGCCGCGCAAGTCAATCTCTATGCCGCTATAGCGCTTTTCGCAAATAACGTCAGGGTATTTTCCTCAACCTGAAACGCACCGGCAGATTGACGGATTCCAGACCGTAGGCTTCCAGGCTTTGCAGGGAACGAACCGCCCTCAACGCGGCAGCGTCAAGCAACGGGTGGCCGCTGCTTTCTTCCAGACGGGCGGCGATGACTTCGCCATCTTCGTCAAAAAATATCCGCACCAGAACATCGCCTTCCAGTCTTTGCTCGATTGCTTCGACGGGATAGAAGTCTCCCGCCTGATCCATAGCGGCAAGTTGTTGACTGGCGGCGGCGGCAAGGCGGGCAAGCGGCCTATCCGGTTCAGGCGGCGGAAGCGGTGGCGGCGGGGCGGGGCGGGGCGGCGGTTGTTTGAGACGCAGGTTTTGCGCGAAGTCGGCTTCAGCGGGCAGGTCTGGCTCAACGGATTCAACAGGCAAAGGCATTATATCCAGACGGGCGCGTATTGGCGGGGACACATGCGCCGATCTTTCAGGAGGCAGGAAAATCAGGACGGATGCCGGAGCGATCACATGGAGCGCCAGGGAAAGCAGAAGCGAGACGGCAAAGGCAAAAGTGATACGCCCGGTCTGGCAAGAAGCGCGGCAAAGAGATAAAGAGGCTGCGAAACCGGACGAGTTCATGCGAAAATTCGCCTTAAGTAAAAATTTCGTCGCAATGCGCGGAGAAAGTTTATGCGGTTCAATTGGATTTTATTGGCAATCTGGTTCGTTTTTCAGGCAAGTTACGCCGCCGACGATGCGTCGGCAGTCGGCGAGGGCGGCTTCTGGCAAAAACTCGGCTTGACATCAAAGGTAGATTCTACCTTACCGGAGCCTGCCCGTTTCGGCGTGGAGATGGAACTTGGCAATCTGGCGCAGGCCAAAGCCTGGCTGGAAAACGGTCTGCCGCCGGATTTCATGGCGGATCGCATAGGCAGCGGTTTGATGATCGGCGCATGGGAAGGCAATCTGCCGATGATGGCGCTATTTCATAGCTTCGGCGCGAATGTCAATCTGGAAAACGAGGCGGGCGAACAGGCGTTGCTGCTGGCGGTCTGGAAGGGGCATAGCGCGGCGGTCGAATGGCTGCTGCGACATGGCGCGTCCCTGAATCGCCCGGCGGGCAAATGGTCGGCCTTGCATTACGCGGCCTTTTCCGGGCAAAATGAATTAGCCGCCGATTTGCTGGAGAAAGGCGCGAATATTGATGCGCGCAGTCCGAATGGCTCAACGCCCCTGATGATGGCGATTTATGACGGAAATGCGACTATCGCGCGAGCCTTGTTGGAGGCGGGCGCAAACACACGCTTGACAAATGAATGGGGAGACGGCGCGATGGAATGGGCAATGCGCTATAACCAGACGGCAATAGCGCGGCGGATTAATCCTGAAGGCTTTGCCCTGCTTGCCAGACAGCCCAGGGAAAACTGGGGGAAGGATATGCGTTCGGAAGCCGCGCCGACCGAGCTGGACAAGCTGCTGCAAGCGCGCAGGCATTTGATTGTCAAAGGCATTTCGCCTGATGCGATAGACCGCAACATTGCCGCCCTGCGCGCCCGCTATGCGCGGCAGGCGCCGGAGGCGCGAGAGAATGCGCCGCCCAGGGTTTCCGCGCTGGAAATCAGCGCCGACCCTGACGACCCCAAACGGCAGGATGCCCGTGTCACGAACGAGCCTCGCCCCGCCTCGCCTTCGTACCGCCTGCCCCGGCAGAATCCGAACAAGGTTCCCGCGCGCAGACCGTGACAGACCTGTTGCAACCGAGAGATGGCTACTGATACGCCTTGGGCGCTCCAATTCTGTCATGGTTATGCCGCGCCGTTTCTTGACATTCCGGTAACGGGCGGTCATATAGCGCATGGTTGGGAATTTTGTCGCAAGAAATGGCGTATTTGCAGGGCATAGGGTGTGTTTTGCCTGCGCGTATGCTGTCCAAGTATACGGATCTGTTGCAAGGACAGGCGCGCGGGTTTTCGTTTTCTACCTATAAGTATTTGATAATACAGGGGTTTTTCTGATTTTGCGTGCGGCGCGGTTTTGTTGGACTGGGGTTTTCCATGTGTCTGAAATGGTTTTTCCTTTGTTTACAAGGACATATGTGGTTATCGTGCTGTATCTGCCAAATTTTTACGATTCAGGTAACCGCTTATCATCCAAAAACTACCGTTCGTCTGATAATCGAACAAAAACAGATTCATGATACCTACAATGTAGTGTGCCTGTTCGTATGCGGGCGATTTGTAACGAAAGCCATGTTAAATGGCGCATGAAGGAGTTGTCATGAACCGCTTTTTCCGCCGTATGTCTTTGCCGCAAAAGACGATTCTTGGGCTGGCAGTAGCCCTGTTCCCCGGCCTTGCGCTGCCGCAGGCCACGCCCGATTTCGAAATCGCCCAACGCCCGATAACAGCGGGGGTAGTTGTCGCGCCCAACCTCGTCTACATTCATGACGACTCCAGTTCGATGTCTTGGACGTTCATGCCGGATGCTTCCACGGGTTCGCATGGCTCCATCATCACGGTGAACACGAGCCTTACGTTTGGAAACTCCCAAGCCTCGCATAACATGTATTCCTCGACCTGGAACACGGTTTTCTACGATCCGCAGATGATCTACCAGCCGCCCTTGATGTGGCGGGATCATAAGATTGTTCGCATGCCGAACAGCGATACCCTGTCTACCTTCCCGCAAGTTCGCAGAAACGGGTATCCCACGCGGTCTTATTCTTCGACAACACTTGCTCAGAATCAGACGACTGCCGCGCTTGCCGCTCTTAATATAGGGAACACCACAAACGATACCTTGAACGTAGGCATACAGTCAGTGCAAGACACCTTTACGTCCGGCAACATCGGTTCTGGCACTTTGGAGCCTGATAATCAATTGCGCTCTGCCATCTACTATGCCTATGTGCCCGGGTTCCATTCCATGCGAGATAACCCGGATTTCGATCCCGCAACGCTGGAATCAGATCAGCGAAACTACGAGCACTGGGCTTTCCGGCAAGCGACTGCCGGCGCGTTCTTCAGAACCAATAACAGCAATGCGACTCTTTTGAACCGCACTGCCGACCCTAACCGGAGAATCGTGGTATCCCGCGCCTGTCCGCAGGTGTTTTCCGATGTGCCGGAGTCAAGGGAATATTATGGCCATGCGCATGGAACCTGCCGGGTCACGTACCGGAGCGAGGGCGTTACCAGCACTACCGGCGCGGTCAGCAATTTTACCGCAAGTCTGCCCTCGACCAATTCGTACCATGGTCGCCCCTGGTGCATCCGCTCGAACGGTTTCAACTACCGGACGGATGGCAACAACAACTTTGGCTGCGCTAGCACGTCCGTAGGCCAGGCAACATCCATGACAGGAGCGGTATCGTGTAGTAGTCATGGCAGTATGACCCCGCTGGCCTGGCAGCCTTATGGCAATGATGCCGCCGCCACCACGACGGGGACATCCTCGAACGTTCCTTTGCACCTCACCTGCCATGCAGGAAGGCATGTGATCGGGGACTCGACCGGCAAGGGGTATTACAACTCTGCTGTAGACCTTGATGACAACTATGTCTCTTACTTCGAGTATTCAGGGCAAATCACGGGAGCGACTTCAGCCACGGGTAGTCCTGTCACCGATGCTGCGGCAAATTGCAATGCGGCTACGGGCAACCCCGGCGTTTGCAGAAACCTGTACGGCCCCGAGCAGTCCCCGCTGTATCTGGTTACGCACTATATCGGCGATGACGGCGAATTGATTGAATTGGATCAGCCTACTCGGCGCACGGTCAGGCAGGAAATCCGCAACTTCATGAACTGGTACTCCTACTACCGGAACCGCAACATGGCGGCAAAGGTGGGCATGGCCGAGGCTTTCGCTTTTCTGGTAGACCGGGAAGACACCACCAAGCCCAGCGCCGCCATGAACAATCTGGTAATCCGCCTGGGTTACGACACCATCAACTCATCCAGTATGGGACAAGTGGCTCTCGCGAATGCGGATACCGGAAACGAGCAGACTATGACCAACACGTTTGTCAATTTCAGACCGGGGACGAATCCCAGCACCAGAATGGGGCCGCATCTCTCCAACAGGGGCGGAATCGGGGTGGTGCCTTTCCTCGATTTTCCGGCTGGCGCGCAAAATCCTGACGGAACGCCCAGCCCTTACAGCGAGCAACAGTTTGTCAAGCGCTTTTACGATTGGGTGCTTGGCATGCCCGCCCCCGCCAATACGCAGCTGACCACTTCCATGATAGCGGCGGGCGAGTACTACAGGACTGATCGTCCGTGGATGGATTATCCCCCTGTGAGAACTACCGACGCGGGTAGCGGCAATGCAAACACGTCCACCTGCCGCCGCTCGTTCACGATTCTTATGACGGACGGCTACAATTCGCAGCAGAACCGTTCAGGCTGCACGTCCGGCGCGGTCGGCGCGCATAGCTGCACGCCCGGCGCGGAAGTCCAGTGGCGTGACGGCACAGTGCGCCCGACCTACACGCCAAGGGCGCCTTTTAACACCAACATGAGCGGCACCTTGGGGGATTGGGCCTTGTACTACTGGAAGACCGACTTGAGACCCGGCATGACTGACGAAATTGTGCCGACGTCGCGCCATCCGATCTACAGAAAAAACGAGGCGTTCTGGCAGCACATGCAGACTTTCACCCTTGGTTTTGGCGTGCAGGGCACTCTTTCCGCCACAGAATTGAAATCTCACCTTGCCAATCCCAATGTTTGGGATCCGGATACAGGCGCATGGAGCGGCTCCCCGATAGCGTGGAATTTTACGACGACCGGCCAACCCAACAAGGTTGACGAGTTGTTCCACGCCGGCATCGCCGGGCGCGGCGACTTTTTCGACACGACGAACGCCAGGGAGTTCGCAGACGCCTTGCGGGAGATGCTGATGTCCATGACCGGCGAAGGAGGCGGCTCCAAGAACTTCGCAGGCTCGGGCGGGCAGGGGGCGGAAGAATGGTATGTGAACGTCACTACCAATTACGAACCCGAAAACTGGACCGGCGAGGTTTATGCTCATGGTGTGTGCTCTCCGCCGTTCATCGGTTGGGAACTGGTCGAAGGCCCCGGCAGCACCTCAAGGTGCTCCAGCAAGCTCTACGGCGCGCCGCTGAAGCAGCCGGTATGGTCAGCCTCGGAGAGGTTGAACGATCAGTATTTTTACCTGAACAACAGCAGCTGGAACGCTCGCAAGGTGTATACCTGGGGCAACGACTCCGGCGAGTCGTTTCACCAAAGCCACATCCCTGCTTCCTCCTTGGGTACGAATCCCTTCAACAATGTTAATCAGCACCAGAAAGCCGTGTACGACTATTTGCTGGGCGACCGGCAAAATGAAGTCAGGAGGGGCGGGATGTTCCGCGACCGGGATTCATTGCTGGCCGACATCATCAATCCCATGCCCTACCTTCTGGGCTACTACCAGCACAATGACTACGGCTACGGCTCGCTGGAGTGCGATTCGGGCGGCAACCTGATTCAGTTGCCGGCGGGCATCGTAAGCGACAGAACCGCCGCCTGCGAACCCGAGGAGGCGACTTTCCTCACGGCTGCGGAAATCAACAGTTATCGGCAGCGCGTCATCGGCTTCAGGGATAACGGCAGACAGGCGGTTGTTTTTGCGGCCGCGAACGGCGGCATGCTGCATGCCTTTGTCGGCGGGTTGGAACCTACGGGAAATGGTCTGCAGCCCGGAGAAGAGTTGTTCGCCTATGTGCCGGCGTCGCTGCGTAGCCAACTGGTACGGCTCACCGAGCCGGGATACGCGCACCAGTATTACGTGGATGGAGCGCCGTGGGTGGGCGATATCCTCCTGAACGGCAACTGGACCTCGGTATTGGTAGGCTCCACCGGGCGCGGCAAGACCTCGGATGACCGCATCCAGCGCGGCAGCTTCTTCGCGCTGAATGTGGAGAATCCGGAAAACTTCAATCAAGGCCACGTGCTCTGGGAATTCACCCATGACGATCTCGGCGCTCCGGTGGATATAGACCCTGTTATCGTCGCAGTACCCCAGGGCGGAAACAACCGCAACTTTGCGGCGGTCTTCGGCAACGGTTACAACAGCGCGAACGGGCGCGCCGGACTCTTCGTCGTCCCGCTGGATCAGGGCGGTCATAACCGCGCCCTGTTCTACCCTGTTCCCGAGAACGGTCTTCCCAATGGTTTAGGCTCTCCCTACCTTCTGGATCTCACCAGCAATGGCATGATGGATCTTGCCTATGCCGGGGATGCGCAAGGAAACATGTGGAAGTTCGACCTGAGAACCGGCGGCGTGGAGCTGTTGCTTGCGGCCAGGGACGATAGAGGCGTTCCGCAACCCATCGTCGCGCCGCCCAGCGTTGTTTGCGTTGAGCATGCGCGCGCCGGCAACAGGACAGACTGCCTGGATGGGTACCAGCTTGTCGCGGGTACCGGCAAGTACTTTGAGGATACGGATTTCACCAGTCCGCAGACGCAGTCCATCTACGGCGTGCGCCTGAACCGGGCCGGCGGGGCGATAAACCCGACAGGAGGCGTGGCGACCGGCTACGTTGCCCACCGCGACAACATGCAGGTACGGGTGTATGACGGCAATCATCCTAGAGATGACGATTTCTATCGGGAGACCACAACAGACCTGACATTCACCGCGCAGGCATGGAAGCTGGATCAGGGTACGGACATTGACAAAAACCCCGATGTGGATTACCCCAATCAAACCGGGTACGTGATTGACCTGACCGGCACGCAGAGCAATCCCATGGGAATTGCGCTGATGCGCGCGCAAGGCACGGTGCTTGTCCCCAGGACAAGGGATTTCCTGATGCCCATCACCTTGCCGTCCAGCGAGACCTGCACCGGCGACCAGGGCGGCGGATTCGCCGAGTTCAACTACGAGCAAGGCACCTGGATCAGAAGCTCGATGTTCAGGAGAATCGAGCATGGATCCAATATCTGGATTCATCAGGGCGCCGCCGGATCCGAGGTCAATCGGGACAGCAAGTACGTTCTTGGCACTGTCATGGAAGTCAGGCCAGACGGCTCAAGGGGGCTTGTGTTCAACACGGTGGGCGGCGCGCGTTATGGCTCCGGCAGACATGAGCGTCAGCAGGTGGTCAATATACCTGACCCTCACCAGATTTTTACTCCCACCCGCGCCGGACGCCAGTCCTGGCGGCAGATTCGGTAAGCCGTCGCTTGACGCGACTGGACGCGAACGCCGGGGCAGGAAATACCTGCCCCGGTTTTTTTGCCGCCTTGGTCAAGACCTATATAGTAGCTCGTGCAAATAAAAGGACATTCGTTCAGCAGCGAAAAGAAGCGCCATCTATAGTGCTTTTTGCAAATAACGCGACTGTCAAATGCAGCCGATCTTGCGCACAGGCTATAACCCAACAGTCATTCCCGCGAAGGCGGGAATCCAGTACGGCGTGGCAGCAAAGACAAGTTGCCAAGGCAGGAGCGGCATTCCCATAAGGAAACGCCGGTGGAACGGAAAGGCTTGTCTGGATTCCCGCCTTCGCGGGAATGACGATTGATTGAGCGCGGGAGCAAAGCGCTCTCCTTAGCAGTCGCGCTATTTACAAAAAGCGTTATATTTATCAGGGAGATCGACACAAGATTGCCAAATTGCTGCATTATTTAACTTCTTTTGTTTTCATCCAAGGCGATTATGTCGGGGCTTTCTTTTGTGATTTTGCGGCAGTTGGCGCTAGCCGGCATTCTGGGCTGCCTTCTGGTCGGCGTCGGGTTCAATTTGATTGAGGAGCGCGGGATAAATGATTTCCTCCTGGCGCTCACTACGCCGCAGTCGGAAGACCTGGTCGACGCGAACGCCGGAGAACAGGATATTTACAAGATTATGCTGGAGGCGGTGCACAGGCGCAGCGTCATCGCGCAGGTTTTCGACAATGAATGGAATCCGCGAGGAGAAACAGCAGACCCGCGCCATGACTCCCTGCGCCCCATGCTGGAAGGCAGGACGCAAACTTTCCCGCGCGACGCGGGGCGGCATAAACACATTATTCGCATCGGCGAGGCTATAGTCGTCCAGATTCAGATTCCGGTTTTCGACGCAGATGAGGCGCAGGCGGGCTTCCTGAGCGGAGCTTTTGTCGTACCCGGGCGAATCAGCGAACAACTGCAGCAACATTTCCGTTATGCCATGCTGGCGGTTGTGGCAGCAGTATTGCTGACGGCGGTTTTGCTCTATCCGATGATTCTTGCGTTAAACCGCCAGGTGTTGCAGACTTCGCACCAAATCATGCGCGGCAATCTGGAAATGGCGGTGACGTTAGGCACGGCGATTGCCAAGCGCGATTCCGACACGGGCAGCCACAATTACCGCGTCTGTTTTTACGCCCTGCGATTGGGCGAAGCGGTAAAACTCAATGCTGCGGATATACGCCGCCTTATCATCGGCTCGTTTTTTCACGATATCGGCAAAATCGGCATCAGCGATACGATATTGCTGAAACCGGGAAAACTTGACGACGAGGAGTTCGCGGCGATCAAACAACATGTTTCGCTCGGCCTGGAAATTACCCGTTCCTCGGAATGGCTGCGCTCCGGCAGCGATGTCATCGAATTCCATCATGAAAAGTTTAACGGCAGCGGCTATTTGAAGCAGTTGCGCGGCGAGGAAATTCCGCTTCTGGCGCGGATTTTTGCCATCGTCGACGTATTTGACGCGCTGGCCTCAAGGCGTCCATACAAGGAAGCGATGTCGAGCGAGGAAGCTATCGCTCTGGTGCGGGAAGGCGCGGGCAGCCATTTCGACCCGCGTCTGGTTGATATTTTCGCAGGCATGGCGACGCGTCTGCATACTGAGGTCGCCAATCTTGGCGAAAAGCAGTTGGGCAATATGCTGTTGCAGAAAATTTCATACTACTTCCTGATGCCGGACAAAGTGCCGCTGATGCCTTAGAGCGGTTTTGATTTTAAGCGCAACACATTTTCGCTTCTTCTCTGCCCGCTCGTCATTCCGGCGAAGGTGGGAATACAGCACATAGCCAAAAGCCAGGTTCGGCATCCAAAACTACTCGGGACGGTGACGACATTTCCATGCAGAAACGACGCAGGAACGGAAGTGCATTTCTGGATTCCCGCCTTCGCGGGAATGACAGATAAGTTACTGCCTGTGCATGAATGACCAGGTCGCATACGCTGGAACCCGGAATGTGTCCATTTACAGCACTTTCCTTTAATAAAGCGTCAGTCAAATGATGTGCGGGAGAGGCAGAATACCCGCATCCTCTCTCCCGCTTGCGGGAGAGGGTGGCCGTAGGCCGGGAGAGGGGAGTAAAGCGCACTCCCCGACCGTCTCGTTATTTGCGGAAAATACTATAAACCAAAGCCGTTCCGGCGATGCGCTGCCAATTTTTTCAGAATGCGTCTATGATAAGAATCGGGTCATTGCCTTTATAATGGACACATGCTGAAAAGAATCAATGTTTCCCACGTCAAGATCGGGATGTATATCCATGAATTCTGCGGTTCATGGATCACGCATCCGTTCTGGCGCACCCAGTTTCTCCTGTCCAATCCTGAAGACCTGCGCCGCATCCGGGAAAGCTCGTTGCGGGAACTCTGGATTGACACGGAGCGCGGGCTGGATGTCGACTCGGGCAAGGCCAACGAGGAAGCCGCAAAAAGCATTCCGCCCCCGCCCACCTCTGTACGACCGGAGCACAAACCGGCCACGATGCGCGCCGAGATCGAGCGCGCCGCGAAAATCTGCTCCAAGGCGCGGGAGTCCATTACCTCCATGTTTCAGGAAGCCCGCATGGGACACGCCATTGAACCGGAACAGGCAATACCGCTGGTCAACGAAATTTCAGATTCCGTCATGCGCAATACGGACGCGCTCCTTAGCCTCGCCCGGCTGAAAACCGCCGACAACTACACTTACATGCACTCCGTCGCCGTTTGCGCCCTGATGATCGCGCTGGCGCGGCAAATGCAATTTTCCGAAGAAGATGTGCGTAATGCCGGATTGGGCGGGATGATTCATGATATAGGCAAAATGAAGATTCCGCTGGATATACTGAACAAAAACGGCAAGCTAACCGACGAAGAATTCACACTCATGAAGCGCCATCCCGGCATGGGCTATGACATCCTGAAAGAAAGCGCCTCGATTCCCGATAGTGTTCTGGAAGTTTGTCACGCCCACCATGAAAAATTGGACGGAAGCGGCTACCCGCGCAGTTTGCAAGGCGACACGATCAGCCTTTTCGCCCGCATGGGCGCAATCTGCGACGTTTATGACGCCATTACCTCGCACCGCCCCTACAAGGAAGGCTGGGATCCGGCAGAATCCCTGCACAAAATGTCGAGTTGGAAAGGCCACCTCGACATGTACCTGTTTCGCGCCTTCGTGAAAAGCCTGGGCATCTACCCTGTCGGCTCACTGGTTCGGCTAAATTCAGGGCGAATCGGCGTTGTAATCGAGCAGAACGAATCGCTGCTCGCTCCCAAAATCAAGGTCTTTTTCTCGACGCGCAGTAACTGCCGCATCGCGCCGGAAATCGTAAACCTCGCCCGCGCGGGCTGCCCGGAAAATATCATTGCCCGCGAAGAACCGGAAAACTGGAATTTCACCGACCTGGAAGACCTCTGGGCCATTCCTGCGTAAAGCTTGGCGCTCGCCATGCTCCAGCAAGGCGCTCATTCCCATTCGATAGTCGCCGGGGGTTTGCCGGAAATATCAAAGACCACCCGGTTGATGCCATGCGTCTCGTTGATTATGCGGTTGGATACCCGCGCCAGCAGCTCGTAAGGCAGACGCGCCCAGTGCGCGGTCATGAAATCAGAGGTGACAACGGCGCGTAACGCTACAACATGTTCATAGGTGCGCCCATCCCCCATAACGCCTACGCTCTTGACCGGCAGGAAAACCGCGAATGCCTGACTGGTCAGTTCATACCAGCTTTTGCCGATGCCCGCTTCTTCGCATAGCCCGACTGCGACATCCGAGGCCTCTGCCCTGGTTTGACGCAATTCATCAATGAAAATAGCGTCCGCCTGTCGCAAAAGCTCTGCGTATTCAGCCTTTACTTCGCCCAGAATCCGCACTCCAAGGCCGGGGCCGGGGAAAGGGTGGCGATAGACTATTTCCCTGGGCAAGCCAAGCGCCACGCCCAATTCGCGCACCTCGTCCTTGAAAAGCTCTTTCAAGGGTTCCAGGAGTTTCAAACGCATCTCTTCCGGCAGACCTCCCACGTTATGATGGCTTTTGATGGTGTGCGCCCCCTTTTTGTATTTACCCGCCGACTCGATTATGTCGGGATAAATCGTGCCTTGGGCAAGCCATTTCGCGGCTGGGAGTTTTTTCGCCTCGCGCTGGAAAACCTCAATGAATTCCTTGCCGATGATTTTCCGCTTCTGCTCCGGGTCGTCAATTCCGGCGAGCTTCTCCATGAAGTCAGCCATTGCGTTTACGCGAATGACACTGACCCCAAGATGACGGGCAAACATGTCCATCACCATGTCTCCCTCGTTCAGGCGCAAAAGGCCGTGATCAACAAACACGCAGGTCAACTGAGCGCCAATCGCGCGATGAATCAGGGCTGCCGTGACCGAGGAATCCACCCCGCCGGAAAGCCCAAGAACGACCTCTTCCTCGCCGACCTGCTCCCTAATGGAAGCGACGGCTTCGCTGATATAGTTCGCCATCACCCAATCAGCATTGCAACCGCAAATCTGACGCGCGAAACGCGCCAGAATCGCGCTTCCCTGCAAGGTATGGGTAACTTCCGGATGAAACTGAAGGCCATAGAAACGGCGGGATTCGTCCGCCATCCCCGCGATTGGACACGCGGATGTGGCGGCAATCGCGGCAAACCCCGGCGGCAGGACAGTCACCGCGTCCCCATGACTCATCCAGACCTGCAAAACCTGTTCGTCATCGGCAGAGCCGGAGAGCCTGTCCAGAAGCGCATTCCCCGTTGTCACTCGCGCTTCCGCGTAGCCGAATTCCCGCGTCTTGCCGGATGCCTCTGCCGTTATCACTTGTCCGCCCAGTTGTGTCGCCATGATCTGCATTCCATAGCAAATGCCAAGCACAGGCACACCCAATTCAAATACGGCGGACGGCGCGGATGGCGCGTCAGCCTCGGTTACTGTGCCGGGGCCGCCAGAGAGGATGACGCCCTTCGCGCCATAATCGCGGATAAACGCTTCGGAAACATCATAAGGGTGAATCTCGCAAAACACCTTTGCTTCCCGCACCCGGCGGGCGATTAGCTGGGTGACTTGCGAACCGAAGTCAAGAATGAGAATTTTTTGATGGTTCATGGCGGATTTCATAGTGTGCGCGCCAAAATTTTCTTGACAAAGTCAGGCAAACTTTCCTTTTGCTCGTCTGCTTTTTTGCTTAGAGAATCGTAGCGCTCGGTTTCAACGCCTTGCCAAATCAGGTCAAACCGTCTGATCTGGCGCATGGCAACATGCTGATAACATTCAGGAAATGACCAATAACAGGTTCTGCATATATCCGATGACTTGGTATGCCGCCAGTTTTCACAATGCTCACACGACCATGATTTGGCACGATTCGCCGACGCGCATAACAACATAAAATCCTCAGTATGGAATTTGCCGGTATCGCCGGAAATTTCGTAGGGGATACGGTGATCAATTTGCAATTCAGCTTTATCCATTGTTTCCAAGTATATAAAACAACGAGATCCATGCGCCGCTACCAGTTCGTCACGAATTTTCTTCGATAATCCGGTGCGCCCATCCATGCGGCGTAACATAGTCTTTCCCGGGTCGCCAAATCGGTATGCGGCAATTTTTCGCCCGTCTGAACCTGTCACACGAAAAGTTTCCAACGGTATGCCTGTTTCCCGCACATCACGGACAGCCCTTGGCGGATGGTTATAGCCATAAAGGTTTTTCAGATCATCCGTAGTTACCTGCCCGTGCTTAAGAATATGATCAATTACGGCCCTGGGACGTTTTGCCCGCACAGACGCGCACAGCGCAAGCAGCTCCCTGGAATATTTCGGAATCATGTCCAACTCACGCAAACAAGGCATCTTGCCTGCTGGCAGCGCGGACAGCGCGACGCGGCGCGACAGCAATCTGCAATTCGTCCGCAAGCCGACGGGAAAGGTAAAGCGATTCTACCGTGACATCCTGCCGTCCCAGCAAGGTCGCTTGCGACGAGCGTCCGGCCTCAAGCTCAACGCACGTCAAGTCCAAAGCATCAGGCAAAGGCTTGCCATATGATCGGATTCCCGAACGACCATCATAACTGACCAGAAAACGGACGTTAAGGTCATTCAGGCGCTCAAGCGCAAAGACAAATTCATCAAAATCAATCCCGCTACAGTAACGCGAATCACGCTCGCCGCAAACGCCTTGATAAGGCGGATCCATGTATACAACATCATCATATCCGCAGCGCGCCAAAACATCCCGGTAGTGACCTGCCGATACCTGCGCGCGTCCGTATAACAGCGCGGAAACAGACAACAGGTTACGGCGCAATGTGTCAGGATGCGTGCCCAGGCGTCGTTTGTCAGGGCTTTGGTTGAAAAGACCATCAGCATTGTAACGCACCGATCCTTTGACACAACGCGCCAGCAAATACAAAAGCAGCAACGGGTCATTGGAACGGTTAAATTCTTCACGCGCGCAGTAATACCGAGTGATGGACTTTTCCAGATTATCAATCCACAGCGATTTGTAGAAATCAGCGACCGTTTCTGGCGCATGAATGATTCTGTCCATGAGTTGGGATAGCGGAGCGTTACAGTCATTCAGCCAGAATTGCTTTCCATGCCCAAGCGCGGCGCAAGCAATGGAGAGAGCGGCAGAACCGGAAAACGGCTCAACCATCCGCGCCATTCCAGCAGGCAAATATTCAATAATAGTAGCCGCCAAGGCGCGTTTGCTGCCTTGATATTGGAATGGTTGCGGAATTTTCATCTGTCACTCCACACGATAATTCGGAGCTTCCTTGGTAATCTGCACATCGTGCACATGCGATTCGCGCACGCCGGCGGCGGTAATTTCCACGAACACGGCGCGACGATGCACTTCCGCGATGGAGGCGCACCCCAGATAGCCCATTGAGGATCGCAGTCCGCCCATGAGTTGGTGGATGACCGCAAACACCGAACCCTTGTAGGGAACGCGGCCTTCAATGCCTTCGGGGACAAATTTGTCCGCGCCGGGCGCGTCGTCCTGAAAATAGCGATCGGCTGAGCCGGAGTGCATCGCGCCTAATGACCCCATGCCGCGATATGATTTGTAGGAACGCCCCTGAAACAACTCCACTTCGCCGGGCGCTTCTTCCGTGCCCGCAAAGAGACCGCCCAGCATGACCGTATCCGCTCCGGCGGCAATGGCCTTGGCAATATCCCCGGAATAGCGCGCGCCTCCGTCGGCAATCATGGGCACACCCGTGTTTTTCAAGGCTTCGGCGACATTATGGATTGCCGTGATCTGAGGTACGCCAACCCCCGCGACAATCCGGGTCGTGCATATTGACCCCGGCCCGATTCCCACCTTGACCGCGTCCGCGCCCGCTGCAACCAGCGCCAGTGCCGCCTCCGCCGTCGCAATGTTGCCGCCGACCACTTCCAGACCCGGAAAATTCTGTTTGACCCATTTGACGCGATCCAGCACCCCTTGCGAATGACCATGCGCGGTGTCGACCACGATCACATCCACTCCGGCCTCAACCAGTCTGGATACACGCTCTTCCGTTCCCGCGCCCACGCCTACCGCCGCGCCGACGCGCAAACTTCCGGCCTTGTCCTTGCTGGCATCCGGGTATTCGCTTGCCCTGGTAATGTCTCTTACCGTAATCAGGCCGCAAAGCTGAAAGGCGTCATTCACGACCAGAACCCGCTCCAGACGATGCTCGCGCAACAACTCCTTGGCATCTTCGACGCTTGCGCCTTCCTGCACGGTAATCAGTCGTTCGCGCGGAGTCATGATGGTTTGCACCGGATCGTCAAGCTGGGTTTCAAAGCGCAAATCACGGTTGGTCACGATGCCTGCCACCTGGCCGTTCAGGGTAATCACGGGAAAACCGGAAATGCGATGCTGCCTGGAGAGCGTCAGCACTTCGCCTATGGTCATGTCGGGGGTGACGGTAATCGGGTCTTTCAGAATGCCGGTTTCATGGCGCTTGACCTTTGCCACTTCGGAAGCCTGCGCCGCTGCCGACATGTTTTTGTGGATAATGCCGATTCCTCCCTCTTGCGCCAGCGCAATCGCCAGACGCGCTTCCGTTACGGTATCCATCGCGGCGGAAACAAGCGGAATGCTGACGCAAATATTGCGGGTCAGACGGGTTGCCAAACTGACATCTTTGGGTAGAATAGCGGAATGATTCGGGACGAGTAGAATGTCGTCGAAAGTAAGCGCTTTTTCGAGGAGTCGCATTGGGCTTTGATCCAAAGTCACAAAGCGGTATTATATCCTTATCGGCGTACCTTCGCCCTTTGGCGAGTTTTTTTGATGAGGTGAAACATCATGCAAAAATTATTTACCATCGCTCTTTTGGTCGGCATTGCCGTCGCTATGCCTGTCAGCGCCCAGGTTTACAAGTGGAAGGATGCGCAGGGACGCACCATCATTTCCGACACGCCCCGCCCCGGCGGCGGCAAGGATGACCTGGTCGTTCGCGGCGCGCAGAGGGATCACTTGCAGGAGGAATCCGACCAGCCCGGTCAGGCCGCGACACCCGGACAATCTGTAGCCGACCAGGAGCTTGAGTTACGCAAACGGCAGCAGGAAAGGCAGGATGCCGCCGCTACGACTGAAGCTGACAAACAAGCCGCAGCGAAGCTGGCGAATGATTGCAGGCGAGCGCAAAATTACCTGAGATCGCTAGAATCCGGCAGGCGTATCGGCGTATCGGACGAGAGCGGGGCGGTTATTCCCATGGAAGACGACGCGCGGCAAAAAGCCATCGAAGATACGCAGGCATATCTCCGGCAATCGTGTAGCGGTTAAGCGACAGCGAGGCTTTGCCGCTTGCGGCAAAGCCGATTCTTCTTACCTCTTGCTGGCAAGCCGCCAAGGTGACAACCAATCTCACGGTTGGGACGGATAATGGCGCAGAAACCGGATTCTCACCGTATGCGGCGAACTCCCCGCCAGCAACGTTCCCGCCATGCGGTCGAAACGATCATTGAAGCGACGGCGCGATTGTTGGAAAGTGGCGGTATAGAGACGCTTACGACCGCGCGCATTGCCGAGCAGGCCGGTTATGGGATCGGCACTCTTTACGAGTATTTTCCGAACAAAAACGCCATTATCATAACAACGGCGCAGAGGGAGTTGGACAAGGTAATCAGGGCGATTCAAAAATCGCTGGCACAGGCGAACGCAGAGGATACGACTACCGTTATTCAAAAGGTTATACGCGCTTTGATTCGAGGTTTTGGCGGGCGGCAGCGACTGCGTGGCGCGCTATTGACGACCATGATCGTGCAGGGGCGTTTTTCGGAACTCACCGCCCCGATTGAAATGATCATCGAGTTTCTTCGCCAGTCAGACAGAGGGATTGATGAAGATAATTTGTCCAGATTAAACCCCGAACAACTCTATGTGCTCACGCGGGCAGTTACCGGCGCCATACGCGCCTGGTCAATGGAGGGCGGTTCCGGCATAAGCCCGGAGGCGCTGGAAGTTGAGCTTGTCCGTTTGGCGCAAAGCTACATCAACAGTGCCATTTCCGGCGAAGACAAAGCGCCCGCGCTCGACAGCTTCGAGGCGTTGCCCACCCGAAAATCCGAGTAATTTTCGGAAAAATTTTGTTATTTTATGCGTCATATCAGGGGAATATAAGAAAAATCAATGGGATAGAAAAAGGTTTTGTCGACGACGGCTCGGCTTTGAATCCGACTTGTGCGACGCAAGGTTTCGCCATATCTTGATTATGTGAACACGCGTCGAGCGCAATCCTCGCCATTTATGGCGAGGTGAGCGAGACAGTTGTTTTGTGGAGCCGAGGGCTTCTCTAACCTGTGTCGAGGAATCCCCGGCCTTCAGGCCGGGGTGACTCAAAGCACAACTACGAAACATTTTGATTTTTATGGAGGAACAAGTCATGAAGAAGCATGTAATCGCGTTTATCGGGCTTGGCAAAATGGGAGCCGCAATGGCGGCGAACATTCAGAGGGCTGGCTATCCGCTTGTGGTTTGGAATCGCTCTGCAAATAAAGCGGCTTCGCTGATTGCGCTTGGGGCGCAACTGGCCGAATCTCCGGAAGCCGCCGCTGCCGAGGCAGATTTTGTTATTTCGAGTTTGGCTGACGACAACTCGGTACGCGCCGTTGTGTCGGGAGAAGGCGGCCTTTTGTCGGGAATGCGTCCGGGGAGCGTCCATATCGGGACAAGCACCATCTCCCCAAATCTCGCCGATGAATTGGGAGCGATGCACACAGCGGCAGGCTGCCACTACATCGCGGGGCCGGTTATCGGGCGTGTGCCAGCCGCTGAAGCCGCTGAGTTGATGACGCTTCTGGCAGGCAATCCTGATCGGATCAACGCTGCCCGGTCTCTCGTCGCAACCTATGCGCCGCAGATTGTTGTTGTGGGCGAACAGCCTGGTCAAGCCTCGACAGCCAAGCTCATTGCCAACTTTCTCGGCGCATCGGGCATGGATCTGATAGGTCAGACCATAGCCTGGGCTGAAAGATCGCAAATACCATTCAAGCTCGTGTCTATGATGCTGGACAGTTTTTTTGCCCATCCTGCCACACGGGACTATGTGGCAAAGATTGGCGATCGCGATTTCGACAATGTGGGTTTTACGGTTTCTGGCGGCCTCAAAGACGTGAATCTGATGATCAAGTCTGCCGATGAAGTGAAACTTAAGCTCTCAAGCGCCGAGGCTCTGCGCGCCAAACTTGAATCAGCCACCGCAAACGGCTGGCAAGATAAAGACTGGAGTTGCTTCACCGATGTTGATCGATCCCGGTAGACCGGGGTAAGCCAAGCGAATCCCAACATATAGCGGTTGTAGAGAGGAGCTATATAGAGACTATCAGGTGCTCGGCGTAGAAGCAGCTTTGAGGCTAGCTCCCTTTGGCTTCGCCGCGAGTGGCATCAAAGCGAGTGACCGTCCTCTCCCGCTTGCGGACGTAGGGGTTAAAAATTTTTAACCCCTACAGCGGCGTGGTTAGCCCCTTTACAATCGTGTTATTTGCGGAAATCGCTATAAATAGAAAATGCTATAGCTGTGGATCAGGGAGACGGTTTCACGCTGCGCCTTGCGCTTGCAGCCAGTATTCCAGGGCGGCGAGATGCCAGAGGGTGTTGCCTGCCAGGGGAGTGAAGTGACCAAGCGGCTCGGCAAGCAAGCGGTCGACGTAAACACGATCATACAAGCCGCGCTGACGGCAGGCGGCGCTATTCAATACCTCGCGGACAAAATCGAGAAAACCGCCGCGCAGATATTTAAGGGCAGGCGTGGGAAAATAGCCTTTGGGACGGTCTACGATTTCAGCAGGCAACAGGGCGCGGGCAAGCTGTTTCAGCGGGTATTTCCCGCCGTCTTCAAGGCGCAGGGCGGGCGAGGCGCGCATTGCGGCTTCCACCAGAGTCTTGTCAAGAAAAGGGACACGCGCTTCCAGGCCGTGCGCCATCGTCATGTTATCCATCCTTTTTACCGGGTCGTCCACAATCAGCGTGGCGGCATCCAGGCGTAACACCCTATCCAGAAAAGTATCCGCGCCGGGTTCGGCAAGGCGTCTGGCGATGAATTCCGTAACCTGATCCTCGCTTGTCAGGGCGCGTCGTTCCGGGGCGAGAATCGCCAGAAATCCGGCATGATCGCGATCAAAATAATGGCGTTTGAAACGCTCGACAAACGGCAGCGCTTCATCTTCCGCCGCCATTTTAGGATACCAGTAATAGCCGCCGAATATCTCGTCCGCGCCTTGCCCGGAAAGCACGACCCCTTTTCCGACCTCGCGGGACAAGAGCCAGAACGCCACGTTATCCTGGCTGAACATTGGTTCAGACATGGCGGAAATAGCCTCAGGCAGGGCTTTTAGCATCTCCTCGTCATTTATCCGATAGCGGTGGTGTCGGGTGGCGAAGTGTCCGGCAATGAGATCGGAATAATAAAATTCGTTGCCTGCTTCTTCCGGCTGGTCGGCAAAGCCAATGGAAAAAGTCGCAATGTCGCTACCACCCTGCTCGGCCAGCAGGGCAATTATCAGGCTGGAATCCAGACCACCGGAGAGAAGTATGCCTGTCGGAGCGGCGAGGCGATGGCTTGCTACTGCGGCGCGAAGCGCGGTATGAAGTTCAGCCAGAATTGCCGCCTCATCAGGTTCAGGAACGGGACGGCTTGCGGAAAGCTGCCAGTAACATGTTACAAGCGGATTTCCTTCATTCCCGATTTCCAGAAAACAGGCTGACGGCAACTTGCGAATATGCCGGAAGATTGTCCAGGGCGCGGGAACCGAGCCATGCAGAGTGAATTGGAATTGCAGGGCGGTATGGTCTATTTCATCGGAAATGCCGCCGCCCGCCCTGATCGCCGGTAAAGTAGAAGCAAAGCGAATTCGTTTGGCATCCAGAGTGTAATACAGGGGTTTGAGGCCGAAGCGGTCACGGGCGAGAAAGAGGTTGTTCCGGTTCTCATCCCGAATGGCGAAGGCGAACGCGCCGTCCAATCGTTCAAGGCAGGCATGTCCCCATGCGTGATAAGCCTTGAGGATGACTTCGGCGTCAGTCTCGGAAGAGAAGCTATAGCCCATCCCGACGAGTTCCCTGTGTAATGCCTGATAGTTGTAGATCGCGCCGTCGAATACGAGGGTCAATGCCCCGTCTTGCATCGGCTGCGCGGCATGTTGGGAACGGCAAGCGACCGCCAGATGGCGGTACCCGAACAAGAACGCGCCTTCTCCGGCGTAGCCTGCCTCGTCCGGTCCGCGCGGCTTCATGGCGTCCGTCATTCGTTCAATGTCGGAGTGATCCGGCTTCAAGCCGTCAAAACGAAATTCGCCGCAAATGCCGCTCATGCAAAATCCGTGGGGAGCATGTGGATTGAAGTCATGGCGGGCTGATTGTCGACAGCGGCGATAAAAGCCTTGATCGCTTCGGTATCCGCAGCCATCAAGGTTACTTTCTGCGGAAGAGCTTCCAGGCCGACAAGCTCGGCAGGGCGGGAAGGCGCACGTCCCAGGGCTTCTTCCAGCGTGGCGGAGAATTTTGCGGCCTGGGCGGTTTCCAGAACTATTACCGGCTCATCAATGCCTTCTCCCGCTACTTCCAGCGCCACTTTCAGGCCGTCGGCGGTGTGCGGGTCGATGATTATACCATAACACTCATGCGCCATTTTGATGGCGGCAATCCGGTCGCTGTGAAGGCTTTTGCCGGAAACAAAAGCAAAATCGGATACGCCGGAAAAGCAGGGAGAATCGGAGAGATCAAAGGCTTCTCCGGCCTCGATTTGTTTCCAGAGGCCGCGCACCGCCTCTGCGTCGCGTCCGGTCAAGTCGAAGATGAAACGCTCAAAATTGGACGCTTTAGAGATGTCCATCGAGGGGCTGGAAGTGACGAAGGTTTCCGCCGCGCTGCGCGGACGGTAACAGCCGGTCTTGAAAAATTCATCCAGAACATCGTTTTCGTTGGTGGCGAGGATGAGCCGACTTATAGGCAGACCCATCCGGCGGGCGATATGACCGGCGCAGATATTGCCGAAATTGCCGGAAGGCACGGAGAAGGAAACCTTTTGTCCATCATGTCTGGTGGCGGCGAAATACCCCTTGAAGTAATAGACGATTTGCGCCAATACCCGCGCCCAGTTGATGGAATTGACCGCGCCGATCTTGTGCTTTGCCTTGAACGCAGCATCGTTCGAGACTGCTTTTACCATGTCCTGCGCGTCGTCGAACATGCCGTTGATGGCAATGTTAAATATGTTGGCATCCTGCAATGAATACATCTGCGCCCGCTGGAAGCCGCTCATCTTGCCTTCAGGGGAGAGCATGAATACGGTAATCCGCTGTTTGCCGCGCATGGCGTATTCGGCGGCGGAGCCGGTATCGCCGGATGTTGCGCCCAGAATGTTGAGCGAGTCGTCGCGTTTTTCCAGCGCGTATTCAAAGAGATTGCCGAGCAATTGCATCGCCATGTCCTTGAACGCAAGCGTAGGCCCGTTGGAGAGTTCAAGCAGCCCCAGTTTTTCCGGAACCAGCCAGATTAGCGGGGTAATCTCCTTTCTTTGCTCCGACCGACGGGCAAAGCGATAAACATCGGCGGTGTAGGTCTTGTCCGCCAACGCTTTCAGGTCGGCGGGCGGAATGTCGTCAATATATTTCGAGAGAATGGCAAAGGCAAGCTCGGCGTAGGAGAGTCCGCGCCAGCGGGCGAGTTCTTCCGGGCTGACTTTTGGGTAGGATTCCGGCAGGTAAAGACCGCCGTCCGGGGCAAGCCCTGCCAGCAGAATGTCGCAAAATGAAAGCGCGGGAGCGCGTCCGCGAGTCGAGATATAGCGCATGGCGGCAAACGGAAAAATATAAATTATACCTTCGATCTCCGGCGCGTATCGAGAGCCGACGAACGCTCTTGCAAAGCCTTGGGGCAAGTAGCGAGTGATCGTGTATCATCGCGCCTTGGCTCGGAATGTCGTTATTTCCGGCATACAGGTTGTGCCGACGGTAAGTAAAACTGCCATGGGAGGGCGTGATCCTGGCTTCACGCATCGCCCACACATAATCAGACTTGCGCCGCCTACATGACCTAATCCATGCCCAAACCCCCAGCAGTACAAGAGGTTGTGTTCAATATGCCGCGTCAGTTGCCGCTCGGAGCGAATCGTAAAGAGCGCCTGCAAAAGGCTTGCCAGCAACAGCCGTTCAGGAGGAATCCAAGGACTACCGATGCGCGAATACAGCGCATTGCTCCTTGCTATCATGACGGAAACTCTTTGCAACTCTTCCAGTCTGGCGCGCTACGATGCCGAGAGGAACAGGAGGAGTCCATTCCATTAGCCCGCAACCATCTGATTCCTGATGTTGGGTTCGATGCGCTTCAAGCCGACAGGGTCGCGCTGTCAATCACGAAGCGGTACTTGACATCGCTTTTTAGCATCCGCTCGTATGCGGTGTTGATTTGGTCGGCGCGGATAAGTTCAATATCGGCGACGATGCCGCGCTCGGCGCAGAAATCAAGCATTTCCTGTGTTTCGGGAATGCCGCCGATCAGTGAACCGGCAATAGCCCGACGCTTGAAAATGAGGTTGAAAACTCCGGGCGAAGGGTGCGGCGTGGGCGGCGCGCCCACCAATGTCAGCGTGCCGTCACGTTTCAACAAAACCAGGAAAGCGTCAAGATCGTGCGGCGCGGCAACGGTATCAAGGATGAGGTCGAAGCTCTTGGCATGCGCCGCCATCTCTGCTGCGTTGCGTGATACGACCACTTCAGCCGCGCCCAGCGCCCTTGCCGCTTCGCGCTTGGAATCGGACGTGGTGAACGCGACGACATGCGCCCCCATCGCATGAGCCAGTTTGATGCCCATATGACCCAGACCGCCGATGCCGACCACGCCGACCTTCTTCCCCGGCCCGGTTTTCCAGTGCCGCAACGGCGAGTAGGTGGTAATGCCCGCGCACAGTAACGGAGCCACGGCGGCAAGCTGTTCCGCCGGGTGGCGGATACGCAGCACATACCGCTCATCCACTACGATTTTTTGCGAGTAGCCGCCAAGTGTCCAACCCGGTTCGTCCGGCGTCGGGCCGTTGTAGGTTCCAACCAGGCCGTCGCAGTAGTTTTCCAGCCCGTCCTCGCATTCCGAACAGCGTTTGCAGCTATCTACGATGCAGCCGATTCCGACCAGATCGCCCGCCTTGAAATCCGACACCTCCGCGCCAACGGCTGAAACGCGCCCGACAATCTCATGGCCGGGAACGCACGGAAAACGAGTACCCGCCCATTCAGCGCGAACTTGATGCAGATCGGAGTGGCAGATGCCGCAGTACGCAATATCAATCTGTACATCGCGCGCGCCCGGCGCGCGGCGGGTGATGCGTAACGGCTCCAGGGGCTTGTCGCCCGCATGGGCGCCATAAGCATTTACGAGCATCGGAGTCTCTCCTTTCAACGGCAAGGCAAACCATATGGAAATCAGCAAATATCCTATGCGTTTAAGTCTACCACGTTTTTCGCGGAAGCATAGCCTATGATGAAGCTATATAGCGCTCTCCGTTAATCAGGCGACGGCCAAGCGATGTGCGAGAGAGGCAAAGTGCCCGTATCCCCTATCCCCCGACCCTTCTCCCATAAATGGGAGAGGGGAGGCATCCCCGCCCTTGACGGGCGGGGGTTTGGCGGCTTTATTTGCAGGAGATGCTATAAACGACGCTATAAACCACTCGGGTTCAGTGTCCGCCGAGAGATTGGCTTCATATTTGCGTCCAGGGTGTAGACAACAGGAATGGTGTTGGGAATGTCCATCTTTTTCAGCGTAGCCTCTTCCAGCGAGTCATCAATGCTCTTGGAAAGAGAGCGAAGCGCGTTGCTATGCCCGACGACCATGATGGTCTTGCCGGATTTGAGTTCCGGAATCAACACATTCTGCCAGTATGCCCTGATGCGCTCAAGCGTGTCTTTCATGCTTTCGGCTTGGGGAACATTGGGAATGCCGCTGTATCGGGGATCGCTTGCCGGGTTCTTCGGATCATCGTTTGCCATCAGGGGCGGGCGCATATCAAAGCTGGCTTCCCAGTTTTTCATATGTTCTTCGCCCCATTGGGCTACTTGCTCATCGCGGGTTTTGCCCTCGAACGCGCCCTGGTTGGTTTCATTCAGTCGCCAGTTGGTATGTACAGGAACCCACATCATGTCCATGCCCTCAAGAGCCAGCCAGGATGTTTTGATAGCTCTGGCAAGGTACGAGGTGTGGATTGCGTCAATTGAAATTCCTTCCTTTTTCAGCAATTCGCCTACTGCAAGGCCAGCGGCGACTCCTTTGTCAGTCAAATGCGTATCTCCCCAGCCGGAAGTGCGCCTTTGCGTGTTCATTACGCTCTCGCCATGACGCAGCAGTATCACCTGGTAGGTTCTGTCGCCATGAGCCGCCTTTGTCGCAGGCTGTTGTCTGTCAGACGCAGACTCGGCAAATGCCTGCGTATATGGCAACAACATCAAAGCCAACATCAATATCAAATTTTTCATGCTCTTTTCTCCTTGTTCCAAAAGTTGGTTAAGTGAGGCGAGAAGGGATTTGAGGCCGCAAGCTCTGGATTTACCCAAATCTCAGCGGCTATTTAAGCAAGTTTTGTTTGACAATTTGGTGACATTCGACGCGAGAAACGGGACGTAATCGCAAAATTGGACGTTTTGCGGTTTTTTACAATAGTGGCGGAATAATGCTCATGCAGGCAGTAGCGGACTTACGAGCCTCGATGTCTCATTTTTGTCCTGTCTTCCCTTATACTTCCGCCTTTCGTTTTTCTGGCGGTCTTATGGGTGAAGTAGCCGAGCTTACCGTTTCCGATTGCTATCACTGCGGACTTTCGATTCCCGACGGGGTGGATTTTCCCGTCGTGATCGGAGGGAAGGAGCAGGCGATGTGCTGCGCCGGATGTCAGGCGGTGGCGGAGGCGATTGTCGC
The DNA here is from genome assembly GCA_009777245.1 of Betaproteobacteria bacterium. Classification (GTDB taxonomy): domain Bacteria; phylum Pseudomonadota; class Gammaproteobacteria; order Burkholderiales; family Rhodocyclaceae; genus Azovibrio. The sequence continues at coordinate 50,626 of WRMF01000010.1, forward strand.
CAACGGGCTTACCGACTACTACACAAGCCGCAGCGCCATGCCGGAATCGCCGCGCGAGGCCATTCCGGCGGCTCTTGCCGATCTTGCCTTGTTTGACCATGCGGATTTTCAGAAAAACTTTGTTCGCGCGGCGGGGGAACATGAAAATGAAGCCTCGCTGATGCTGGAAGGCATTACCTGCGCGGCGTGCGTCTGGCTGAACGAGCGCCATATCGGACAACTTCCAGGCATTACGGCAGTCGCGGTCAATTACGCGACCCGCCGCACCCGCGTGCGTTGGGATACGCGGAAAATCAAGCTCTCCGACATTCTCGCCGCGATTGCCGCAATCGGCTATCGCGCCCATCCTTACGACGCATCCCGCTACGAGGAACTGGCCGAAAAAGAACGGCGCGATGCGTTGTGGCGAGTATGGGTGGCCGGTTTCGGGATGATGCAGGTAATGATGTACGCAATTCCCGCCTACCTGGCAGGCGGCGACGGCGTTGAGCAATGGATCGAAAACGTGAACCGCTGGGCGAGCTTCGCGTTGACCCTACCGGTCGTGTTTTATTCCGCCGCGCCTTTCTTTCGGAACGCATGGCGGGATATGAAGTTTCGGCGAATCAGCATGGATGTGCCAGTCGCGCTGGGGGTGGGTTTATCTTTTGCCGCTTCTGTCTGGGCGATGTATACGAAAAGCGGGGATGTATATTTCGATTCGGTTACGATGTTCGTGTTTTTCCTGCTGTGCGGACGCTATCTGGAAATGACGGCGCGCCAGAAGGCGGTTAGCGTGACCGAGGCGCTGGCAAAGCTCTTGCCCGCGTTTTGCCAGAAATTGATGGATTTTCCCGCCAGCCGCGAGACCGAGCATACCATTGTGAGCGATTTGCGCCTGAATGACGCTGTGCTTGTGCGTCCGGGCGAATCCATCCCTTGCGACGGCTGGGTTCTGGAAGGAGAGAGCAACGCCAATGAATCGCTGCTTACCGGAGAGAGCCGCCCGGTTCGGAAAAAAGCCGGGGATCGCGTGACGGGCGGGGCGGTGAATATTGATAATCCGTTGGTTGTAAAAGTGGGCGCGGTAGGCGAGCAAACCCGGATTTCCGCCATAATTCACCTGATGGAGCGCGCCGCTGCGGAAAAGCCGCGCATTGTGGCGCTGGCCGATCAGACGGCGCAGTGGTTTACGGGCATTCTGCTCCTGATTGCGATAGGGGTCGCTACAGGCTGGTATTTCGTTGATCCGGATCGCGCTTTGTGGGTTGTTGTTTCCGTGCTGGTGGTCACTTGTCCCTGCGCGTTGGCGCTGGCGACGCCGGTTGCTCTGACCGTCGCTTCCGGCGCGTCGGCCAGGGACGGACTTTTGGTCACGCGCGGACACGCGCTGGAAACCCTGGCTCGCGCCACCCATTTTGTATTCGACAAGACCGGAACCTTGACCGCCGGACAAATGCGTCTTCTGGAGACCGTGCCGATAAGAAGCGGTTGGAGCATTGAGAAAGCCATCCGGTTTGCCGTCGCGCTTGAACATGCGTCCTCGCATCCGTTGGCGGAGGCGTTCCGGCTGGCTGCCGGAAAGGAAGCGGGAGATTCGTTCGCGGACAAGGCAAGGGCTTTACGAGGCGGTCTGGAAGGTGAAATCCAGGGGCGAACCTATCGCATCGGGCGCGCTGATTCCGCGTTGGAGCTTTCCGGCAAGGAGGCGGATTGGCCGGAAGGTTGGCTGGAATCCGGCGACACCCTGCTGATGCTGGCGGATGATGAAGGAATCATTGCCTGCTTTAGAGTGGGCGACGAGCTTCGTTCCGGCGCGGCGGAGCTTGTCGGCATGTTGCACACCGCCGGTTGCCGGATGATTCTCATGTCGGGCGACGCGGAGTCGGTCGTTGAGCGCATAGCCGCCACTCTGGGTCTTGATGAGGCAGAGAGCGGCATGACGCCGGAGGAGAAGCAAAAGGCGGTGCGCCGTCTTCAGGAGGGAGGCGCGGTGGTTGCGATGGTAGGCGACGGGGTAAATGACGCGCCGGTGCTTGCGCAGGCGGAGGTCTCGGTTGCAATGGGTTCCGGCGCGGAACTGGCGCGAACCCAGGCCGATTTGATTCTGCTGTCGGACAATCTCGCCAATCTTGCGCGAGGCATACATCGCAGTCGGCTTACCCGTTCCATAATCCGGCAAAACCTGATGTGGGCATTGCTCTATAATGTTTGCGCCTTGCCGATGGCAATCTCCGGACTGGTTGAGCCTTGGGAGGCGGCTATCGGCATGTCCGCCAGTTCGCTCATAGTGGTGCTCAATGCCTTGCGTATCCAGAAAACCGGCAGGCATGGCGGAGCCTGACCCTGCGTTCCGGCGGGAAGCGGTTATTTACAAACATTTGAAAGCGCGTCATGGAAACTCTCTACCTGCTCATCCCCTTTTCGGTTCTGCTTGTTTTTGTCATTGCGTATATTTTCTGGCGCTCTCTTGTCGGCGGGCAGTTCGACGATCTCGAAGGGCCGGGATTTCGCATTCTGATGGATGATGATAATCCCGGGAAACAACAGGAAGAAAACGGGAAGGCGGAGTGAAATGACGAAAATTCTGTATCGGGCTACCTCTTCCAAGGGCGTGTCGGAAGCGGATTATGTAGAGGCCGAAACAGAAAAGGAGGCGGTGGCAAAGCTGAAGGCGGAAGGGTATGCCGATATTATGCTGTATGAATCTGCGTTGACAGCGAGGCTACTTGCCCAGGAGCGTGAAATTCACGATTCTGTCGATGCAGCCGCCAGGAAATTTGCGGCTGCCAGCGAAATCGCAATACTCGAAAATCCATGCTGGAAAACTCTTATCAAGATGTCCTGTGGCGCTATAAGAGCGTGTTTGCTGATTATCGCCGTATGTGTCGCGGGCGCCGTGTGGCTTAAAGACTGGTGGCCGCTTGTTGTCGCAATTATGCCGTTGGCGCAATGCGGGTGGCTCTTCTTTAGGCTCCGCGAAGTGATGTGGTTTACGCGCTTTAACAAGGCATTCGCGGTAGGTGATTGGGATGCCGTGCAGCGTATCGGCAAATGTTTGCCTAAAACCAGAACGCTGCAAAGAGTGCCGGGCTTCTCGCTTTATGTCGCATTAAGCCTTGCCCAGGCCGAAATTGCGGAAGCCGGATCAGCCGCCTTGGAACGGTTGCCGGATGTTTTGCAGCGGTTGGAAGAGTGGCGCGACAAGAGTCCGGCTCCCGGCTCTTACGAAGTGCTGCTGGCGGCGGTTTACTGTGCAGTCGGTGACTATCCTACTTACATTAAACTCATCCGTCAGGTGGGCGAGGCGCAACGAAGCAACCCTGTATTTCTTGTCGAATGGGCGTTTGCCGAGGCGCGCTTGGGCGATACCGCGATTGCCGCGTGTTTGCTTGCGGAGATTGATCAGGAAACGCTGTGTTGGGATGCACAGATGCTTTACCCATATATTGCGGGCATGATTGCGCTGCGCGAGAACCGCAACGAGGAGGCGCTTGTCCACCTGCAAGCCGCTGTCAGTGGTTATCTTTTGCGCGGTAAAAACCCGTACAACTGGCCGATGTTTGCCTGTTGCGCCGGTGCTTGCGCCGTAGCGTTGGCTCGCGCCGGACAGAACGAGGCGGCGAAAGATCTCGTCCGGCAAGTCTGGCCGATGTTGAGCGTACACGGCGCTCAGCCTTTGCTGACGATGATTGAACGCGAAGTGATGAATTGAACTCGCGTAACTTAAGGTTAGGCTCTTCGATATGTTTGTGAGTTGCCACAACCTGAAGGTTGGGGCTTCCTCGCCACAGATGAGGGGAGCCTCAATGCTCCACAAAACAACTGTCTCGCTCACCCCGCCATAAATGGAGAGGCTTCTTCGAGACACGTGGTCAAACGAGTAATTATGACTTTGGCGCTCATGCCCATTTTATATGCGTGTTTGAGCTAATGGTACTTGCCGCAAATAACGCTACTATCAGAGGGGGCGTTTTGCTCCTCCTCCCGCTTGTGGCTGCGCCGCTTGCGGGAGAGAGGTCGGGGGATAGGGTTCTGAATCTCCCTAGCGCATTAGCTGGTCGGCGATCAATCCGCCTGCTACTGCGCCACCGATCGTTGCGGCAGTCTTGCCGCTACCGCTTCCGAACTGGTGTCCGATCAAGCCTCCCAGAGCCGTTCCGATGACCAGCGCGGCAATGCGGTCGGCCTCCGTGCGTTCATCGTACTCTTCCGGCTCCACTTCTTCCGGTGTCGGGTGGGGAGCAGCGGGAGCGTAGTAGGGCGCGTAAGGCACATAAACCGGATAGCTTACCGGGTAGTAAGCCGCCGAATAATAGGCAAACGGGTAGAAGAGCGGAATTCCAAAGTAGAAATAGAAGGAAGACCTGTAGCGATGATGATGGTGCGGCGGGTAGTACGGCGCATAGCGATACGGCGCGTAGCGGTATGTCGTATGGTAGTACGACTGGCGGTACGGCGCGTGGTAAACAGGCGTATGGCGCACAACCGGAGCAGGACGAGCGGTGGGCGCAGGACGGGCAGTAGGCGCAGGACGGGCAGTAGGTGCAGGACGGGCAGTGGGTGCAGGACGGGGCGCAGGACGGGCAGTGGGCGCGGGACGGGCAGTGGACGTGGAACGAGCGTTAGACCCGGCACGAGTATTGGACGCGCGAGCTATAGGCGCAAGATTAGCGGCAGGGAGAGCAGCGGGCGTAGAGCGAGCGGCAGGCGTAGCAGCAGCGGGACGGGTGACAGAAGCCGACGCGGCAGGTGTAGAGCGAACGGTAGGAGTAGCAGCAGCGGCAGGACGGGTAGCAGGAGCTGACGCGGCAGGGCGGGCGCTAGGCGCAGCAGAACGAGTAGCGGAAGCCGAAGCGGCAGGTGTAGAGCGAACGGCAGGAGCAGCAGCAGCGGCAGAACGAGCAGACGACGCAGCAGGACGGGCAGCAGGCCGACTGGCGGGAGCCGATGCGGCTGATGTAGAGCGAGCGGCAGCCGACGAATTTTGCTGCTGGAAATAGCGAGGCGCGGACGACTGGGACTGATTACGGGGCGACGCGGCCATTACGCTTGTGCTGGCGAAGGCGGCAGCAAAGAGGGCGAGCAGAAATGGGTAGCGCATGACAGTCTCCATGAAAAAAGCGTGTTCAAAAAACTCTTATATCTACTTTATACGCCTTTTTGAGCAAAATACTTGTGAGAGTTGGTAAAAGATTTGTAAAAATTTGCTTCAGGGGCGTTTTCGGTTTAAGTTGATGTTCGTCCCCACTGCAGGATTCGCCATGACAGACCAGTACGCCCTTGAGACCTTTCCCAATCCGAAGCCGGAGCGGGATTTTCACATTCACATGCAGATTCCGGAGTTTACCTGCCTCTGCCCCAAAACCGGACAGCCGGACTTTGCCGCCCTGATGCTGGATTACATTCCGGATCGCCTTTGCGTGGAGCTGAAGAGCCTGAAGCTCTACATCTGGTCATATCGCAATCAGGGCGCGTTCCATGAGGCTGTGACCAACCGGATTCTGGACGATTTGGTTTCGGCGGTCTCGCCCCGCTTCATGCGCCTGACCGCAAAGTTCTATGTGCGCGGCGGCATATTCACCAATGTGGAAGCCGAATATCGGCAGGAAAACTGGCAACCTCCGCCACGAGTAGATTTGGCAACCTTTGCGAGTGACAGCAACACGCGGGATTGAAGCATGGCGGAAATAACGGATACTGACCGGCGCCTCTTGCGGCGAGCGATTGAGCTGGCGGCAGAAAACAGCAGGGAAGACCTGGAAAATCCTGAAGGCGGGCCGTTTGGCGCAGTCATTGCGCGGGATGGGGAGATACTTGCCGAAGGCAGGAATCGGGCGCTGGCAACTCATGATCCTGTCGCGCACGCTGAAATTGAGGCGATTCGCGCGGCTTGCCAAAAGATACGCAATTTTCATCTGACTAATGCCACCCTTTACGCTTCTTCCGAGCCTTGCCCGATGTGCCTTGCCGCTGCCTATTGGGCGCGGATTACCCGTATTGTCTACGCCAACTCCCGCGCCGAGGCCGATTTCATCGGCTTTTGCGACGCGGATATTTATCGGGAATTGTCGCTTCCCGAAAAAGAACGCCGCATTGTCATGATCCATCTTCCCCTGCCGGATGCTTCCCTTCCGCTCGATCTATGGAAGCGGCTGGGGCGGGCAATGTACTGAACACGCATCAAGCGCAATCCTCGAAATGAATGGCGTGGTGAGCGAGTTTGTTTTATGGAGTCGAAGGCTCCCCTCTTATGTGTCGAGGAATCCCCGGCCTTCAGGCCGGGGTGACTCAACCGAAATCGCTTTAACTGCGTTTGCGCCTGCCGTTTTGCGCCGTTGTCATCGCGCCGATGTTCCCACGCCGTCCGTCACCGTCAACATGCCTTCACCGCTGGTCAAGCCATAAACATCAGGGCGGTACATGTCCTCGGCGTAGAGAGGCGGGATGACGAACCTGCCCGGCGTGACGACGCGGGCGCGATAAAACAGGCTTATCCTGCCTTGCAGGCGGGCGGCGACGACAAAGCGATCATCCCGAAACTCAACATGCTGAATACGCTGGTCGCGCATCGCATAAGCCGGATTGACGTTATCAATCATGACGCTTGCCAGACCCTCGCCTTGGGCAATGTTGAGGTTCTCAATCTCAAGACCCGCCGGAATGCGGTCAATGACCATGCCGTTGTTGATCCAGCTACGCGGCTCGACATTTATACGCGCGATTACCGATTCGCCCACGCGCAGGGAAAGGGAGCGGTTGCCAAGCGGTCTTCCGTCGGCATCGAACCAATGGCGGCTCAAGACGATAACATCGTCGCGGGCGGGCGGCATCCGCGCCGGATTGCCGCTAAGGCTAAGATGCAAGTGGAGCGGTTCATTGTGCGTGTTCCTGATGTGGATGCCGCCTTGCAGCTCCGCTGTCGTAAGCGACCGGATCAGGCTGCCGACGCCCTTTAGCGTCTCCGCCCTGCCCCTGCCATCTGTGATTTCCGCCGTCCATTCGGCTCCGCCCTCACGTGAGCCAAGGAAATTACGACCGAGCAGGAACAGCGCGAGCTTCTCCTGAGTGCTGGTGTAGAGGGAGAGGGTCGTGTTCAATTCAGCGTTGGCGATTGCGACCAGATTGTCCTGCCCCTCAACCTTCACCTTATGGCGATCGAGCAGGACATAAGACAACGCCGCGTCGCGCAGCGGGCTACCATAGTCGCCCCACCAGTAGCCAGAATCACGCCCCTTTCTGACGCCTTCCTGGAAAGCCGTCCGGGCGCGGGTTTCATCGCCCATAAGTTTCAGAGCCAGACCGAGATGAATCAAGGCCAAGCCGGAATGCGCCTGGTCGCGTACCTCGAACATCTGACGCAGGGTAGATAACGGAGCCTTGGCCTCGCGCGCCAGCACATAAGCGCCGTAAGCAAGCACTCCAAAACGGCCTGCGCCAGCGTAGCGATAATCCTGCCAGCCACTCTCGTTGTAAGCGACCTTGCCCTTTGGCAGACCGGCTACGCCTTCCTGCAAGTATTTGAGCAGAAATTCCTGGGTCTTCTGCTGCATTGTTTCCGGCACAGCAAAGCCCTGTTCGCGCGCGTCAAGCAGGAAATTACCAACGTAGGCCGAGAGCCAGTACTGGTATTCGGAGACATTTCCCCACATGCTGAAGCCGCCGTTCGGAGCCTGCATCGCGCCCAGTCTGGCAATGGATTTTTCCAGCATGTTAGCCCGCTCATCACGACTGTAGGGCTTGAGGCCAAACAACCTGGCTCCGTCCTCGTCAATCAGGACATGGGGATAAGAGGTGCTGGTCGTCTGCTCGGCGCAGCCGTAGGGATATTGAAGCAAACCCTGAATGGCGCTACGCACGTCAATCGGAGCCTTGTCGGAAATCATCACATGGGATTGCGCGCTGCTGTAGATAAAGCCGCTCAAAGCGGGCTCCCGGATATTGAGCGTTTCGCCCGGCGCGACCGTCAGCATTCTGACTAACTGCTTTTGCGGCGTCGCGGCCTGGACTTGCAGGCCAAAGCTGCGCTCCAGCTTGAGGCCGGAGCTACTGGCAACGTTTACCCGAACCTCGGTCAGACCGAAGGCTTGACCGGCTTCAATCTGAAAGCGCAGGGTTCGTTTTTCGTCCGCCTTCAATACCAGTTCCCGCCCGGCGTTGTTGATCTTCAGACCGTCGTCGTTCTCGACGCGGACTTTAAGCGTTTGCGCGACGCCGGTCATGTCATGCAGGTCAAGCGCGATAGTGGCCTGATCGCCTACGGTAAGGAAGCGCGGCGTCAACAATTCCGCCACCAGCGGCGCGGCGACCACGGTTTCAGTCTCGGCATTGCCGAAGCGATCAGCGGCGGCGGCAACCGCCATCAGACGCAGAGCGCCGTTGAAATCAGGAACATCAAGGGCGATTTCGGCCTCGCCTTTGGCGTCAAGCTGAACCGGGCCTGAAAACAGATCGACCAGAAGAACCTTCCTGGGCAGGCTCTTGGTCGCTTGCGGCGCGGAGTCGCCGCCAAACCTCAGCCTGCCCTTGCGACCGGACATCTTCTCGATCAGGCGGCCATAAACATCGTACTGGTCAACCCCGTAGCGCAACCGTCCGAAGAAATGGGTGAAAGGATCGGGCGTCGCAAAGCGGGTGATGTTGAGGATGCCGACATCAACGGCGGAGAGCGTGACGATTGCCGTTTGATTGCCCAGATCGGGAACCTTGACCTTCACCTTGAGGGGAGTCTCAGGCAGCATCTTCTGCGGAGCTTCAAGGCTGACCGCCAGCTTGCGATCAGCGCGCTCAAGCGGCAGATGCGTGAGACCAAGCGCCCGCGCGGGAGTCACCTTCTCGCCGGAACTTCCCGGTCGCAGCACAATCACCGAAACATATAGATCATGACGCTGCCAGTCTTTATCCACCGGAATTTCGACGGTCGCGCCGTCGAGCGGAACCGGGATTCGCTTCACCCACAGGGTACGGTCGGCCTCGACGGTGATCAGCGCCTCGCCGGCGTGCGGCGGGCTGATAGTCAGTTTGGCAGTATCGCCGTCGCGGTAGGCCGGTTTGTCGAATTTCAGAGCTACCCGGTCGGGACGAACGCCCTGGCTTTCGTCGCCTCTGGCGCTCCAGCCCGCGTAGAAGCGGAATTTGGCTGTCTGCTGGGTTTCGGGGTCAAGAATTTCCAGGCGATAGCGCCCGTAATTGACCGGCATCCCCACCTTGCCGCGTCCGTCTTCGGGAATGCTGACGCTGGCAGTGCCTACCAGTTCGTCGGTTTCGGTAAAGCCAGAGTGCCAGCCGCGCTGGTCATCGAAACGCCAGTAATAGTCGCGGTTTTCGCGGAACAGGCGCACCGGCAGGTCATCGCCCGCGCTCAATTTGCCGTCGGCATCGGCGCGCACGACCTCGAACTGGGCAATGCTGCCTTCACGCGCATAATCGCCGGTAAACAGGGGGCGAATGCCGACCAGAGCGGGCGCAGGCCAGATTACCCGTTCAAAATTACGCACCACCGGCCTGCCGCCGCTTTCGAGCAGGCTCAACGTGGCGCGCGCGGTGGTGGGCGATCGCTTGCCGCTGGCAGGCTCCAGATTGATGTTCAGGGTCAATTCCCCGTTTTCGTCAAGATTGGCCGACCCAAGCTCGACTCTATGGCGCTGGCTGTCTTCGTTGGAGTCTCCGAATTCAAAGCCGGGCAGTTGCCTTGCCAGCGGGTTCTTCTGCCGCTCGAAGACGGCAACGCCAAGCAATTCGTTTCCGGCTGCCGGAGCGCCGTAGAGATAGCTACCCTTGACGTTGATCCGCAAGGTTTCATCGGGCGAAACGACAGCCTGCGGACTATCCAGATCGAGCTTCATTCGTTCCGGCAGAAATTCCTCAACGCCGAAACGGAAACTGGCGGTAGCCAGCTTGTCAGCCGGATCGGAGCGCAGTTCCAGTCGCCATGAGCCAGTCGGAGCGTCGACCGGCAATTCGATACGCTGCCGGTAATAACCGGGCATCCTGGTATCGGGTTGCCAGCTTGCGGTGAACTGGTTCTTGCCGTCCGAGCGTTTGAGAACGGCCTGGATTGGTTGAGCCGGAACCGGACGCCCGTCGGCGTCACGCGCCAGCACCGAAAGCTCGAAACTCTCGCCGGGCCGGTAAAGATCGCGCCCTGCATAGGGGAACAGGCGCACCGTCTGTCCGGGCAGGCCGGTTATCTCGTATTCGGAAAGATCGAGCGCCGGTTCCTTCAATGTAATCATGGACAGTTGCCGACCGTGACGGGCGACGACGACCTTGGCCGCCGCCGGTCGTTCGGCGAAGTTGGCGCGTCCGTCGCCGTCGGTTTTACCGCTGGCGACGACTCTGGCGTTCTCGTCAAGCCAGGTCACCTCGACGCCTGATACCGCCTTGCCGCCGGTAAGCGAGCTTACCCAGACATCAGCGCCCTTGGCGAACAGGCGGGCGGATAGCCCCAGGTCGCTTACGTAGAAGTAGGTAACCTGATATTCATAGCGGAAGCGGTTGGGCTGGCTCATCACCGCGATGTAAATGCCTGGATCAGACAGTTCCTTGATGTCTTCCACCGGCAGGAAAGTGACATTGCGCTTGTTGGCCTGCTGCTCGGTCAGGAAGCGACCGGCGAAAACGCTTTCGGTCAGTTTGTGCAGATTATCCAGCGTCCAGTTGTTGATCGCGCCCTTGAGATCGGTGGCGCGCCAGTCGTAATGATAACCTTCGTCATCATCGGCCTCACGCTGGACGCGCGGGCCGCTGATTACCCGGTCGAGAAAGCGCGGTAATTGATCGGGCTTTACACGCAGGAATTGAACATCAACTTCAGGCACATTGACGGTGACAACCGGCAGGCCGCCGTTCTGCCGGGTCGGCAATACCATGCCGCGGCTGGCGAAGTAATAGGTCGGCGCGACGACGGGAGTGACAACCGCATAGCGGCTTTCCTCGCTGCTTTCCTCGCTCAGCGTTTTACCGGCGGCTGATGGCAGACCGGCGGCGACGCGGACGACGTAGCGGGTGTGCGGCTTGATGTGCGGGAAGTACAGCAGTCGCGGATTATCGCCTACGACCCATGCGCCCTTGACCAGTACGCCGCCGTCAATGGCGGTGTCTTCGGGGGCGCTGCTGGCCTGCGGCACGGTGTTGTCGGAGCGACCGCTGTAGTAGTCCTCGTCCTCATCGTCCGCTTGGCTGCGCGGCCTGGGATCATTGGGGCGAGCGGGCATCTCGAAGACCTGGATCAGATCGTCGTAAGTCCTGCCTCTATCCAGAGGATGCGTAAAACTCAAGGCCAGAGCAGGCGAGCCGTCAAATTCACGGTTGCCGAAATCGGCAATCTGGAAAGGCCCGACTGCGCTTCCGATGTCATCCGGCTGGATAACCCGAAAAGACGGGGCGGCGCTTACGGTCGCGTCGTCCTGCTGTAATGATCTGGCGATATAAAGACCCGATGCCGCAACAATGGCGACGGCGGCGACGATGAACAGCAACATGACTGTTCCAAAACCCTGACGTGAAAACGAGCGCGACATTGACTTCTCCTCAAGGCGGACGCCGACGGGCGGCGGGCAAAAAAGTGAAACGCGGATTATCACACAGATGTGGCTGTCCTGTGATGTTTCATCAAGTCAGAGGAGTGAGCCTGCGAACCAGGCAGGACGGGGTTTTCCGCCCACAGAAGCAGACGAAAACGCGAAACTTTCTTGTGCCTTTTGCCGATGGATTTCCCTGATCGTGAACACGTATCGAGCGCAATCCTGGAGCGTTTTTGATTTAATCCTGTACAGCAGATATAGATTTTTGCTGGATTCCCGCCTACGCGCCACACCCTTTTATAAAGGGGGCTAACCCCAATGCCGCATTACCGCCCAACGCCGCGTCGTCGCCGTAGGGGCAGACCCATGTGTCTGCCCATAGCGCGAACACGCCCCAACATCGGGCGAACACGCAGGTTAGCCCCTACAACACCCCTTGTCCGCTTGCGGGCTTGCAAGCCCCCGTCCCTACGGGGGAACTCCTTTGGCTTCGCCGCGAGAGTAAATGACCGTTTGTCGTGTCAAACCAACCGTTTGTCAGTTTTTTCAAGGGAAAACAGTTTTGTGGACTAGCATTATCTATAACTTAAGTTATATTACTTAAGTTATAGTACTTTAGTTATAGTCGGCCTGCTGTGGTCGTCTATGGCTTTGTTGAACACAGGCGCTTCGGCGCATGGAGGAATTGTCATGAACTATCTTTTTTCCCATAGAGGAGCTTCCCGCAGAAAGCTGATCCTCTCACTGGCAGTCGCTCTTTTCCCCGGTCTGGCGTTATCCGAGTTTGATATTGCCCAGCGTCCGCTGGTGGCGGACAAGCCGATGGATCCAAATCTTGTGTATATCCACGACGATTCCGGGTCCATGGCGGATTCGTTTCTGCCGGATGGCGCGATCAGCGGCGGCGTCATGCGCGCTACGCCTTTTCTGAACGGGGCTTACTACAACCCCGATATCACCTACCAGCCGCCCGTCCGCCATGACGGAACCCGTCTTGTGCGTTTGAGGAACAGCGACCGGATCACCGATTTTCCCCGCGTCTGCGGAAATGGTTATGCGGAGGCAGTCGCAAAAGGCGGCGCATGTTCAAGCACAGCCAACTTGACCAGCACGGCGACCAGCACAGCGGTCATTCAGGGAACCGGAGCGGCTCCCACCGGCATGGCTGCTTACTGGGACTACGTGCCGGGCTACAATTCCATGCGGGATAACGTAAATTACGACCCGGACGCAAAGCCGGAAGACAGTATGCACAACTATGAATACTGGTCTTTTCGCGCTCTGCCGACCGGCAATAACGCCCTCTTTCGGCAAAACCGGGCTAACTCTGGCTATTACGCCCGCAGCCAGGCGGCAAACCAGACACTGGTCAGGAACCGCGCCTGTCCCACGATTTTCCGGGAAATCGCGGACGGCAGGGAATACTATGCCGGTCTGCCAAGCTCCAGCGGCGCATACTCCGGAACGTTGCAAAACCCGGTCTTTCAGTTGGCCGGACAAGGCCCCATCCGCAAGGGATTCGCAGGCTTTGAAGCGGCGAATGGCATCGCGCACGCGCACTGCCGCGACAGTTATCGGGTCTTTGATGTGGACGAAGCGATGGTCGGGCAGGGTTATGGCGGCACAACCGCATATCATACCGGAACTCCCTTGCCTGCCGGAGCCGCCTTCAACCTGGCGCATCCGCGAAGCAGGTTCTGCACGAATACCAGTCGCTATGCCTCCATCAGCAATTATGTTTTGCGACCCTGGGAGGAGTTTTCCACTGCCACAACCGGCACAGGGAGCGCCGTTACCTGTTACGCGGGCAGGCATGCGATTGGCGACACCACCGGACACGGTTTCTGGAGCGCGACCAAAGACCTGCCGGACGCGCCGGTTTCCCATTTTGAATACGGCGGACAGATTTACAATACGGAAGGCACCGGCGCTTCTCCCGGCTCCTGTACTACTCCTGCCTGCGCCACCAGATGCCCGAACGGCGTTTGCACCAACCTGAACGGCGCGGAGCAAGGTAGGCTTCGTCTGATCAGCAGGTTTGTGAATGATGACGGAGACGTGGTGATTGAGGAGACTCCCCGGCGGCGCACCAGTCGGGAAGAAATCCGCAATTTCATGAACTGGTACACCTACTACAGAACCCGCAGCATGATTGCGAAGGGCGGGATGACAATTGCCTTTGCCCAGCTTGTGGACTGGAATGACCCCAGCAAACCCGGCACGGTCATGAGAGGCCAGAATATCCGTCTAGGTTATGACACAATAAACTCTGGCAGTATGAACCAGACGGCCGTGACCAACCGAGGGCCGGGGCAGTCAGGCTCGAATCGGGGCGGGATCGGGGTTGTGCCTTTTCGGGATTTTCCGTCCAACGCAGTAAATCATGACGGAACGCCAAGCCCCTATGCCGGAGAGAAGTTCGTCAAACGCTTCTATGACTGGGTATTCAATTTGCCCGCTTCAGGCGGCACGCCATTGCATACGGCGCTGAATACTACTGGCGCATATTTCAGAACCAATTCCCCGTGGAAGGAATATCCGCCGATAAGCTACGCTGCGGGCGGTAATGGCGGCTCCGGCGAGATTTACGGCTGCCGTCGCTCTTTTGCAATCCTGATGACCGACGGCTATGCAAGCAGCCATACCCAATGTGTGGCTCCTTCCAATACGCCTGGCGATGTGGATTGCGCGGCAACCCTGCCGAGGATAGAGCAGCGGGACAGCAGCGGCAATCTGGCGCGAAGCTACCAGTACACGAAGCAATCTCCTTTCTGCGGCCAGTATGCAGGCAATGTAGTCTCATGCGGCCTGGCGGACAAAGCCATGTACTACTGGGCAACCGACCTTTTGCCCAATGTGTCCAACCAGTTGGCTCCCACCAAGCAGAACCCGGCCTTCTGGCAGCACATGCAGACGTTCACCATCGGTCTGGGCGTGCAGGGAAGGCTCTCGGACAGGGAGGTCAATGACTTTCTCGCCAATCCGGACAGGGTGGCGGGCAGGAATATCCTGTGGACTGCCCCGACCGGACTGGATACCGCATATGAGCAGGTTGACGACCTGATGCACGCCGGACTGAACGGGCATGGCGGCACGGTCGAGGCGGTCGACGCGGCGGAGTTCGCCGACAAGCTCTCGGCGCTCCTTACCGCTATCGCGGGCGAGGATTCTTCCAATACCGGCTACGCTGGTTCGGGCGCAAAAAGAAATCAGGAAAACACGCTGTTTACGGCGGGCTATAACCCCGCCGACTGGTCGGGCGCATTGGAGGCTTTTGAGCAGAAAGCCTGTGCAAGGGCGGATGAAAAGAACGGCAGGTGCAAACCCGGCACGATCAAGGACACGCCCGAATGGGAAGCCGGACAGAAGCTCTCCGAACGGCTTGTCGACGGAACCGGGAGAACCAGGCCGACTGAATTGGTAAACCGCAAGGTCTTTACCTGGAATGGGTCGGAGGGAGTAGCGTTTGACGCAAACATGCCCAAGTCAATCAAGGATGCCATTGACGCGCCGCTTGATCGTTCCATTGCCGATGGCATTCCATTGTGGGACGACTGTCCCATAAACCGACCCGGCGCTCCTGATGCGCGTTGTGTTTTGGGGAGAGGGTCGAACACGATTGATTACGATGTCGACCTTCTGATTGACTACCTGCGCGGCGACCGAACCTGGGAAGACCTGGGAAGCTCTGCCTTTGCCGGACAAAGCTATTTCGGATTCCGTAACCGGCGCGACGGAGGCGTTACTCGCATTCTGGGGGACATCGTGAATTCCACGCCGTATGTTAGTGGCAACAGCGCGTTCAACGACGCTGGCTATGGCAGCTTTACCTGCGGTCAGGGCGTCAAATCGCAGTACGCGAAAGACTCTGATTGCAATGGCGACGGAGGAGACGCTTTCTTCGGCGTTACCCACGTGGATAGCTACCAGGAGCGCGCCGCAGTCTTGCACGCGCGAGGTCTGGCGACAAACCCGGACATCCGCCTTGCCGGTTCAACAGTTTTTGTCGGCGCGAATGACGGCATGTTGCACGCCTTCAACGCTCTGGACGGCGAGGAATTGTTCGCCTACGTGCCTATGGGCGTACATGGCAGGCTGAAGCATCTATCCGACCCGGAGTACAACCAGAAACATCACTATCTGGTGGATGGATCGCCCTTTGTTCAGGACATTCTTCTGAACAATGAATGGCGCTCCGTGCTGGTAGGGCATACCGGACGCGGCGGGCGGAGCTTCTTCGCGCTGGATGTGGAAGACCCTGCGAATTTCTCGAAGGACAATGTGCTTTGGGAAATTACCGGCAACGATTATCCTGACCTGGGCTATCCGGTAGACGGCGAAGGTGTCATCACGCCGGTGGATGGTCTGCCCAACAAGTGGGGGGTGATATTCGGCAACGGCTATAATTCTGACAGGCACGACGCCTGCCTGTTCGTGGCGGAGCTTGACAAGAACCCGCGTGTGGAAACAATCTGTGTGGGCGAGGGCGACGCCAATCAGCCCAATGGCCTGGGCGTGCCGATCTGGGTGGATACGGATAGAAACGGCGCGGCGGACATGGCCTATGCGGGCGACGCACTTGGCAATCTCTGGAAGTTTGACCTGAGAACCATGACACTCGCCAACGGCGGACGCCCCATGCTCAGAGCCGCCGCGCCCGACGGCGGGTTGCAGCCGATTTCTGCGCCGCCGCTCCCCATTGTCCTTAAAGGCGACGGCAGCTGGGCAACCCTGCAAATCGTGCTTGGCACCGGCAAATACTTCGAGCAGGCCGACCTTGTTGATCCGGTAATCCAGTCCATCTACGGTATCCGCGACCTGAGTCCTGTGGCGTCAAGCCCCACGGCAGAGCGATCAGTTCTCATGGCGCGCGATTATGTGGCCAATCATCCGCCGGAAGACATGTTCTGCAAGAATGCGACTTGCGACCGAGCCAGGGATGAAGACAAGGAGAGATATAAAGCCTGGAAGATATTGACGGAGTCGCCTGATTCTCCCGATTATGGCGCAAGCCAGATGGGCTACGTGATTGACTTCGACGCGCCCCGGATGAAGAACTGGCGGGTTCGGGCGCAGGGAACGGTTACCAACAGAAAGCAGGGACGCACCACGCATGTGCTGATACCGACGGTTCTGCCGGAGGACGATCCCTGCTCCAGCGCCCAGAACGGCGGTCTGGCGGAGATCAATCCTGAGACCGGTGGCTGGATCAAGACCAATCTGTACAAGGAAATCCAGCGCAAGAGCAATGTCTTTATCCTTGACGGCTCATACGGGATGGAGATCAACCGGGACGGGAAGTTCGACATATCCGCAATCAAGGTTGAAGTAGCGGATCCGAACAATCCGGGAAAGACGATCATGATCACCCTGAACAGGACGGATAATGCCCGCGGGGTAACTTTGGGACGGCAGCCGCTGAATAATCCATGCGACCAACCAGTGTTGGCTTCCGGAGCGGGTCAATTCGGCTCCGGCGACCGCTGCGAAGGCAAACGCGCCGGACGCCAGTCCTGGAGACAGTTGAGGTAAGCCGATAAAAGGTAAGCCGATAAGCGGGCGGGGCGCTGCGCACCCCGCCCGCGTTGCCTGCAAATATAGCGCTATCCGCAAATCACGCGACCATAAGGGGGCTAACCACGCGCTGTAGGGGTTAAAAATTTTTAATCCCTACGCCGCAAGCGGGAGAGCAATCGTGTCAAGCTATTCCTATATTCTCCCATTTTTAATAGGTTTTATAGCAATTCACACAATTTAGGGAACATTGTCCCCGGCATACCCGGTCAGACTGTTGCTTGGCCGCTCTGGAAAGCAAAACTCCCAGAGTTCCCAGGCAAGAATGTTTTCTGAAACATCATTTTCCCTACAGTCTCTTTATTTATACGAATCACTATAACGGGAACGACCATCGTAAAAAACGCCCGCGATTTACGGGCATTTTTCCTGGAGAAGCTCTTTCTGGGGATGCCCTGCGGCTTCGTTTGTATTATAGCTCTAGCTATCGGCTGTCGCAGACGGCGGCTTTCCCAACTTTTGCTCAAGCTCCTGCCGCTTTTGCTCCTGCTCTGCCTTTTTCCTGCGGATTTCCTGCAAGGCTTCGTTCATCTTGAAGAGGACGATGAGCAGCTCGCAATACATGCGAACAGAAAGCCCGCCGATTGCAATGATGAGAACCGCAACGATAAGCCCGGCCAAGGAAGCGGCAATGCCGGAAACAAAACCAAACGCAAAACCACCGGCAGCCATTATGACCATTGTCCCAAGCGCGCCAAACGCCACGAGCAACAACAGCAGCAAATAAACCACCGTGATGACCTTCGGCGTTACCATAGTGTCGAACTTGAACAGCTCTTTCAGAATGTTATTCATGATTCAACCCTCCAAGGTGGGAAACAATATCATTATACATAATCGGCATCTTGTCCGGCGTATTTTTCCGCACGGATGTTTTTTCGCCGCTATCCGTCAAAGGCTAGCAGCATGACGGCGCGGCTTTGCGGGGAATGTTCAATTCAAAATCACAGTTGTGGCGCGACCTGCTTGGCTTTTTCCACTGCCTCATTGTGCAGCTTTCTCTCTCCTGCGGCATAGGGGTTAAAAATTTTTAACCCCTACAGCGGCGTGGTTAGCCCTCTTTTTATAGTGCGTTCCGCCAGCAGGCGCTTTGGCCATAGCTTGCCATCAGCCTTCATCTCCCCCAGCCCCAACAGCTTGCCGCCTGCGGCATAGACCCGGATTTTCGTCCCCTCCCCGGCAAGCTCGACATACACAGGGTTGCCGTGCATGAAACGCTCGCTTGCCGCCCCGTCCAGACAGACAACGGGCAGGGAAAGAAGCAGATGATCCATCGGAAGCAGCTTGTCGGTCAGGGCATGGGCATTATCCGCCACCAGAGTTTCCAATTCCGTCAGGGAATGCGCCATCGTCAGCGTCAAGTCGGCAACGGCGGTGCGGCAAAGATCGGCAAGATACGCGCCGCACCCCAGCGCCTCGCCGATGTCTTCCGCCAGAGTGCGAATATAGGTTCCCTTGCCGCAACATACTTCCAGCTCCAACCAGGGCGAATCCCCCGCCAACTCGCAGGCGAGGAGCGTCAGGCGATGAATCAGGGCTGGCCTGGCTTTTCGCTCCACTTCCACGCCCTGCCGCGCCAGTTCGTACAGCGGCCTGCCCTTTTGTTTCAAGGCGGAGTACATCGGAGGAATCTGCCTGATTTCGCCGGTAAAGGCCGCAAGCGTTTTTTCCACCAAAGCCATGTCGCATTGCGCCGGACGGATTTCACGAATTTCGCCCTCCGCATCTCCGGTCGTGGTGGTAACGCCCAGGCGCGCTTTGGCGCGATAGGTTTTGTCGGCATCCAGCAAGTCGGCGGAAAATTTGGTCGCCTCGCCGAAACAAAGCGGCAAAAGTCCGCTTGCCAATGGATCAAGCGTGCCGGTGTGTCCGGCTTTTTCCGCCTGAAAAAGCCAACGCGCCCGTTGCAACGCCGCGTTGGAAGATATGCCCTTCGGCTTGTCCAAAAGGAGCACGCCATCAATTTTGCGTTTGACGCGAGTCCCGTAATTATTTCTCCCCTCTCCCCCGCCCCCTCTCTCACAAGTAGGGGAGGGCGCGGGGGAGAGGGGAGCGATCGCGCCCGGCGCGCTTTCATCCCGCATCGTCTTCTTCCCGTTTGCGCTGCCGCTCCCACATCCGCGCATAAATGCCGCCTTTTGCCAACAGCTCGCCATGTCTTCCGCGTTCGGCGATTTTTCCATCGTCCAGTACCAGAATTTCATCCGCGTTCATCACGGTAGAGAGGCGATGCGCGATAACCAGCGTGGTGCGTCCCCGCGCAGCCGCTTCCAGTTGGGTCTGAATCGCCCATTCGGTATGCGAATCCAACGCCGAAGTCGCTTCATCAAAAATCAGGATAGACGGATTTTTCAGAAGGGCGCGGGCAATCGCAACCCGCTGCTTTTCGCCGCCGGAGAGTTTGAGGCCGCGTTCGCCTACTTTGGTATCCCACCCGTCCGGCAGACTGTCGACAAACCCGACAAGCTGCGCGGCTTCGGCTGCGGCAAGCGCCTCTTCCCGGCTGGCATCAGGATGACCATAACGGATGTTGTAATACAGGGTGTCGTTAAAGAGCACGGTATCCTGCGGCACGATGCCGATTGCGGATCGCAGGCTCTCCTGAGTGAAGGCGCGAATATCCCTGCCATTACAGGTAATCGCGCCCTCCGTAACCTCATAAAACCGGAACATGAGCCGCGCCAGAGTGGATTTGCCCGCGCCGGAAGCGCCTACCACCGCCACCGTGCGTCCGGCTGGAATGACAAAATCCACCCCGGAAAGAATGGGACGAACTTTGTCATAAGAAAAAGATACGGACTCGAAACGCACTTCCTGCGCTCCTTGAGGCAGCGGAACCGCGCCAGGAATGTCAGCTACTTCCTGATGAGTGGAGAGCAAAAGAAACATCCGCTCGATGTCGGTCATTGCCTGGCGAAGCTCACGATAGACCACGCCCAGAAAATTAAGCGGCAGGTAAAGCTGCATCAAGAACGCGTTGACCAGCACCAGATCGCCCACTGTCATATCCCCTTCAGCTACGCCTTTCGCCGTCAGCCACATCATCAGCAGCACGCAGACGGCAACGATAAATTGCTGCCCCAGGTTGAGAAAGGAGAGCGAAACCTGGCTTTTCGTCGCGGCGTCAGCCCAGTTTCCCATATGTTTGTCGTAGGCTCTGGCCTCAAACCCTTCATTGCTGAAATACTTGACAGTCTCATAATTGATCAAGCTGTCAATGGCATGAGCATTCGCGGCGGAATCAGTTTCGTTTACCCTGCGGCGAATGCCGATCCGCCAGTTGCTCACCAGAACGGTAAAGCAGCCGTAAATAAAAAGGGACGAAAAGGTGACAAGCGCGAAAACCGGCGGAAATTCCCGCCACAAAATCGCCACTACCAGCGCGATTTCCACCAGCGTCGGTAAGATGGAATAAAGGGTGTAATTGATAAGGGTTGCGATTGCATGGGTTCCACGCTCGATGTCGCGCGACATGCCGCCGGTCTGCCTCTCCAGATGAAAACGAAGGGAGAGCGCGTGCAAATGGCAAAACACCTCCAGCGCCAGCCTGCGAATGCACTGCTGGGTGACGCGAGCGAAAATTATTTCGCGCAGTTCGGTAAAAAGCGACGCGGCAAAGCGCAAAGCCCCGTACAGGCATAACAAGGCGAGCGGAAAGGCACTCGCCAGACGCGAAGGATCAAGGTCGTCCACAATCTGCCGGAACGCCAGAGGCGCGGCGACTGCCGCCAGCTTTGCGGCAATCAGGCAGAAAAGCGCGAGCAGCACCCGCGCCCGGTATTGCCACAGATAAGGCCAGAGCAACCGCAAGGTCGGCGCGACCCTGGATGGCGGAATGGGAGTGGAGAGGTTAGAGGAAGTCCACATGGGAAAAGGTCAAGTTTGTTTAGAGATGTTTTGATTGACAGCAATTTCCGTAAATAACGGTACTTTCCGTAGGGTGTGCAGGAGAGGGCGAGTCTTGTTCCCACACCCAATCAATAGTCATTCCCGCGAAGGCGGGAATCCAGAAATGCCTTTCCGTTCCGATGGAGTGTCCGCATGGGAATATTGCTCCTGTCTTGTTCTGGAAGCATATCATTGTTGCCGATGCCGTACTGGATTCTCGCCTTCGCGGGAATGACGAGTAAATTGCTGCGTGGACGCCCAGGTCGCATACGCTGGAATCCAGAATGTATCCAGCCGAAACCGCTCTTAATCCTGAACGAACAGGGATAAAGGTTCACCGCTGTTCCGCCTGATCCAGCGTTTTCAAGAAGCGTTCCGCGTTCTGGAAGCCGACGATACGCACTCCGGCAATTTCCTGTCCCGCCGCGTCAAAGAACACTATGCCGGGCGGGCCGAATAACTGAAAGCGTCGCAGCAATTCACGGTCGTCTTCCGTGGTGGCGGTTACATCCGCCCGCAACAAAACGTAAGAGGCAAGGCGGGCGCGAACCGCAGGGTCGGAAAATGTCAATCGCTCCATCTTCTTGCAGTCTACGCACCAATCGGCGTAGAAAGCCAGCATCAGAGGTCGTCCGGCAGAATCATTGAGCCGCGCTTCAAGCTCGGCAAGGCTTGCCGCTTTCTCGAAAGATAGCTCGTTAACATACCTGTCTCCTTGTTTCGCGCCGCCCGCAAAATTCAAATTGGCTAGCGGCTGCAAGGGATCGCGTCCGCCGGAGAATGCGCCTGCAAAAAGCATCACGCCCCAGACCAGGAAGAGGAGCGCCAACAATTTACGCAGATACGCGCCGGTCTTCGCGTTCTCCGGCAGCGGCTCAAATATGCGTAAAAACACCGCAGCGCCCATCAGTACCACGCCATAGCCAATCAGCACGAGAAAAGCAGGGATAACCGGGGTGATGATCCAGACAGCGGTTGCCAGAAGCAAAAAGCCAAAGCCTTTTTTCACAGCGCCCATCCAGGCTCCGGCCTTGGGCAAAAGCGCGCCTGCGGAAACGCCAAGGATCAGCAGAGGAACTCCCATGCCCAACGCCATGACGAATAGCGCAACTCCGCCCAGAATGGCGTCGCCCGTCTGTCCGATATATAGCAACGCTCCCGCCAACGGCGCGGCGACGCAGGGACCTATTATCAGGGCGGAGATCGCGCCCATCAGAAAGACCGCAGGCAAATACCCGCCCTTGAAGCGTCGGGAATGACGCGCAAAGAAGCCTTGCAAGGCAGTCGGCAGTTGCAGGTGATAGGCGCCAAGCATGGCAAGCGCCAGCGTGACAAAAATCAGGGCGAAGAAAGACAATACCCAGGCATTTTGCAGGTAGCCGGAAAGGAGCACGCCGGAAAATCCCGCCGCCACTCCGGCTGCGGCGTAGACCAGCGCCATGCCCAGCACATAGGCAAGCGAGAGTGAGAAAGAACGTAGCTTGCCGGGAGTCTCTTTCTGCCCCGCGATGATGCCGGAGAGAATGGGAAACATGGGGTACATGCAAGGCGTAAGCGACAGCCCCAACCCCGCCAGAAAGAAAACAGCCAGCTTGCCCCACAGGCCGGATTGGGCAAGCAGTTGGGCAAAGAAGCCGCTTTCATCCGATGTTTCGTTCGCATTCTTGATTCTCAGGCAGGACGCAGCTTCTGTCTCGGCAGGAAGCTCCGCGTTCAGGATTTGGATTTGCGGCACGTAGCAAAGCCCCGCTTCCGCGCAGCCCTGCGAAGTCACTTCCAGAGGAAATTGCAGCCTGCCGGAAAAATTGCGCTCAACAGGCAAGACAATGGCGACAGAATCATAAAAAACTTCCATCACCTGGTCAAAGAACACATCCTCTACCAGCTTCCCCTTCGGAAAGCGCGGGGCGAGAAGGGCTTGCGATTCGCTTTTGAAGCGAAAGTTATCCCGATACAGGTAATAGCCGGGCGCAATGGCAAAGCGCACTTCCAGGGTATCGGAATCCAGAGAGCACACCGAGGGCTGAAAGGCAATCCCTGGATCAAGAAATTCCTCCGCCCAAACCGGCAGAATCATCCCTACTATCCAGAACAGCGCCCACAGCCATTTTTTCAGAAGCATGGCGCATCTTCCCCGCTGTCTTCCTTCCCGCCGCACATGGCTTCCACCCAATCCAGATAAGGCTGCAACCCTCTTGCCAGCGGCAAGGCAATAATTTCCGGCAATTCATAGGGGTGATTGGCGCGAATGAAGGCTTCCAGCGCCTGATAGCGCGTCTGGTCGGTTTTGATGAACATGGGAATTTCTTCCGCGTGTTCCACCTCGCCCTTCCAGCGATACACGGATTGGCAAGGCGAGAGCATGTTTACGCAGGCGGCAAGGCGGTTTTCCACCAGCGCCGCCGCCAGATTTTCGGCGTTTTCCCGATCGGGCACGTTAACAAGAACGAACAGGATTTCATGTGGTTCAGCCATGACTACACCTATTTATAGTTGTTTCTGCAAAACGAGGATGAGCATGGATTTACCAGTCGAAGCCCGGTGTTTCCACAGGCGGAGGCGGCGCGGGAATCCATGCACCGGACGCGCCCCAGGCCGCCAATCCGGCAAACAGCAATGCTGCCAGAAGCGGCGCGTATCCGCCGCCCTTGTAGCCCTTGTCCGCGTCTTTTGCCGACACTTCCTTCTTGCCGGTCAGCATGGGAATGACCAGATTGTCCTTTTTCACCAGTTTGTAGAACACGATGGAAGCGACATGCAGGCCGATGAACGCGGCCAGGCCATAGTAGGCAAGCTCTTTATGCAGCCCGGTCAGCCAAAGGGCGACATCTCTGTCGACCAGCTTGTAGAGCGGGCCGTAGAAACTTATCTCATCATTGCTCACCAGACCGGATAACGTCTGCGCCAGAGTCAACAGCAACAGGGCGAATACGGAAAAAGCGCCCAACGGGTTATGTCCAAGGCCATGCCATTTGCCTTGCAGGTAAGCCATGACCGAAGAGGGCGTGGGGAAAAACTGGAGAAAACGGGCATAGGTCGAGCCGATCACTC
This sequence comes from Betaproteobacteria bacterium, assembly GCA_009777245.1. Lineage (GTDB taxonomy): Bacteria > Pseudomonadota > Gammaproteobacteria > Burkholderiales > Rhodocyclaceae > Azovibrio. The sequence continues at coordinate 74,643 of WRMF01000010.1, forward strand.
CCCAAACCAGCCGGAAAGCAAGCAGGCTTGCTACGAAAATGCCGAGCCTGCCGTGCCATATTATCGCGTTGCCGCCTTCGATGCCGGTCACGAACAGGAGCGCGATGGCAAGCACAAGCAGCCAATGAAACAAACGGGTCGGAAGATCCCAAAGTTTGATTTTTTGCATGTTACGTTCCTTTATACTGATTCAGAGCGGTTTGAGCGAACACACTTTTTCTCCAAGGGTAACTCACGCCTCTCAAACGCAAGCCCCGTCGGCAGAGCGGGTTGGGTCATGGGGAGCGGGCGGCTTTACGAACTGCTCGCGGGAAACGCCCAGCCACATCACGATCGGGGATGCGACAAGCATTGACGAGTAGATATTGAAGCAAATGCCGAGCGTAAGCGCGAGCGCGAAATATCGCAGGGCTTCGCCGCCGAAAAACAGGATGGACAAAACCACCATCTGGGTCGAGCCGTGTGTGATCATGGTGCGGGAGATGGTGCGGGTAATGGCGTGGTCAAGAACCTGCTGGGTAGTCATGCCGCGCGCCTTTCGGAAAGTTTCCCGCACCCTGTCGAAGATAATCACCGCTTCATTGACCGAGTAACCCATGATGGCAAGAAACGCGGCGAGAACAGACAGGGAAAACTCCCATTGGAAAAAGGCGAAAAAACCCAAGACGATAACGAGATCGTGGATGTTGGAAAGAATTGCGGCGAAGCCAAAGCGCCATTCAAAGCGAAACGCCAGATAAACCAATATGCCGATAGTGACCATTAGTAGAGCCAACGCGCCTTGCTCAGCCAATTCCTGACTGACCTGCCCGCCCACGAACTCAACCCGGCGCAGTTGTTCCTGGCTGATATTCAGAGCAGACATTATCGCTTCGCTCTGGCGCGCCATGTTTTGGTCGGAGACAGCGTCGTCTTCCGCCATGTCTTTCAAGGGCAGACGAATCAGCACATCTTCCGTCGAGCCGAAGTGCTGCACGACAAACTCGGTATAGCCCGCAGACGCCAGGGCTGTTCGCATGGCGCCGATATCCGCCGCCTGCTCATAACGAACCTCAATCAATGTGCCGCCGGTAAACTCCATGGAAAAATTAAGGCCGCGAGTCGCAATGAAGAATATCGCCGCGACAAAGGCGACAACGGAGATGATATTGAATGCCAGCGCATGGCGCATGAATGGAATATCATTTTTGAATCGGAAAAATTCCATCTTGAACGCTCCTGTTATTTCTTTTCGGCAGCCGCTTCCGGCTTCCATATCTGCCCGATTGAAATACTGGCAAGTTTATTTCTGCGCCCGTAGATAAGCTCTACCAGCACACGGGAAACCATTACGGCGGAGAAGACGGAGGTCAGGATGCCAAGGCAAAGCACCACCGCGAAGCCGCGTACCGGACCGGAGCCGAAGATAAGGAGCGACAGCCCCGCGATAAAGGTTGTGATATTGGCATCGAGAATCGTATCGAAAGCCCGCTCATAACCTGCGACAATCGCCGCATACGGCGGCAGGCCGGCGCGCAGTTCTTCCCGGATGCGTTCGTTGATGAGCACGTTGGCGTCAATCGCCATTCCCAGAGTCAGCGCAATCGCCGCAATGCCGGGAAGGGTCAGGGTTGCCTGCAACATGGAAAGGAGGGCTACCAGAAAGAGGAGATTGGCGGCAAGCGCAGTTGAGGAAATGACACCGAACAGCATGTAATAGACGCTCATGAAGACCACGATGGCGACAAAGCCCCAAAGGGTCGCGTTGTAACCCTGTTTGATATTTTCCGCTCCCATGGACGGGCCGACCGTTCGTTCCTCGACGATTTCCATCGGAGCCGCCAGTGATCCGGCGCGAAGCAGGAGGGCAATGTCGCTGGCCTCGGAGCTTGTCATCCGGCCTGAAATTTGCACCCGCCCGCCGCCGATTTCAGTTTTGATCACCGGCGCGGTCACGACTTCGCCCCTGCCTTTTTCAAACAGCAGGATTGCCATGCGCTTGCCGATGTTTTCCCTGCTCACATCGCGGAAAATGCGAGAGCCGGTTGGATTGAAGGTCAGATGCACGGCTGGCTGCCCATTCTCATCAAATCCCGGTCGCGCATCGGTCAAATGTTCTCCGGTAAGAACCACCTGCCGTTTTAGCAGAATCGGGATTTCGTCGCCGTCGCGGACACGCTCGAAAAACAGTTCTGTCTCAAAGGGAGCAATGCCGGTGGTAAGCGCGTTATCCAGCATACCCGGCGTGTCTTCTACCATCCGCACTTCCAGAGTCGCGGTGCGTCCCAGAATATCCTTTGCTCTGGCCGGATCCTGGACGCCGGGCAACTGCACCACGATACGGCTTGCGCCCTGCTGCGCGATGACCGGCTCGGCAACGCCCAATTCATTGACCCGTCTGTCCAGGGTGTTGATGTTCTGTTGCAGCGCATATTTGGCAAGGTCGGCAACCGCCTCGGGGCGCAGACTGGCAACTAGATCATCCTCAGTCACAGTAAGGGCAAGGTCGGGGATTTCCCTGTTTATCAAGGCGCTCGCCTGTTGTCGGGTATCATCATCCCGAAAGGCAATGACGATTGTCTTGTCTGTCCGGTTGATGCCAGAGTGCCGGATGTTGCGGTCGCGCAGCATCACACGAAGCTCGGTGGCAATAGAATCCAGCCGTTGCAGTTCCGCGCCCTGCATGTCAACCTGCATGAGAAAGTGTACCCCGCCCTGCAAATCCAGACCCAGATACATGGGAAGCGCGCCCATGTTGGTAAGCCAGGCAGGCGAGGCGGAGAGGAGATTCAGAGCCACCACGTAATCCGGGTTTTCAGCATCAGGGTTCAGCGCCTTCTCCAGCGCCGAACGAGCCAGCATTTGCCGATCGACGCTGGCAAAACTCACCCTGATGCCGTTAGGATCAGCGAAAATGTTGTTGAACTCGATTCCGGCATCTTGCAGGATGGATTCGATTCTCGGCACGGTAGAGGCGTCAACCTTGAGCGTCGCCCGGTTGGGCGAGATTTGCACGGCCTGATCCTTGCCGAAAAAGTTGGGCAAGGTATAGAAAAACCCGACAATCAACGCCAGGGCAACTATTATGTGTTTCCAGAGAGGGTAGCGATTCATGAACGACCTACAGAGGGGAAGTAGCGGTAAAACTGCCCGGTCAATGGGCGGCAATGCTCAAAGGGCGGCTTTCAACGTTCCTTTCGGCAGCACCAGCACGACCGACTCGCGCTGCACGAGCGTTTCCGTGCCGGGCGTCAGTTCCAGAGAGACGTAGGCTTCGCCGACTTTGGTTATCCGTCCGGCGATACCGCCCTGGGTGACAACTTCGTCGCCTTTTTGCAGGCTTCCTACCAGTTGTTTGTGCTCTTTCGCCCGTTTCATCTGGGGGCGGAGCATCAGAAACCAGACGACGGCGACAAACAGGATCAGGGGCAAAAAGCCCATGAACCCCGGCTGCTGGGCTGCTGCTGCGGCTTCCTCTGCATAGGCAAGACTGATCATGGGATACCTTTCGGAAAAAATTTTGGAAAAACGCACATTCTACCATCTTACGCTTGTTCCAAAACGTATTTGGCGAGTTTGGAAAAACAATTGCCGCCTGCAAAACCTCATATAAATGAGAAAGGGGGCAAGACATAGCGGGGTTGTCTCCCCTCTCCCGCTTGCGGGAGAGGGTGGCGCGCAGTGCCGGGAGAGGGCACGGCGTTTGCTTACGCTCGTTCCTTCAATTCTTTCCATCAATGGCTATGCTACGTTCCCCTAATAGTTATAGTGCTTTTCGTGAATAATTATACTTTTCCTCAAGCGATCAGGAGAGTGAGAGCCTTGCTCCCACTTCCAATCATTCGTCATTCCCGCGAAGGCGGGAATCCAGCGCTGCATCAAAATTTGTAACTGATGTCCAGTATGACGAGAAGCGGAAATGCTGCTCCTATTGCGGTATGGGAATGTCGTTCCTGTTCTGGAAAACTATCGCAACTTTCAGCGCCGTACTGGATTCCCGCCTTCGCGGGAATGACGAGTGGATTATAGTCGGTGCGAAAAAATAACTGCACCTGATAGGCGTTTTATTTGCGAAAAGCATTATAAACTCATCCCAACCTATACCTCTGCTACCCTCTCCCCCGGCCCCTATCCCGCAAGCGGGAGAGGGGAGACAACCATTTTGCACCTGCCGTTGCTCCATTTCCCACTCGCGGCGTAGCCACAAGCCGCCGGGTTCTCCTCTACCCCGCCCCCAATTGCAGTCTGCAAGAATCCGCTAGTTTGAATGCGCCAGCGTTTACAATCTCCGTTATAAATTTTTTTTGCTGAAACTTTCCATGCTGCCGGACTTCGTTATCCCCAAGGCCAGCCTTGCCGCCCGCAACACGCTGGGGCTTCCTGCCCGCGCTGAATTCTTCGCCAGCATCGAGACGCGCGAGCAATTGGCGATGCTCGCGCATCATCCCGATCTTTTCCGGTTGCGTTATTTCATTCTGGGCGAAGGCTCCAATCTGGTGTTGACCGGCGATTTTCCCGGCCTCGTCCTGAAAATGGAACTGAAAGGACGGGAACTCGCAGGCGAAGACGGCGATTATTACTACGTCGCCGCTGCCGCCGGTGAAAACTGGCACGAGTTCACCCAATGGACGTTGGAGAACGGTTATCCGGGATTGGAGAATCTTTCTCTCATTCCCGGCACGGTCGGCGCCGCGCCTGTGCAAAACATCGGCGCTTATGGCGTGGAAGCGGGAGATTTTTTGTATGAACTGGAAGCCTTCGATTGCGTGAGCGGCGAAATTCGCCGTTTCTCCGCCGCCGATTGCAGATTTGCCTATCGTACCAGCATTTTCAAACAGGAAGGCTGGCATCTTTCCGGTCGTTTCGCCATTCTTCGCGTTGTCTTTCGTCTGCCAAAAAAATGGCAACCGAGCACAGGGTACGGGGATATAGAGGCGCGTCTGGAAAGAGAGGGCATCAGCATTCCCGCGCCGCGCCAGATTGCTGAAACGGTGATGGCTATCAGGCGGGAGAAATTGCCAGACCCGGTAACACTCCCCAACGCGGGCAGTTTTTTTCAGAATCCGGTAGTAGCCGCGAACCTTGCCGCCGCGCTTACCGGCGCGTATCCTGATTTGCCCGCCTATCCGCAGGCTAATGGCAATGTCAAACTATCCGCCGGTTGGCTGATTGAAAAAGCAGGCTGGAAAGGGCGCAATCTGGGGAGTGTGGGAATGCACGAGGCGCAGGCATTGGTTCTGGTCAATCGGGGCGGCGCTCGCTTTGCCGATGTGCAAAATCTTGCCCGCGCCGTCCGGGAAGCCGTCTTCGCCCGCTTCGGCATTCATCTGGAAACCGAGCCGGTTTTTTTGTGATACAGGCGCGGCTTGTCATGTATATGGAAACGCTGATTTATTCACCTTGTCAAAAAACTACCCCTTACAAAACAATGAGTTCGGTTGGTCGGTGGCTTGGTTTTCTGAATAAATCAGCGTTTCCATATAGTAGCTATCGTAGATAAAGGGACATCGAGTGTGTAGATGGTACTTTTTTTCGTTGCTGAACGCATGTTCAGCGTCCTCCAGAAATCCGCATAGCCGCGTCACTGCTACAATCAAGAAAACCTTCCATGGCGCTATGTAGCTCTGAGAGCTTATCATACGGCAGATTGAGATAGCGCGCGGCGCTCTCGAATCCCGACGCGCCAGATTGCAACAATTGATCCATGGTGTAATTCATGTCAAATCTCCTTGTTTGTCAAGTGTGTCAAGCGAAAACGAATATCAAGGCAAATAACTACTATTGCCGCAGGCAATAGCAATACAATACCAGCCGAGCCAAGTAAACCAAATAGCAGCTTATTCCGATAAGGTAGACTTGATATTAAACTGCTCGTAGGTGTCAAAAATTCACTAGGATTTATCCATATCAGCAATGGCCATGCCAAAATGAAAACCCCTGCAACCAGAATAAAATTTTTTTCTACCTGTTCTTTCCTCCAACGTAAAAAACCTTTATATCCAGACGACATTGCAACAATCAGGATGTAAAGAAACGAGAGCATGAAAAAGAACGGTGCCAACTTAAAAAAAACATATACGCTTACCGGAAATGACGTATGCTGCATTATCATTAGAACGGTTGCCGAGATATTTGCTTCATCCGGCAAGGTTACGCCCATGCTTATCCAAACTGAATCAGGGACAAGAAAAACCAAAAAATATAACGCAAAAATCGCAGCGAGCACATAACCGCGAGCCTTTGCGGCAGGGTCGCTATTAGCACTAAACCTCTGAAATTCTTCTAAATTTTCCTTTATTTGTTTAAAGGTTTCACCCATGTCAAAATCTCCTTCCAAAAAATTACGGTCAGTATACCGCATCATGCCGCTTCCTGCAACCACATTTCATTCGCAGCTTCCCACGAACTTGTGTAAGGTCTTGCGGCGGAAATCCAGCCAATGGTTATGGCTTCCGCCCGGAGCATGTATTCAGCGCGATCCATCATCCCCGCATCCGCCAGCGTCTTCAAATTATGCGCCAAATGCGGAGAGAGTTCAGCCGCCTCCCGCAAATCCCGTAAATTGCCGGAACCCTGAATTGACCTCCAAAATTACAGTTGAGAAAAAATTGCAACAACAGCTATGACACCATGCAGAAGCCAAAGTGACGTGGACTCAGCAAGAGCTCTTCGATTGAGTATTGCAATATCATTATCTCTATTCAACTTTTCAAAACCCGCAATTTTGTCCCGTTGAACATTTGCAAATCCAATAGGCAATAGATGTGGGAACGCACATGCCATTGCGAGTTTAGGGATGCTGTTAAGAGAAAACATGACAACAAGATGAACAGAAAACAAACCCAATATGAACCAGACAAAAAACGCTGCGCTCACCACGCGCGCAATCCATCTGGAGATGATAAGTCTCGGTTTGTACTTCAAGGCTTTAGCCAAAACCTCTTGCTCTTCTTCCGGTGTTAGCGGGGCAAGCAGGGCTGGCCTATGTTCCCATGGAGAACGGCTCATGAAATTTCCTTTCCAAAAATTCGAACAGTATACCGCATCATGCCGATTCCTGCAACCAAATTTCATTCGCGGCTTCCCACGAACTTGTGTAAGACCAGGCGGCGGAAATCCAGCCAAGGGTTATGGCTTCCGCCCGGAGCATATATTCATCGCATGATCTTGGATAAAAACCAATTTTTTCCACTCCTCCATTGGGATCGGTCAATATCAAAAAAGCATGTCCATGCCAAGCTGACGGACGAACCGCAATCGAAACGGTGTAATTACAATTTTCCATTTTTTTCTCCATGAGGTTGTTTAACGTTGAAGACCTTTGTTTGTCAAAACAAAAACCACTTTTCCTTCATCATCAATAAAGGCAACCTGTGCACCTTTGCTAGATTTTGGCATTTCTAGAAGTGAAAGCAGTAACAACATACATTCGTCTCTATCCATAAAATTGATGTGTGTTCTGTACTCAGAAAGCCAATAATCCAAATCGGCATAGAACTCCCATACACGTAGATGGTTAACTGCTCTCTCTTTATAAGGTATATGACAACCATTTTCACTCATAGCCTGTTTTGTTTCTATCCCAAAAAGGTCATTAGAATAACGCATTGAAATAAATATTGTGCCAATAACAATTACAACATAGATAGGAATCAAGCACACTATTCCTGCTAAAAACCTTTCAGCAGTTTTACAATACGATTCAAACCTAGGAGAAAGTCGACGCTTTTCATTGATTTTTTTTCTGAAAAGAACGCATAAAATAATTATGGTAATTCCTGCAATCAGCATGATGTTAGCGATTGACATTTCAATTCCTCCTAATGCTAATGTTGTTGGGTTTTCTTCCTGAAAGGCATTTTAAATCCGTGCGGTTTCTTGATACACCAAGGTGTATTCCTAGCATAATCGAACCCCAAGTCGTGAGCGCCCAAACAACATTCCAGAATATAGAGTACTCTAGCCCAAAGAAAACTCCGGATATAACGGCGATACCTGAAAGAATAAGGCCAAATTTATACTCCGAATGTCTAGCAATTCGAGCGCAAAGATAACCGCCAAGAACAGATAACAAGCACCCAATGAGTGTTGTTGCCGCTATCATCCATGGATTTGATAGTGCTTCTATGACTTCATTTTTTGGAGTCTCTTGTACTAATATAACAATTCCGTAAACAATCCCCAGCAGGGTGCCGACAAGGATGCTGCAGCCAACACTAACCAGTAGACCGACAGTCACGGCCTTGATGCCAGAACCATTTGCCACGTCAATGTCCTCAACTGTGGTCGAAGGCGGTCTGATTGAGTCATCCATGTCAAAATTTCCTTCCAAAAAAATTCCGGTCAGTATACCGCATCATGCCGCTTCCTGCAACCAAAAAGAGATAACGTATCGTTTGTAACATCAACAGCCCACAAAACGATTTCAGCTTTATCCGCAGACATGAACATGATTGACCTCCAAAATTACAGTTGAGAAAAAATTGCAACAACACCTACGACACCATGCAGAAGCCAAAGTGACATGGACTCAGCAAGAACTCTTCGATTGAGTATTGCAATATCATTGTCTCTATTCAACCTTTCAAAACCCGCAATTTTGTCCCGTTGAACATTTGCAAACCCAATCGACAAAAAGTGCGGTAACGCACATGCCATTGCGAGTTTAGGGATGCTGTTAAGAGAAAACATGACAACAAGATGAACAGAAAACAAACCCAATATGAACCAGACAAAAAACGCTGCGCTCGCCACGCGCGCAATCCATCTGGAGATGATAAGTCTCGGTTTGTACTTCAAGGCTTTAGCCAAAACCTCTTGCTCTTCTTCCGGTGTTAGCGGGGCAAGCAGGGCTGGC
>WRMF01000011.1 GCA_009777245.1 Betaproteobacteria bacterium
GCTGGAAAGAAACCGGGCTGAATCGCTGGCATAAGGACAAGGATAAGGGCAAGGCCGAAATGTTGCCGCTCTATGAAGGTAAAATGGTGCAGATGTACGACCATCGCGCCGCTGACGTGGTACGCAACCCGCATAACCTGCATCGCCCGGCGCAGCAGGAAGCTCTGCCCGATAAACTGAAAATTCAGCCTGATCGGTTTCCGGTTCCACAGTACTGGGTCAACAATGAAGATGTGGCGGAAAGGTCGGACATATCCTGGTGTATTGCGCTAAAGGATATTACAGCCACAACCAATGTCCGCACAATGATTGCCGCCATAACGCCGAAGGCAGGCTATGGGAATACGCTGCCTGTGCTTATCCCTCAAAAAAATGACGCTCTTGCCGCAAAAAGGCAATCTTTGTTATTGGCGAATCTGAACTCTTTTGCCTTTGATTTCGTTGCCAGAACCAAGGTACAAACCACTCACTTAAATTGGTACATTGTCGAGCAACTCCCCGTTATCGCCCCGGAACGCTTTGAAGAATCCATTGGCGACGTAAATATCGGTGATTACGTGTGCGAAGAGGCGCTGGCGCTCACTTATACCGCGCGTGACATGGCGCCATTCGCGCGTGATCTTGGCTATGTTGACAAGAAGGGCAATGTCAAACCGCCTTTTGTCTGGGACAAGACGGATCGCATTCATCGAATGGCGCGACTGGACGCCCTCTTCATGTATTTATACGGCTTGTCGCAGGATGATGCCGATTACATCCTGTCTACCTTCCCGATTGTGAAGCAACAGGATAAGGCGGCGTTTGGGAGTTTTCTGACGCGAGACTTGATTCTGGCTTATTTGCAACGCATTGAAAGCGGCTTGCTCGACCATGAATCACTAAAGCGGTTTTGATTTAATCCTGCACAGCAGATATGGATTTTTGCTGGATTCCCGCCTTCGCGGGAATGACGAATAATTTGGCGCGGGAGCAATGTTCTCCCTCTCCCGCATATTATGCGAAAAAGCATAATTATTTACGGGAATGACTATATGGAAACGCTGATTTATTCAGAAAACCAAGCTACCGACCAACCGAACTCATTGTTTTGTAAAGGGTAGTTTTTTGACAAGGTGAATAAATCAGCGTTTCCATATGTACTGCTGCCAGACTGTATCGGATATGTCGTGCCGTCTGTCTGCCTGTTCCATAAGATGCTCTCCTGTTTGCCAAAAATTCAGAATATACAAGCTATTGACGACACGCTCTAGAGCGGCTTCGGTTCAAGCGGATACATTCATTGTGGGTTCCCGCCTACGCGTTCATTTCTAGTGGAAAGATTGGAATAGTGGGAGCAGCAGGCACGCTGCCACAGTAGAGAAAACATGACCACATTCCCGGCGTCATTCCCGCGTAGGCGGGAATCCAGCAAAAATCCATATCTGCTATACAGGGTTAAATCAAAACCGCTCTAACGCCGATAACCCTTGTGACAATCACGGCAGGTTGTTTCCACGGCAGTCCAGGCGGCGCGAATTCTTGCCTCGTCGCGGCTCTCGGCTGCAATCACCAATTCGCCCGTCGAGCGCAGGAAATCATCTTGCAGCGCGTCAAAGCCCGCCCTCTCCTGCCAGAGACGATCCAGTGATTTGCTGGGCGGATATTGGGTATCCTCGCCGAAGTATTCCCAGGGCGTATCCTTTATACGATCCAGCGCGCGGGCGTGATCCATGAAACTTACCGGCTCGAAGGCGTATTCCCGTATCTGTAGCCCCATCGGCTCAAAGGCGCGCAAAATGGCTTTGAATGCCTCCTGCCGGGTGGCTACAGGGCGTCCCGGCCTTGTGTCCTCCACTTCGCCGCACGCGGCAAGCGCCGCGCACAGCAGAACAACAACATATCGCATATTCAAATTTCCGTCAGCACCAATGCTTCCGGCAATCTGGACTTGGGCAGCGCCGCGTTGAAATCATCAGGAGCGCGATAACCCAGAGTAACCACAACAACCGCAGTATGACCCGTCTCACCCAACCCCAATTCACGATCAAGCGCCTCGACATCAAAGCCTTCTAGCGCGCAGGCATCAATACCGAGCGTTGCCGCGCCAAGCAGGAGCAAACCCAGAGCGATATAGACCTGGCGGGCAAGCCATTCGGCTTCAGTCCCTTTTTCACGGTACGCATTTACACCAAGATTGCGCATATTGACCACCATAGCTTTGATATCAGACGAGGCATAGCGTCCGGCCTGATCTTCGGCTTCCTGCACAGCGTTCAGGTGATCGGCATCAAGTTTTTTCCTGGCGCACAGGACAACCGTATGGGAAGCGTTTTTTACTTTGGGTTCGTTGTAGGCAAATTGCGGCGCGGTCATTCCCTTCAGGATACGCGCGCGCCCTTCGTCGTTTTGAGCGACTATGAAACGCCAAGGCTGGGAGTTGACGGCAGACGGCGCATTGACAAGCACAGCCTTCAAGTGCGCCCAATCAGCGGCGGAAATCCGACGGGCGGGGTCAAAAGCCTTGCAGCTATGACGATTGCGGACAATTTCAGTCAGGTTCATAAAAAGCTCCCGATAATAAAAAGGAAACTCATTTTAGCGATTTTCATCCTCTCGCGTCGCATTTATCGGTCAGCTTACGTTGGGGTTCGCGCCTTGCGAAGCCCTGCGTCAGGGGTCAGGTTTAATCCCCAACCCCATAGGAATCAGAACTCGTATCTCATCCGCAGGCTGCCGGTAATGCCTTCGCGCTTGCCGACATAGCCTTGCAATCCGGCTTCAAGGAACAACGGCTTGTTTTGCGACGGCTTGAAATTTACGCCAAACTCGGCGATTCCCGTGCTTCCTTTCAGGGAAGGCGCGTTAATGTCATTCACAAAATCGCCGAAGTATTGCGCGGTATAGATAGCAGTAGCTTTCGCCTTGGCGTCAAACTCGTATTCATAGGCAAGACCGGCATACACTCTCACGTTCTTTTCCATGTCATGATTGAAACGCCCGCCCAAACGAACACGATGGGAATTGACAGACTTGAAATCAACGGACTCATTCGCGGCCACAGACACGGAATCACTGCCCTGGCGCGTCCAGAGATATTTGACGTGCAGGTCAAGACTGTTTTTCTCATTGATCTCCAGGGCATGACCCGCTCCAAGGTGGGCGCTGAAATACATGGAAGAGGTTTTGTAATTGCCTCTCAAATCGCCATCGCTGCCAAAACCCTTGCCGCTGAACTTGTTCTTGACATTGCCCATGCGAAAGCTGCCTTCCGTATAGGCGCCGTTTGCCAGATCCAGACGACCCAGAGCGCCGATGCCGTAATGGCGCACATCGCCATTGCCATCAACGGCGCCTCTCGCAAAGGAATTATAGGAATCATAGGAGGCATTGCCGTACTCCATGAAGACTCCCAGCGTCAGCCGCTGCTCCTGCTCCAGATTCTGCCCCCAGGAAGCTCCGGCAATGAGGGATACGCCGGACACATCCGAATGCGAGCCGGTTTTGTAACGCGACTTTCCGCCGGAGACAGCGGCAAATCCTGTGTTTGGCCTGCCGCTTACCGGGTCGGCAGCATATACCGCCTCAAACATCCCCTGTCCGGAAACAAGATCAGAACCCTGATTCAGGAATGCGACACCAGAGAGAAAACCCGTGGAATAGGCTTTGGCTTTATCGCTTGCCTTACGATTTTCCAGACCGGCGTAAAGAGAATTACCATCCTTCCAGATGCCGTATACCTCCTCCATGGTTGTGCCGCGTGCTATGGTTCTCATTCCATAGTCGTCATTTGCTTCCAGGTCGCCGCCAGCCACTTGCAGAAGCTCGACCCTCTGTTTTTCAAACAGGTATCCCGACATGGTCAATCCAATAGTGGCGTCAATAATATTCGCATCCGCGCCATTAACGAGAAACACGGGATCAGGCTGCCCTCCGAACATGTGGAAATTCACGGTCTGGCCTTCCATGTTCAAATTGCTGCCCGTCCACTCAGCAGGTTCCATGCCCGCATTGCTGCGACCATACACGTCAATCTGCCTGAGATCGCCGACAATCATGATTACGCTTGATGCGTCAAGGGTGGCTCCGCTGTGGAGCGCCAGCTTGTCCGATATGTTCCAGTCAGCTCCGTCGCCGACAGCCAGGGTTCCGGCCATTACTGCGGTCAGACCCGTGTAAGTGTTGTTGGAGCCGGTAATTTCAAGCGTTCCTGCCCTATCCTTGACAAGGGCGCCAGCGCCGGAAATCTCGCCGGACAGGATTTGATCGCCGCCTTGCCTGAAAGTCAGGCTGCCGCCATTGTTGACAATGTCGCCGCCATAGTCGTTGCTGCCTCCCGTTCCTGCCTCATAGCCCAGATACCCGGTGACTGTCAGGCTTCCCGCGCCGATTATCGTGTCGCCTTCGTAGGTATTATTGCCGCCGAGGATTAGCTCCCCATTGCCTGTCTTGGTAAATCCGCCCGCGCCGTCCAGGACTCCGCTCATGGTGGCGCCGCTGCCTGCCGTTTCAATGGCGTTGGCTTCCGCATCAAGCGTCCATCCCTTGGCGTACGTGCCGCCTTGGAGCAGCAGGGTTCCGCCGGAGAGATTACGCTCCGACGATTCCGCGTTGAGGCTGCGATCGCTCGTAACGCCAAGTTTGCCGCCGCTTACGGTTATGTCTCCCGTGTGGCCGTTATTATCGCCAAACAAAAACAGGGTTCCCGCGCCATCCTTGGTCAGCGAGCCGCTGCCGGTAATGCTGCCGTACAGGGTTTGATTATCGGATTGATCAAAAACCAGCTCGGCATTGTTGGTGATGTTGCCGGTATAGGTGCCGTTGCCCAGAGTTCCTTCGACTATAAGCGCGCCGTCGCTGATGGTGGTGCTGCCCATGTAGCCGTTATTGCCGGTGAGGATCAATGCGCCGCCGCCGTCCTTTTCTAACCCGCCATTGCCGTTAATGCTGCCGGACAGGGTTTGATCGCCGCCTTGCCTGAAAGTCAGGCTGCCGCCATTGTTGACAATGTTGCCGCCATAGTCGTTGCTGCCTCCCGCTCCTGCCTCATAACCCAGATAGCCGGTGACTGTCAGGTTGCCTGCAACGATGATCGTGTCGCCTTCGTAGGTGTTATTGCCGCCCAGGGTCAGCGCGCCTTCGCCGGCCTTGCGTAATCCGCCGTCGCCGACGAGCGCGCCGCTCATGACGGCGCTGATGCCATCCGGCGTTTCAATGACGTTGCTTGCCGCATTGAGCGTCCAGCCTTTTGCATAGCTTCCCCCGGTCAGGAGCAGGGTTCCGCCGTCCAGAATGTTTGTCCCAATGCCGATATTGGCGTCAGAGCCGATACTTAACGTTCCCGCCTTGATGATCGTGTCGCCGTAGCCATGACCAGTGCCTGTCATAATAAGGACGCCGTGGCCGGTCTTGGTCAGGGTCTTGCCGTCCCATTCCCATTTGTTGGTCGCAGGATCAATCTCATTATTGCCTGTATCACTACTACGATCCGTAAGACTTGCGCCAAGGGTAAATTCCGAACGCACATCGAACGTGCCGTGCGCCAGGGTTTTGCCTGAATCAGGGTCTGTTTCTGTAATCGGCAGGTTCCAGACCAGTTCAAAACCCCCCAAGGTAACTTGTATTTCCTTCTCATCAGGACTTTTTGCCGCTACGGCGCTTCCTCTGATAAACCGGTCAATCGTAACCTCGGTGTGTACCTCCGCGCCGCCTACCGTCACCCTGCTGAAGTTGCCGACAATTTCGTTCGCGGATGTTATGACAGTAAACGGGGTTGCGGGTGATGTCTGGTTGTAAGATGTCAGGTCAATCGTCGCGCCGAACTCGCTTATAGTCACGTCCCCGGCAGTGATCGAGGAGTAGGCGGAGCCATCGAAGCCCGCCCCCAGGGTCGTGCCGTCCTTAAATTCCACATGGCCGGAAGCGGTCATAACTTTACCGTCGCCCATGTATAAACCACCGGCATTTACAGTGACATTGCCTGCTGTGGTAGTTCCGATGTAGAGGTTGTCGCCGCTGTTTTTGGTCAGGTCGCCGGTGATGCTGATGGCGCCGCTGATATTGCCTCTGCTGACTGTCAGGTCGCCATCGCCGCTGATGTTGCCGCTGAAATTGGCGCGGTTGACGGTTATGCCGCCGCCTGTGTTATTGACTGCGCCCGCGCCAAACAGGGTGTTTATGACGCGGTCGCCGCTCAAGGCGCTATAGGTCGCGCCGCCGCGTACGGTAAGGTCGGTATTGTCAGCGATGTTGCCCGCAAGCGTTCCTGCATTGACAATGGTAACGCCCTTGTAATCATTATCGCCCTCAAGGGTCAATGTGCCAGCGCCATTCTTGATGAACCCGCCGTCGCCGGTCAGGTTTCCGCTAATGGCGGCGCTTCCTGTCGTCGCAATGACATTGAGACCGGTTTCCGGCATATAGCCAAGCGTCCAGCCTTTGCTGTACGTCGCGGCGCCCAGTGACAGGGTTCCGCCCGCCAGGGTGTTTGTCCCCAAGCCGAGGTTGGCATCAGAGCCGATGTTTAGCGTGCCGCCTCTTACCGTTATGTCGCCACTATAGCCGCTGTTATTCCCGGCAAGGGTCAATGCGCCCGAACCGCTCTTGGTAAGCAAGCCAGAGCCGGAAATATCGCCGGACAGGCTCTGATTGGCGGTCTGGTTGAAAGTCAGCGCCCCGTTATTGACTATGGCTCCGCCATAGCTGCCGCCCCCCAGGGTTCCGGTAACTTCCAGCGTTCCGCCGCTGATGGTCGTGTCGCCGCTGTAAGTGTTCGCGCCGGAAAGGGTCAATTCGCCTCCGCCAGACTTGGTAAAACCGCCCGCGCCGCCCAGGACGCCACTCATGGCGGCGTTGCCGCCAGTCGCTTCAATGGCGTTGCCTGCCACATCATTTAGCGTCCAGTCTCTTGCATAGCTTGCCCCGGTCAGCCGCAGGGTTCCGCCATTAAGGGTATTTGTCCCTGTCGCGCCGATGTTGGCGTCACTGCCGATGCTTAGCGCGCCGCCGCTCACCGTCGTGCCGCCAGTATAGGTATTGGTTCCGGTGAGGATCAATGTTCCCGCGCCAGTCTTCTCGAATCCGCCCGCGCCGCCGAGAACCCCGCTCATAATGGCAGTAACTTCTGTTTCGATGGTAGCGGCTCCTGTGAGCGTCCAGTCTTTCGCATAATCGCCGCCGGTTAACATCAGGGTCGCGTTATTCAGGGCGTTTGTCCCCGCGCCGATATTGGCGTCAGAGCCGATGCTTAGCGCGCCGCCATTTACCGTTGTGCTGCCGTAGTCATTCACGCCGGTGAGAATAAGGATTCCATCTCCGCTCTTGGTTAAAGAGCCGCTGCCGGAAATTACGCCGGACAGGGTTTGTTGACTGCCTGAACCTTGATTGAAAGTCAGGTTTGTTCCATTGTGGATGATGTTGCCGGAATAAGCTCCGATGCTGCCTCCCGTATGACCCAGATAGCCGGTGACCGTCAGGCTTCCATCCTGGATAACCGTGTCGCCGCTGTAGCTGTTATCGCCTGCAAGGGTCAATGTCCCCGCACCGCCCTTGGCAAGCTGTCCTGTGCCGCTCATAACTCCTGTATAGGAGCCGTTGCTTGCCTGATTGAACTCCACGCCGGCATTGTTCGTGATATTACCTTGCAGACTGGTCGTATCTCCCGCCAGAATCCCCGCAGAAACCGTCGTGCCGCCGCTGTAGGTATTGGTTCCGGTTAAAATCAGTCGACCCTCGCCGGTCTTCTCAAAGCCGCCGCCCGCGCCGGTCAAGTTTCCGCTCATTGTGGCAGTAACGCTGTCCGGCGTTTCAATGGCGTTAAGGATTCCCTCAAGCGTCCAGCTACTGCTGTAGATTGCGCCGGTGCCGGTGAGGCGCAGGGTCGCCGGAGCCGCCGCGTCCGTACCCCCAAGAATGTTTTCCCGCCCCGCCTCCGTCGCGCCGATATTGGCGTCAGAGCCAATGCTTAACGTTCCCGCGTTGATAACCGTGCCGCCGGTGTAGGTATTCGCGCCGGTGAGGATCAATGTTCCCGCGCCGGTCTTGGTAAGCTTCTTGCCGTCCCATCCGCCAAACCATGCATCGCTTTCGAGATTATTGGCAAGGTTTGCGTCAAGCGTAAATTCCGAACCCACATTGAAGTGACCATGCGCCGAATCATCTTCCTCGCTATTCCAGACCAGACCAAAAGCCCCGGTAACTACCACTTCCGTGCTCCGGGTTTCTGCCGCGAGTTCTGCGGTAATAAACCTTTCCAGCGAAACAGGCAAGGAACCTACCTCCACGCCGCCCACCGTCACCTTGTCAAAGCCGCCGCTGATTGTGTTGCCGTTGGTTTTTATAACGGTAATGGGAGTAAGCGAACCGTCAAAGGATGCAGAAGTCAGGTCAACTGTCGCGCCGCTGCCGATGGTGACGTTGTTGGCAGTAAGCACAAAGCCTCTGCTTGTGCCGAAAGTCGTGCCGTTTGCAAATGCGGCTACGCCGGAAGCAGTCGAGTCGCCGCCAATGTAAAGACCGCCTGAGTTTACAGCGAGATTTCCGGCCTGAAAGCTGCCGACGTAAAGACCGCCGCCGCTGTTTTTGGTCAAACCGCCCCCGCCGCTGATATCGCCGCTGAAATTGCCGCTGTTTACTGTCAGTCCGCCCGTATTTGTGATACTGCCCGCGCCGGACAAGGTGTTGATGCTGCGGGACGCGGCCAAGGTGTC
Organism: Betaproteobacteria bacterium; assembly: GCA_009777245.1. Lineage (GTDB taxonomy): Bacteria > Pseudomonadota > Gammaproteobacteria > Burkholderiales > Rhodocyclaceae > Azovibrio. Next base: position 8,685 of record WRMF01000011.1, read on the forward strand.
ATAAGTTGCCCCGCTGGCTACGGAAAGGTTGGTGTTAGAAGCGATATTGCCCGCAAGCGTCCCCTCTCTAACGATGGTAGCCCCGCTGTAAGTGTTCGCTCCGGTCAGGGTCAATGTGCCCTCGCCTGTTTTGGTGAATCCGCCCGTGCCAATCAAAGCGCCTGCCATCCTGGCAGGGTCGCCTGTCCCTGGCGTGTCAATGACGTTATCGCCTGCCCCCAGCGTCCAGCCTTTATTATAATTTCTGGCGATCTGTAGCCGCAAAGTTGCCCCTGCCAGAGTGTTCGTCCCCGTCCCCAGAGCGTAATAATCGCCGTCAATGCTAAGCGTGCCCGCACTGACCGTTATGTCGCCAATCTGCTGATTGGAACCTCTCAAAGTCAACGTGCCATCGCCGGTCTTGGTAAATCCGCCCGTGCCGGTAAGGCTACCGTTCAGAATCGCATTCACGCCCCCCGGCGTTTCAATGAAATTGTCGCCCGCGCCAAGCGCCCAGCCCTGGTTGTAATCTCTAGAGGGACCGCCAGCCAGACGCAACGTGCCGCCCTCCAGCGTGTTTGTGCCCGTGCCGAGATTGTAGGTATTGTCAATACTGAGCGTCCCTTCTCTCACCGTTATCCCGCCGTGCCAAAAGTAGAAATTCGCGTCGCCAGTCAGAGTCAACGTCCCACTGCCTTGCTTGACGATATTCCCCGAACCGGAAAAGTTGGTAGATTGGGTGGAGTCAGTATCGCGTATTAAAATCAGGGTGGACAAAGGGAGCAGATTCAGAAATTCCGCGTTCAACACACCCCCCTCATAAATGGTGTTCGTGCCGCCCATGTTCCCCGTATTGCCAATAGCATTGATGGTTCCGCCGCTATGCACATAAGCAGACCAAGAAGCGCCGCCTGCATTGATGTTTTGCACGCCGCCGGAGTAGATGTCGGTATTAACGGCTCTGCCGTCAACATTTTGCACCCCGCCGGAGGAGATAATGGCGTCGGTTGCGGAGGCGCCTGCGCTGATATTCTGCGTACCGCCGCCCCAGATGTCTGCGCTACCGACAAGGGCGCCTGTATCAACATTTTGCACGCCGCCCGCGCTGATGTTAGTGTTGCTTACGACGAGGTTGCTGCCCGCGTAAACATTTTGCACCCCGCCTGAGTTGATGGTAGTGCTGGTAGCCCAGCCGCCATAAACATCCTGCACGCCTGCGTTGATGGTGGTGTAGCTGGCGGAGCCGTCCGCGTAAACAGTTTGCTGACCGCCCGCGTTGATGGTAGTCGTGTGCGCCGCGTGATGAACATTTTGCACACCGCCGGAATTGATAGTAGTCTTTTCAGCTAAGCCGTCAACATTTTGCACCCCGCCTGAGTTGATGGTAGTCGTTTCAGCTTTGCCATCGCGGTTAACATTTTGCGCGCCGCCTGAATTGATGACGGTGGTGTAGGCTTGGCCGTTTGCGTTTATGTTTTGCGTACTGCCTGCGTTGATGGTGGTGTTGGTGGCAGAGGCATCGCGGTCAATGTTTTGCGTACTGCCTGAGTTGAGAATGGTGGAAGTGGCTTTGCCATTGCGGTTAACATTTTGCACGCCGCCTGAATTGATGGTGGTATTTTTGGCTTCGCCGCTTGCATTAATGTTTTGCCTGGCGCCGTTAATGATAGTGGTAATGGCGACGCTGTTTGAGTCAATCTCCTGCGTGCCGCCCCAGAGGGTGGTGTTGGTGGCATTGGAGCCGGAACCAAGACGTTGCCAGCCGCCAGTCATGATGGTGTTAATGATGATTCCGGCGTTGGTAGCTCTTTGCTCGCCGCCTGAATTGATGGTGACGCCGGTAGCGGTACCGCCTTCAACAGCTTGCTGACCGCCATGGATCGTAGCGCCGCTGGCAAGGCCGCCTGAAACAATTGTTTGCTGACCGCCCGCGTTGATGGTGGTTGTCCTGGCTTCGCCTGCAACAATTTGCGTGCCGCGATCATTGACGGTGGTATTGGTGGTAGTGCCGCCGGAGCGGACACTTTGCGTACCGTATGAATTGACGGTGGTATTGTAGGCTTCGCCGCCGCTACGCACATCCTGCTGGCCATGTGAAACAGTTTCGTTGTACACAGGGCTGTGATCGGGAGGCTCAACAACATTAGTAAACGCCTGCGCCGACGTAGCGGAAAAAGCTGCGGCTACAGCCAAAGCCACACCCGTGGGACGAAAGATAAAACGCTGTTCAGTATGCTTTTTCATGTAAGTTCCTTAAAAACATTGATACAACAACGAGAGCGAATCATACACCGCGCATGAATGACTGTCATGGACTTTTTCCCCTCTCCTGATCGAAAAGGCTTGCAGACGGCAATTGTTTCTCCCCTCTCCCGCTTGCGGGAAAAGGTAAAGGCTTGAGTTGTCATTTACGCTTCCTGAATCCGCGACGCCAGCCCTCTCCCTTGACCCCTCTCCCATAAATGGGATAAGGAGATTTGCGGCGTAGCCAAAATTGCAGCCCGCAAGACCAGGAAGCGAATAGAGCATGCCTGCCGGAAGTAAGCTAAAATATAGAGTTTGCCGACCTTGCCGCCGTTGCCATGAATGCCCGTATAAGGGAAATTCCCTATAACTACACCTCGTTTTCCGACCGGGAAATTGTGATTCGCCTCCTGGGCGAAGAAAACTGGCGCGTATTGGACGAGTTGCGCGGCGAACGAAACACCGGACGTTCAGCCCGGATGCTCTACGAAGTCATAGGCGACATCTGGGTAGTCAAACGTAATCCCTATCTGGAAGACGACCTCCTGGCAAACCGGGAACGGCGCTCCCTTCTGATCGGCGCGCTCTATCATCGCCTGAAAGAAGTAGAAAAACGCCGCCTCGCCTCTGAATCCGAATCCCCGGACAGAAGCGCGAAGGTATTGCAACTCGTCGAAGCGGCAAAGAAAGCGGTGCGGCATTTTGAAATCTGGTTTCAGGAAAACCGGCAACTGCGAAAAACCGCATTGAGCATTCTGTCCCGCCATACCCGCCGCGACAATATCGCGTTCGATGGTTTCGCCCGCGTCGCGCACGTGACGGACGCCACCGACTGGCGGGTGGAATATCCTTTCGTGGTGCTGACGCCGGATTCGGAAAAAGAAATCGCGCCGCTCGTGAAAGGCTGCATCGAGGCGGGGCTGACCATCATTCCCAGAGGCGGCGGCACAGGTTATACAGGCGGCGCGGTGCCGCTGTCTCCCCATTCTGCCGTCATCAATACGGAAAAACTGACGCATCTTGGCGAGGTGGAGGAAATCATCCTGCCGGGGCATTCCGCGCCTTATGCCACGATCCGCGCCGGGGCGGGCGTGGTGACAGATCGCGTATCCGAAGCCGCTTCAAAAGCCGGACTGGTATTCGCGGTAGACCCGACTTCGGCTTCGGCTTCCACCATAGGCGGCAATATCGCCATGAACGCGGGCGGCAAAAAGGCGGTGCTCTGGGGAACGGCGCTCGATAATCTGGTCTGGTGGAAAATGGTCGACCCGAACGGCGACTGGCTGGAAGTTGAACGCATAAATCACAATCTTGGCAAGATTCACGAGCAGGAAACGGCGGAATTTCGAGTGTCCCGCCACTCCCCGAACGGCAAGAAAAAAATCGGCGAGGAAATAATCAGGATACCCGGCAAAAGCTGCCGGAAAACCGGCTTGGGCAAGGATGTCACCGATAAATTCCTGGGCGGCATTCCCGGCGTGCAAAAGGAAGGCACGGACGGGATCATCGTCGCCGCGCGCTGGGCGCTCCACAAAATGCCGCCGGTGACGCGCACTGTCTGCCTCGAATTTTTCGGACAGGCGCGGGAAGCCGTGCCTTCCATAGTCGACATCACCGACTATTTCAAGCCCGGCGGGAGCGGGCATGAGGCGGGAGTCCGGCTTGCGGGACTGGAACACATGGACGAACGCTATATCAAAGCCGTGGGTTACGCCACCAAAGCCAAACAACATGGTCGCCCGAAAATGGTTCTGATCGGAGACATCGTAGGACACGATGAAAAATCCGTCATGGCAGCCGCTTCCGATGTCGTTCGCATGACCAATCTTCGCGGCGGCGAAGGCTTTATCGCGGCCACAGCGGAAATGCGTAAAAAGTTCTGGATCGAGCGATCCAACACAGCCGCCATTTCCCGCCATACCAACGCCTTCAAGCTGAACGAGGACGTGGTTATTCCCCTGGATCGCATGGGCGAATACTGCGACGGCATCGAGCGTATCAATATAGAACTTTCCATCGAAAACAAACTCGCGCTTTGCGATGCGCTTACCGCTTTTCTGCATGGCGATTTGCCCGTGCGCGCCCGCGACAGCAAACTGGAAAAAGAGGTGCTGATCGGCGAGCGGCGCGAGACCGCTCTGGAACATGTCGCCGCCGTGCGGCGTCGCTGGCAATGGATGTTGCGGAATCTTGACCTGCCGCTTGAAGAAGCCGAGGCTGAATTTTCCCGATACGGCATCATCAAGGACGAGCTTACCAACCGCGCCAAATCCCCTACCCTCTTTCATCGTCTTCAGGATTATTCGGTGCGGGTATCGTGGAAAACGGAATTGAAGGAGCCGCTGGAAATCATTTTCGATGGTCCCATGTTCCGCCCCCTTTCCGAAAAACTGGACGCCGTGCAGAAAGAGGCGTTGAGCGGGCGCGTCTTTGTGGCATTGCACATGCACGCCGGCGACGGCAATGTGCATACCAACATTCCGGTAAATTCCGACAATTACGAAATGCTCCAGACCGGCAATCGGGCGGTCAAGCGCATCATGACGCTTGCCCGATCATTGGGCGGCGTAATTTCCGGCGAGCACGGCATCGGCATAACCAAGCTGCAATTCCTGACGGAAGAGGAAATAGCGCCTTATCAGGCGTACAAGGCCAGAATTGACCCGGAAGGCCGCTTCAACCGGGGTAAGCTGATGCCCGGCGGCACGCTTGAAAACGCCTATACCCCTTCTTTTTCGCTCCTGGGATCGGAATCCCTGATTATGGAGCGATCGGCAATCGGGGATATTGCCGAAATGGTCAAGAATTGCCTGCGCTGCGGCAAATGTAAACCAGTCTGCACGACCCATGTCCCCCGCGCCAACCTGCTCTACAGCCCGCGCAACAAGATTCTGGCCTTGAGCCTGTTTATCGAGGCTTTTTTGTATGAGGAACAGACCCGGCGCGGGATCAGCATGCAACATTTCAACGAATTCAATGACCTGGCCGATCATTGCACAGTCTGCCACCGCTGCGCCAATCCTTGTCCGGTGGATATTGATTTCGGCGACGTTACCATTACCATGCGAAATTTCCTGCGTAGAGAGAAGAAAAAGAATTTTTCGCTGGCTTCTTTTCTGGCGATGCGTTTTCTCTCCCTCAAAGACCCATCGGCCATCAAGCTGATGCGAAAAGCCATGATTGACTACGGCTATCGGGCGCAGCGGCTGGGCTTTCGTTTCGGCAAGTATTTGGGGCTGATTCAGAAAAGCGTCAAACATCCCGCTGCCACCCTGGGGCGTCCCGGAATAAAGGCTCAAATTATCCACTTCATCAACAAGCCCATGCCCGGCGGCATCCCCAGCCGCACTGCACGCGCCTTGCTGGATATTGAGGACAACGCAGTCATTCCGGTAATCCGCGACCCCATGAAAACCGAGACGGAAGCCGTCTTTTACTTCCCCGGCTGCGGCTCCGAGCGGCTTTTCAGCCAGATTGGACTCGCAACCCAGGCAATGCTGTTTCATATGGGCGTCATTACCGTCCTGCCGCCGGGGTATCTCTGCTGCGGCTATCCGCAAACCGCCGCCGGAGTGGACGACGTGGGACAGAAAATCTCGACCGAGAACCGGGTGCTCTTTCACCGCGTCGCCAATACGTTAAACTATCTTGACATCAAAACGGTCATCGTCTCCTGCGGCACATGTATGGATCGGTTGCAAACCTATGAATTCGAGCGGATTTTTCCCGGCTCCCGCCTGCTCGACATTCACGAATACCTGATGGAAAAAGGAGTTCGCCTCGAAACAAGCGCAAAAGACACACGCTATCTTTACCATGACCCTTGCCACTCGCCGATGAAAACCCACGCGCCGCTGAAAGTAGTCAATACCTTGCTTGGCGCTTCCGGCAGTCAGGAGATTACCCTTTCCGACCGCTGCTGCGGCGAATCCGGCACATTTTCCGTCACCAGACCGGATATCGCCACCCAAACACGTTTTCGCAAGCAGCAGGAAATGGAACAGGGGACAAGCGCCCTTCGCGCCGACGGTTTCAAGGGAGCCGTCAAAACGCTTACTTCCTGTCCTTCCTGCTTGCAGGGGCTGTCCCGTTATCGGAAGGATGCGGCATTCAGCAGCGATTACGTCGTTATTGAATTGGCGCGTCGTCTACTTGGCGAGCAATGGATGAAAAATTATGTGCAAAAAGTCAGTACAGGAGGGATAGAAAGAGTTATCTTATAGGCAGCTAATCAACTCATGCTATTTCATAAAGGATTCGTCATGAGCAAACATGTAGACATGGCTTCCGGCAAACCCATTGACAACCTTGCCGAGGCTATTCGCCGCATCAGCACACTCCCCGCCGACCTGACCGGGACTCTGGATGGAATTCGCAATATCCTATCCGACCTGAAGCAGAATCCGCCGGAGGCCACCCTCTATCTGGCCATATTGGAGGAACTCAGAAAACCATTGCGGCAGACGGTAAGAGCCGTCAGCAAAGGCAAATATCACGACAAACCCTTGCCGCACACAGGGGCGACGGAAACTGCCTTTAACCACGTCATTTCCAGCCTGCGCCTGATGAATCAGGCTTACGGCCATTGCAAGCTGCTTCTGCCCGAAGACGCGGACGCACGGCATTACGCCCAGATTCTCCACCGCAACATCCACTATGTCACACGCATCGTCTTTGAACATTACCGCGCCCGTCTTGACTTGCCGGTCGGCATATGGAAGGAGGCGCACGGCTATTATGAAGAAGCCGTGCATCATAATCTCGCCGACCGCGCCATCATTGACGCGCTGGAAGGCGGACAAAGCATTTCCACGGCTGCAAGCTACATAGCCCTGCTTCTGGTTGATCTTGCCAACCCTTATGCTCACGGCGCGGACGAGCAGGAATTGATTTTTCGCCTGGCGCGTCTGGGTGCGCCTCTGGTCAAAATCGAAATGCCGGATTCTATGCTTGATATTCCGCCTTTCATTCTTGACCTCGGCACAGACCTTCCCCTGCATCCCCCGGTGCATAGCGAGATCGGGCAGTCTGCGCGTTGCCTGGATACAAATCCGCTGGGCACACACATGGAAAGCCTGCATACCCGCTTGAAGACCGAGGAAATGCCGCCTTCCATCCCATTGGGCGATGATCTGGACAAGGTGGATTGCGGGTTGCTTATTGCCGTGCTGGAGCTTATTTATGCGCCTTGGATGCAGGCGCGCATCCCCCGCCGCTTCCATCGCTATACGGGACAAGGCAAAATAAATGTTTGCAGCGGCTTCGAGCAAGCGCATCTGGCGATTTCAGGAGCGCCTTTCGCTCAACCGCATGGACAACATTACCCTGACCGGGCGCTCAGCAGCAACGCGGAAATTGTGCGTCTTTTTCAGTTGGATGACCAACAATTGGTGGATGAAAAAAGTGTGCGGAAAAACCGATCGCTCCTCATGCTGCGCCCCGATACCTGGTATGTGGTCGATCAATCCGCCAGCGGCTTTCGCCTTTCCCGCTCGATCGTCGGCACAAGCGTTTCCCACGGCGAATTGCTGGCAGTCCAGCCGCAGGACAGCGAAAATTATGTTTTGTCGAGAATCTCCTGGCTGATGCAGGATGCCAGCGGACTGCACGCCGGACTGGCTGTCCTGCCGGGAATGCCGAAGGCCGTCGCCGTTTCCGCCCTCGCGTCCGACAACCAGCAGAAAGTCCACCTGACACAATACGAACAGGCTTTCCTCATGCCCGGTCTGGGACATCTGGGAACAGAACCCTTCCTGATTATTCCGCTTGGTTTATGGAAACAATCCGAGGGCAAAATTTCCATGGTCATTGAGAACAACATCGTGCCGGTCGTGCTGGAGAAAGTCCTTCGCACAGGCAGGAATTTTGTAATGCTAAGCTACAAGGTGGAATCGTAAAACATGAGTTCCCGTCCAGGAGACGCGCATTCCCGCACCCATTTCGGGTTTCAACGCATTGCCGAGACGGAAAAGGCAAAAAAAGTCGCGGATGTCTTTGATTCCGTCGCCGATCGCTATGACCTGATGAACGACATCATGTCGGGCGGGCTGCATCGCCTCTGGAAATTCTTTACCGTCGCGCAAAGCGGCATCAAGCCGGGCGACAAGATACTTGATATTGCGGGCGGAACCGGCGACCTAGCGCTTGCCTTTGCCAAAAAGGCAGGCGCGGACGGCACGGTCATCCTTACAGACATCAACCATGCCATGTTGACTCGCGGGCGCGACCGTCTCCTTGACAAGGGCTTTCTGATTCCCGCCGGGCAGTGCGACGCAGAAGCCTTGCCCTTCAAGGATAACGTATTCGATTGCGTATCCGTCTCCTTCGGGCTTCGCAACATGACCCGCAAGGAGAAGGCGCTTGCCGAAATGCGCCGCGTACTGAAGCCGGGCGGATGCCTGCTGATACTGGAGTTTTCGCAAATCTGGAAACCGCTAGCCCCGTTTTACGACCTTTATTCATTCAAGGTCATTCCTCGCATCGGGCAGTTGATTACAGGCGATGCGGAAAGCTATCTCTATCTTGCCGAGTCCATTCGGATGCACCCCGATCAGGAAACCCTGAAAAAACTTATCGAATCCGCAGGGCTGGAAAAAGTCGAATACTTCAACCTGACTTTTGGCGCAGTCGCCCTGCACCGCGCTCAAAAACCGGAATAACTTGCAGAAAAGGAGAATTTATGTCGGGTAGCGCCCTTTCAGGCCGTACCATCGCCGGAGTGTTGCTTATGCTGATCGGCGTTTTGCTGCTCGTCGCCAAATTGCATATCATTCCCATCAACGGCGATACTCTTGTCGCCGTCTGGTGGCCGGTCGGCGTCATTATTCTCGGTTTGGTTCTGATTGACATGAAAGGCAGTCTTTTGGGCTGGCTGCTCATAGTCTATGGCGTTTTGGCGCAGGCCGGAAAGCTGGGCTGGTTTTCCGTCGGTTTTGTTCAGGTTCTCACCGTCTGGTGGCCGCTTGGCCTCATCCTTTTAGGCGCAGTCCTCTTTATCCGCCCGAAAATTTAGAGCGTTTGCGATTTATAGCGCCCTGGCGCACATTCCTGTTTCCTGCTTTTCCAACGCCCAGCCATAATCGTTATGGTATACCATCAGCCTGCTCATGCCACCGTCAACTATAATATTCTCTCCGGTAATAAACCCTGCCTTGTCGCTGCAAAGGTAAAGCGCCATTTCAGCAATATCTTCCGGCTTGCCGACGCGCCCTGCGGGGTGTTGCCGTTTATCTTGTTCCGAATGTTCGAGGTCTGCCCAGTCTTTTGCGCGGCTTTCTTGCCAGGCGGCAATCTCGATCCAGCCGGGGCTGATGGAGTTGACACGAGCTTTCCCGGCAAGGCTGATTGCCATGGCATGGGTCAAGGCGATAATACCCCCTTTTGCCGCAGAATAGCTCTCGGTATTCGGCTGTGATTGCCAGGCCCGGGTTGAGGCGATGTTTACGATCGCTGCGTCTGGCGAAAGCAGTCGAGTCCGCAAGAGCAGGCTGGTCAAGTAATAGGGAGCGGTCACTCCCACGCGCTGGACATACTCGAAATCATCATAGGAACAGGCTGACAAAAGCCCGCAGCGGTTCAGGCAAGCGTTGTTGACAAGACAGTTCACAGGACTGCCAAGGGATTTCACGAAACGCTCCAGCACATCTTTTTCCGCAATATCCCCGTGGTAAAACCGTAATTTCTCGCTTGTGGCTGCCCTCTGCAATTGCTCGCCCGCCTGCTTGTCAAGGTCAATGATAGTGATCGCCGCGCCCTCGCGCAGGAATGCCTCGGAGATACAGCGTCCGATCCCCCTGGCTCCTCCCGTTACAACAACATGTTTGTTTTCAAATCTTGATGTCATCTCATTTTTCCTGAAACTGCCTTGCATGTTCAGCTCTCAAGGATGTTGCGACTTGATTATAGTTCATGGACAGCATGGTGAATCCCGGCATTTGCGCCCTCAATGCAAAAATTTGTTGACAAAAATTTGAGGTTGTGTAAAATAAACATACCAAGCCCGTATGTTTTATAGGATAACTGCCATGCCAAGAATCGCAAACAACCTCACCGACCTTATAGGAAAGACCCCGCTGCTCTCGCTCGGAAAGTACGGAGAAGCGCGCAAACTGGGCGCGACGATCATCGCCAAGCTGGAGTACTACAATCCGGCAGGCAGCGTAAAGGATCGCATTGCCTGGGCCATGATCCATGACGCGGAGCAGAGCGGGAAACTGAAGCCTGGAGATGTAATCATCGAGCCCACCAGCGGCAATACCGGAATCGGTCTTGCCTCTGTCGCCGCAGCCAGAGGCTACCGCGTCATCCTTACCATGCCGGAAACCATGAGCATTGAGCGCCGCAAGCTCCTTGCCGCATACGGCGCGGAACTTGTGCTGACAGAAGGAGCCAGGGGTATGAGAGGCGCAATCGCCAGAGCCGAGGAATTGGCAGCCGAGACGCCGGGCGCTTTCATGCCGACCCAGTTTGACAATCCCGCAAACCCGAAGATTCATCGGGAAACCACCGGCCCCGAAATCTGGGAAGATACCGGCGGAAAGATTGATATTTTCGTCTCCGGTATCGGAACCGGGGGCACTATCACCGGCGCGGGAGAATTTCTGAAAGAAAAGAACCCCAATCTCAAAATCGTGGCGGTCGAACCCGCTGATTCGCCCGTTTTGTCGGAAGGACGTTCCGGTCCGCACAAAATACAGGGTATCGGCGCGGGCTTTGTCCCTCTGGTGCTGAACACGGCTATTTACGATGAGATCATAACCGTGCAAAATGATGACGCCTTCAGTACGAGCAGGGAGATTGCGCGAACGGAAGGCCTTTTAGTCGGAATTTCCTCAGGGGCGGCGGCGTGGGCAGCGACAGAGATAGCCCTGCGTCCGGAAAACAATGGAAAAACCATTGTCGTCGTCCTGCCGGATACCGGAGAACGGTATCTGTCGACGCCGTTGTTTGACATCTAAAATTCACCTGGAGAATTATCATGCATCAGGAAACCATTGCCGTACATGGCGGTTACAGCCCCGACCCGCACACCCATGCCGCCGCCGTGCCGGTGTATCAAACGACATCCTACGCCTTTGACAATTCGCAGCATGGCGCGGATTTGTTCAGCTTGAAGATTCCGGGCAACATCTACACCCGAATCATGAACCCAACCAATGACGTGCTGGAAAAAAGGATGGCCGAGATGGAAGGCGGGATTGCAGCCCTTGCGCTTGCTTCCGGCATGGCCGCAATTACAGTCGCAATTCAGAACATCGCCCAGGCAGGCGACAACATCGTAACATCCTCCGCCTTGTACGGCGGAACCAATACCCTGTTTGCCCATGTCCTGCCGGATTACGGCATATCTGTCCGCTTTGCAAACTCCAATGACGATTTCGAACAGCATATTGACGCGAATACCAAGGCCATTTTTTGCGAAGCCATCAGCAATCCGTTGGGCAAGATTGCGGATTTCGCCGCGTTGTCCGAGATTGCACATCGGCATCATATCCCGCTGATTGTGGACAACACCGTGCCTTCGCCTGTCCTTTGCCGTCCTTTTGAGCACGGCGCGGACATCGTAATCCATTCATTGACCAAGTATCTGGGCGGGCACGGCAACTCGGTAGGCGGCGTCATCGTCGACAGCGGGCGTTTTCCCTGGGCGGAGCATCGGGAAAAATTCCGCTGCCTGAACGAGCCTGATCCGGCCTATCACGGCATGGTCTACACAGAGGCAATGGGGGCGGCTGCGTACATAGGCCGCGCCCGCGTCATTATGCTAAGGGCTATGGGCGCGGCGATAAGCCCCTTCAACGCTTTTTTGATTCTGCAAGGCATTGAAACCCTGGCGCTGCGTATGGAGCGCACTTGTGAAAACACGCTTACCATAGCGCGTCATCTTGCAGGGCATCCGAAAGTACATTGGGTTAATTACGCAGGACTGAAAAATCATCCCGATAACCATCTCGCGCAAAAGTACATGCAAGGCTTGGCTTCCGGCATTCTCACGTTTGGCCTGAAGGGCGGAAAGGCAAGCGGCATCGCCTTTCAGGACGCGCTGAAACTCTTTATCCGTCTGGTCAACATAGGCGATTGCAAGAGCCTTGTCTGTCATCCCGCCTCTACCACCCACAGCCAGCTTTCCCCGGAAGGATTGGCGAAGGTGGGCATTTCCGAGGACATGATTCGTCTATCCATCGGCATCGAGCACAAAGACGACCTTATCGCCGATCTGGATCAGGCTTTGGCAATGGCTTGACCACGTGTCTCGAAGAAGCCTCGAAATGAATGGCGAGGTGAGCGAGACAGTTGTTTTGCGGAGAGGCTCCACTCATCTGTGGCGAGGAAGCCCCAGCCTTCAGGTTGGGGTAACTCACCGGCAATGTTGGGGGAAGCGAAACGCGAACCCCAACACACACGCGATTGTTGGATGGACACAATGTTGGCGCTCACGCCGCTCACCTATCGGGTTGATCAATCTCCGCAACGTTTTTGGCGGAACGTTTGGATCGAATGTGCCAGACAAGCCCGCCAATGGCCAAAACAAGCAGGATGACGGACAGAAGTCCATACCCCACCATGCCGATGAACCGCAAAAAGGCTTTACCCGCATAGTAGCCGCCGAAAGTGAAGGTCAAAGCCCATATGCTCGCGCCGATAAAGTTAAGTATAAAAAACTTTGCATGATTTACTTTGCTGATGCCCAGAAGAATCGCGGTCACATTGCGTACTCCGTAAATAAAACGAAAGCCAAGAATCAGCGCGACATCATATTTTTTGAAGAGTCCGGATGCCCTGTCCACATTTTTGGCCATGCGGGGAAAGTAGCTCAGCATGGACTCGCCCTTATACTTGCCGAGGGCAAACATGATCTGGTCAATGCTGAAACTGCCGATAAAGGCGCACAGGGCGATAAGCCAGAGATTCAGGTTCAGTTTGTTGGCCAACATGCCCGCGATGATGACGCAGGTTTCGCCTTCCAGAAATGTCCACACCAGAATAACCACGTATCCGTAGCGGCTTAGCAGGTCTATCGCGTCCAACTCGTGAGTCGAAAAAAACCAGACGGCGCCGCCGATAGCTGCCAAAACGAGTAAAACAACGTACCATCTCTTACGCAATGCTGCGGCTAGTTCGGGGTTTGGCATAGTAATCCTTTTTGTCATTCCTGCTGATGTTGGGAAGGGAGTTATTTCCGGTAATGGATTATATCTTTGATTGACCGCGTTTCGCGTCTAGAGCGGTTTCGATTTACAGCGCTTTCTGTAAATAACGCGACTGCCAGGGAAAATACGCTTTGCTCCCCTCTCCCGCCTGTAGCATCAAAGCGAGTGGGAGATGGGACAACCCCTCCTCCATTCATGTCTACGCCGCGAGTAGCCGCCCTCTCCCGCACCTAATCATGCGTCATTCCCGCTTAGGCGAGAATCCAGACTAGCCTTTCCGTTCCTCTGGCATTTCTGTATAGAAATCTCGCTCCTGTCCTGTTCTGGAAAGTTGTCGTAGCTTTTAGAACCGTACTGGATTCCCGCCTTCGCGGGAATGACGATCAGGCAAACAGGAGATGGGAGAAACCGTAGGGGCGACCGTCCCCGGTCGCCAGTTTCCAAAGACACAATCATATGAATATGGTTTGGCATAACAACGTCGCAATCAATTATGACGTTATTTCGGTTATTGCGCGAAATCGCTGTGCGGGCGACCAAGGACGGTCGCCCCTACGAATTTGGCACGCAGGATTGCCCCGCTCGCAATAACGCCGCAACCGCTCTAAATGTAGTATTCATCCGCGTCTTTGTAATCGTCAATTATTGACTGAAGGGTGATGCTGTCGAGATACTCGTTCAACACCCTTTCCAAACCGCGCCATACGGGAAGCGTCTTGCAAAAACGGCTGCGCTCGCACTGGCTCGGCTCGTCCTCCATACAGGCGACCGGGCAGAGCTTTCCCTCGGTGATCCTCAGGATTTGACCTACCGTATATTGCTCCGGCTCCCTTGCGAGCATATACCCGCCCTGATACCCCCGGTTCGTTCGCAGCATATCCGAGTTGTTGAGCAATGTCACAATCTGCTCAAGATACTTTTTGGAAATGCCTTGCCGCTCCGCTATATCCTTCAGCGCAATGAATCCATCGTTTTTATTCTCCGCCAAATCAAGGAGCATCCGTAGCGCGTATCTTCCTTTTGTCGAGATTTTCATCTGTTTCTCCTGCTTCTCCTGTTGATCAAATTTTCAGGACAACCCTGCAAATTCCTTTTCCAGCCTGCCCAGCGCGTCAAAGAGCGTCGCCCTCGGACAAGCGATATTGATACGCTGAAACCCCTTGCCGTCCGAGCCGAATATCGTTCCGCTGGAAAGCCACAGCTTTGCGCCTTCCGTGACGCGGCGATCAAGTTCATTCTGCGTCAGCCCGTACTGCGAAAAATCCAGCCAGAGAAGATAGGTTCCTTCTGGCTCCACAAGCCTGATTTTCGGAAGCCTGGTCGCCATAAACTCCCGCGTGGCCTGTATGTTTTCCATCAGATACGCTTTCAATTCCTCCAGCCACGCCCCGCCCTTCGTGTAGGCGCTTTGGCAGGCGACAAGGCCGAGCGTGTTCAACTGGCTATATCCGCTCCGGCTGATTTCGGCTTTCAATCTGTCCCGCAAATCCCTGTTCCTGACAAAGAGGTTGGAAGCCTGCAAACCGGAAACATTAAAGGTCTTGCCGGGCGCGGTGGCAATGATGGCATTTTCATTCACCAGACCAAAACAAATATGCGTATGCCTTGACCAGACAAAATCACAGTGAATCTCATCCGACACGACGGTGACATTTTGCTTCACGCAAATGTCGTTCAGCCTTTCCAGTTCCTCCTGCCTCCACACCCTGCCGACCGGATTATGCGGACTGCACAAAATAAACAACTTTACGCCATTGTCCGCGATCTTGCGCTCAAAATCCTCAAAATTGATGGAATAACGTCCGTCCGCATATAGCAACGGATTAGTCGCCAGCTTTCTGCCGTTGGCGCGGACAACCTCAAAGAACGGGTAATAGACCGGCGTTTGAATCATCACGGCATCATTAGGCTCTGTCAAGGCGCGAACCGCCTGCGCCAAGGCAAAAACAATTCCGGGCGTCTTGATGATTTCGCATCGCTCTGTCTGATAGCCAAAACGCGAGCCAAACCAATCCGCCACCGCTGCGTAATAGTCGTCCTTCGGTTCGCTGTAGCCGAATATCCCGTGGCTTACGGCTTGTTGAATATCCGCCAGAACTTCCGGCGGCGCGGAAAAATCCATATCGGCCAGCCAAAGCGGCAAAAGCCCCTCCGGTTTTCCCCTCTCAAGGGCAAAATCGTATTTCAGGGAGTTTGTCCCGCGCCGCTCGATGATGTTGTCAAAGTCGTAACTCATTTCATCGCCATTTCCAAGTCGCCGATAATATCCTCCGCCGCCTCGATGCCGACCGAGAGGCGGAGCAGTTTGTCGTCTATCCCTCGCTTCATGCGTTCCGCTTCCGGCACATAGGAATGCGTCTGGGTGACAGGATAAGTCACCAGCGTTTCCACTCCGCCTAAGCTCTCGGCAAACAGGATCAGTTCCGTTTTGTTCAGAATGTTTTGCGCGGTCTCAACGCTGTCTGTCGAAAAGCTGATCATCGCGCCAAAGCCTCGCGCCTGCCGTCTGGATAACTCATAGGCCGGATGCAAAGGCAGGCCGGGATAATGAACCGCTGTAACCTTAGGCTGCTCTTTCAGCCATTGGGCGATAATCATGGCGTTTTGCTGCGCCCTTTCCATGCGAATGGCAAGCGTCTTTATCCCGCGCGCGACCAGAAAGGCGTCAAAGGGGGAGAGCACGCCGCCCATTGTGTTTTTCAAGAAATGCAGTCTATCGGCGATTTCCGCCGATTTTATGACGAGAAAACCGGCGAGGGTATCATTATGTCCAGCAAGGTACTTCGTGCCGCTGTGGATGACAATATCCGCGCCGAGCAGAATCGGATTGAAGAAATACGGCGTCAGAAACGTGTTGTCAACAATCAGGAGAATGTCCCGCTCGCCTGTCAGCGCCTTTACGCCCGCAATATCGGTTATTTTCATCATTGGATTCGTGGGCGTTTCAATGAATATGGCCTTGGTCGCCTTGGTAATCGCGGCCTCAATCGCCGACAAATCGGATGTATCTACATATCGCAAGGCAACGCCATTTTTTGTGGATACATGATCGAATAGCCGGATAGAGCCTCCGTACAGGTCGTCTGTGGCGATTATTTCGTCGCCGGGCGAGAATAATTCCATGAGCGTGGAGATAGCCGCCATTCCGCTTGCGTGCGCGGACGCGCTCACGCCGCCTTCCAGCGCGGCGAGCAGATTTTCGACATGTTCGCGGGTGGGGTTTTGCGTCCTGGAATAATCGTATCCGGTGCTATGACCGACGCCGGGATGGGCAAACGTCGCGGATTGATAAATCGGAACCGCCACCGCGCCGGTGGAATGGGATCTATCCCTGGCGGCGTGGATGCAGGCTGTTTCAGGCTTCATGGTTAGTCTCTCGTAGCAAAGGGTTGGCGAATATGAACTGACAACCACAGGTTGACAACTGTGACTCACACAATTCATATGTGTTTAGTAGATTAAAGCGGAAAGCCCATGAAATGTCAAGCGTTGTTTACCCGTATGTTTCCCCGCAGCGCTGTTTCCCGCTGCGCCCCTGAAAATCAGCAGTATCAAGTCTGCATTGTGCAGCAATGTGTTTATAGCTCTTTCCACAAATAACGTTGCTATGGGACTAACCACGCCGCTGTAGGGGTTAAAAATTTTTAACCCCTACGCCGCAAACGGGAGAGGGGATGGGGTATTTTGCCTCTCCCGCACATCACTTCAAATCGCCTCATAAACCCAAATAGATGTATTTTAGAACCCAAAGACCAGCGACAACCCAGACGACAGCGGAAATCTGCCGGGCGGAACCCGTCAGACATTTGATTATCACAAAACTGATGAATCCGGCGGCAATACCGTTGGCAACAGAATGGGTAAACGGCATACAGACTATCGTCAGACAAGCGGGAACAGTCTCGGCAATATCCTGCCAGTCAATCTTGCCCACCTCCTGCATCATCAGCATGGCGACATAAAGAAGCGCGGGCGTGGTCGCATAAATAGGGATATACTGCAGCAGCGGGAAGAAAAACAGGCTCGCCACAAACAGGCAGCACACCACGACGGCGGTCAAACCCGTGCGTCCCCCGGCAGAAACCCCGGCAGCCGATTCGATATAGGCTACGGTAGGACTGGTTCCCAACGCGCCTCCCGCAATAATGGCGGTAGAGTTGGCAAACAGCGCTCCTTTCAGGCGCGGCAATTTTCCATCCTTCAACAAACCGGCGCGATTGGCTACGCCGACCAGGGTTCCGGCACTGTCACACAAGGTAATGAGACAGAAGACAAAAATTATGCCTAACATGTCAATGGTGAACAGTCCGCTGAAATCCATTTCCACAAAGGCGGGCGAGAAGGCAGGAGGCATCGCCGCGACGCCGTGGAACTGGTTGAGGTCAAGCAGACCGGCAATCAGGGTCACGAGGAGAATGCTGGTGATTATCGCGCCGGGAAGCCGAAAAACGTGCATGACCAGGATCAGGATAAATCCGAAGATAACAAGCCAGGATTCATGAGAGCGCAGATCGCCCAGGCTCGCGGCTGCGGCATCCGCCGCGCCGCCGAAGGGAACACCCGCGTTTTCCAGGGCAATGCGGGCAAGGAACAGCCCGATCCCTGCGCAGATCGCGATTTGCAGGGAAAAAGGAATGCCGTGAATGATGGTATCCCGTATTTTAAAAAGCCCCAACAACAGCAATACTACGCCGGACACGCATGTGGCCGCCAGCGCGACTCGCCAATCCACACTCATTCCCGCGCAGATAACCACGGCGAAGTAGGTATTCAGACCCATGCCGGGAGCAATCGCTATCGGATACCTGGCAACGACTCCCATGAGCAGGCTGCCCAAAGCCGCGACCAGACAGGTGGCGACGAAAACCGTGCCTTGATCCATGCCGGCTTTATCCGCCAATAGCGCGGGATTGACCGCGATTATGTAACACATGGTCAGAAAAGTGGTCACCCCCGCCAGAACCTCCGTGCGGACGGAACTGCCGCTTTCCGTTATGTGAAAATAGTTGTCAAGAAAAGCCAAGCGCATGAATTTTATTCCTTGTCAGCCTTATTTCTTGTCAGCCGCCCGGTGCCGCAAATTCGGGACGCTTTTGGCGAGGCGCAAGCCAAACTGCCATGCGCGACGTACAGGTCAGAATCCTATCATACCTGCGGCTGTTTTTCGAGCATTTATGCAATTGCTGAAGCGTTTGAACACTTGTTAAGCGCAATCCTCGAAGTGAATGGCGAGGTGAGCGAGATTGTTTTTGGAGCCGAGGGCATCTCTAACCTGTGCCGAGGAATCCCCTGCCTTCAGGCTGGGGCGACTTAAAGGAACGCAACACTTCCGAAAGGCGATAAGGCATAATTACCCATTTTTTTGACGCTCTGGCTTGCGAGGGAGTTGTCGGGGGCGCGTTACGCGCCCTTCCCTTCTTTCCTTCAGGCTTTGGCGGGAAAAACAAGGCGCGCATGATTCTGAAAATACTCATGATGGCGGCGTTCTTCGCCGTGACAATCTATATCGGCTTCTACGCCCGCAAAAGCACACGCGATGTAGACGGCTTCGTGCTCGGCGGACGCAAGGTCGGACCTTGGCTCTCCGCATTCGCCTACGGCACTTCGTATTTTTCGGCAGTAGTCTTCATCGGCTATGCCGGACAGTTCGGCTGGAAATACGGCATGGCGGCAATCTGGATCGGCCTTGGCAACGCATTCATCGGCAGTCTCCTGGCCTGGTATGTGCTCGGGGCGCGAACGCGGGCAATGACCCATCATCTACAGGCGCAAACCATGCCGGAATTTTTCGGCGCCAGGTTTTCAAGCCCCGGCCTACGCATTGCCGCCGCCGCCATCATCTTCATTTTCATGATCCCCTACACAGCCGGAGTCTTTAACGGACTCTCCAGGCTCTTTGACATGGCGTTCGGCGTGCCTTACGAATGGTGCATCATAGCCATGGCGATACTGACCTGTATTTACGTGGTCATGGGCGGATATATGGCGACAGCCATCAACGATGTTGTGCAGGGCTGCATCATGCTGTTCGGCATCATAGCCGTGATCATCGCCGTGCTGGTGAATTATGGCGGTTTTACCCAGGCGATGATCACGCTCTCGCAAATACCCGCTGACGCGCCCGGCATGATGGGGATGCAAGGCGCTTACGTCTCAATCTTCGGAACTAGTCTCTTTGATCTCGCGGGCGTGTTCGTGCTGACTTCTCTGGGCGTCTGGGGAATGCCGCAGATGGTGCAGAAGTTTTACGCAATCAAAAGCATTGACGCGATCAAGCGCGGAGCTGTTATCTCGACCATATTCGCAATAGTGATAGCAGGCGGCAGTTACTTCCTGGGCGGATTTGCCCGTCTGACCGCAGGCAGCATCGAATACACCAAAGCCGGGTCGCCTGTCTTCGATTCGATCATTCCCGCCATGCTCCAGAATATACCGGACTTGCTGATCGGCCTTACGGTGGTGCTGGTATTGAGCGCCTCCATGTCGACCTTGAGCGCGCTGGTGCTGGCGTCAAGCTCCACGCTGACGCTGGATTTCCTGAAGGGCAGATTCATCCGGGAATTGAATACCAAAGCGCAAGTCATCTCGATCAGGCTGTTTATTGTGGTTTTCGTGCTTGTCTCAATGGGAATCGCGCTCTTCCAGTACAACTCGCCGAAGATATTTATCGCGCAACTCATGGCAATCAGTTGGGGCGCTATGGCGGGTTCGTTCATCGCCCCCTTCCTGTACGGACTCTACTGGCAGCGCACAACCACGGCAAGCGTTTGGGCATGTTTCATCTTCGCCGTGGCTCTGGTGTGCGGAAACATGGCGATAGGATTTGTGAAGCCTGACGCCATGGCATCGCCCATCAACGCGGGCGCATTGGCGATGCTTGCCGGACTGGCGATCGTGCCGGTGGTAAGTTGGCTGACGCCGCGCCCGGATGCCGAACAGACAAGCGCGCTTTTCCGGGAATCATACCTGAACCTGCACGACACTAAAATTGACGCAGACTGAAACATACGGAGCCATTGTGAATTACGACGTTCTGATTATCGGCAGCGGGCTGGCGGGACAGTCCGCCGCCCTGCATCTTGCCAATCGCGGCGCAAAAGTTTTATTGGTCAGCAAGCGAACTCTGGGAGAGTCCGCCTCCAACCGCGCCCAGGGCGGAATCGCAGCCGTGC
This sequence comes from Betaproteobacteria bacterium, assembly GCA_009777245.1. Taxonomy (GTDB): domain Bacteria; phylum Pseudomonadota; class Gammaproteobacteria; order Burkholderiales; family Rhodocyclaceae; genus Azovibrio. The sequence continues at coordinate 29,230 of WRMF01000011.1, forward strand.
TTGACAATCAGGATTCCATAGAAGCGCATATTCAGGATACCTTCATTGCGGGCGCTCACTTGAACGATCCGGGCGCAACCCGTTTTGTGGTGGAAAACGGTCGCTCGGCGATTGAATGGCTGATTGAGCAAGGCGTTCCCTTCACCAAGGATCATTCCGGCTATCACCTGGCTCTAGAAGGCGGACACAGCGCCCGCCGCATCATTCACGTCGCGGACGCGACCGGGCAGGCCGTGCAGCATACGCTGACCAGCCTGCTGCATCAACATCCGGGCATAAAAGTCAAGGAACACCATTTCGCAATCGAACTTGTCACCGGCAAAAAATTGGGCTTGCCCGAAAACCGCTGTCATGGCGCTTATGTGCTTGACGGCATCAGCGGGGAGACTCACACGGTAAGCGCCTCCCATACCATTCTGGCGTCAGGCGGCGCCGGCAAGGTCTATCTGCACACGACCAATCCCGATACTTCCACCGGCGATGGAATCGCAATGGCATGGCGAGCAGGATGTCGAATCGCAAACATGGAATTCATCCAGTTTCATCCTACCTGTCTTTATCATCCGTCGGAAAAATCCTTTCTGATTTCTGAGGCAGTGCGGGGCGAAGGGGGAATTTTGAAATTGCCGGACGGCAGCCGGTTCATGCCCGCGCACGATGAGCGCGAAGAATTGGCTCCCCGCGATGTGGTCGCCCGCGCCATTGACTTTGAAATGAAAAAATGGGGGCTGGATTGCGTATTTCTCGACATTTCCCACAAGGGCAAGGACTTTATCATCGCGCACTTCCCCAACATTTACGCTCAATGCTTAAGCCTGGGAATTGACATCACAGTCGCGCCGATACCCGTAGTTCCAGCCGCCCACTACACTTGCGGCGGCATTCTCATTGATCGGGCGGGGCGCACCGACCTTCCCGGACTTTACGCCATCGGCGAATCTTCCTATTCGGGTCTGCACGGCGCAAATCGGCTGGCATCCAACTCCCTTCTCGAATGCCTGGTATTCGCCAAAGCCGCGACGGAAGACATTTTTTCGCAACCTTCCATCCCCCGCCCTGCTCTGCCAAAATGGGATGAAAGCCTCGTCACCGAAGCCAGCGAGGCCATTGTTATCACCCACAATATGGACGAATTGCGCCGCCTGATGTGGAATTATGTAGGCATTGTCCGCACTACCGACCGTTTGAACCGCGCCTTGCACCGCATCCGTCTGCTGCGCCGCGAGATTGACGATTTCTACGCCCATCACCGGATAAGCCACGATCTGATCGAACTTAGAAACCTGGTTGTCAATGCCGAACTGATTGTCCGCTCCGCCTTGAGCCGGAAGGAAAGCCGGGGTCTGCATTTTTCACAGGACTACCCTGCCCTGCTGCCAAAGGCAAAAAATACGGTGTTAAAGAAAAATTGATGACTTCTGGACTCCCGCCTTCGCGTTCATTCCGAGAGATTGGGCATGTGAGCAAGGCTTTCCCTCTCCCGCTTGCGGCGTAGGGGTTAAAAATTTTTAACCCCTACACCGGCAAAGCTGGAGTTAGCCACCTTTTTATAAAGCGCGTTCCTCGACCGTATTGTTATTTGCGGAACACGCTATAAAACATCCGCCAGCTGCCGCTGCAAGGCAAGCAGCATTCCGGCGGTGGCTCCCCAAATGCGGCGGTTGACGCCCCCTTCTGTTTCGCATTCGATCACATGATAGGCATGTTGTCGTCCCTTGTAGAAAATGTGTTCGCGGCGGCGGCGATTCGGATCGAAAATGGCAGCCAGCGGCGCTTCAAAGACTTCCGCGACTTCAAAAACATCCGGCAAAAGCGTAAAAGGCGGCTCAATCCAGGCAACGGCAGGGTGGATGAGAAACCCCGTAGCCGTGCGATAGTCGGGCAGATAACCAAGGATGCGCGGCAAGGAAGGGGAAAGGCCGATTTCTTCCCATGCCTCGCGTAACGCGGTATGCGCCGGACTGGCATCGCCGGTTTCCATGCGTCCGCCCGGAAAGCTGATTTGCCCAGGGTGATCGTTCAGATGGTCGGTACGTTGGGTCAGCAGGACATGTTCGCCCGCCGGGCGCGGAATAATGGCAATCAACACCGCCGCCGGGGCAAGGTTTTCTTCCGCCCCATGCGGCTTATGGTTGAAATCGTCTTCGTCGGTAGGCGGAAGAGGCTCCGGCGACAGCAGGGAAAAAAGACGCTCGACCTCCAGCGCCATCTTCAAAACCGCTGTTTCAGAACCATAGTGTCGCCCTCGCGCTGCATACTGGTACGATTGAGAAAGCTCATGCCCAAAAGAACAAAAGGCAAGTCCTGTTGCAGCACCGTGGCATCCACATTACGCAGGGTAATATCGCCAACTCTCACCGTGTCCAGCTTGACCAGAACAACGCTGGCAACCCCATTGGCCGTCATTGTTTGCCCGCGCGCGCCCTTGCTCAAATCAAGCCCCAGCCGCCGCGCATCGGAAGATCCGAGGGAAACGGAAGACGCTCCGGTATCTACCATAAACCTCACCGAACGCCCGTTGATCTGACCGTTCGCAAGAAAATGTCCAGTGCTATCCGCCGTCAGTCTTGCGGTCGCGCCTTCCTGACCGGCGGAGACGCTGCTTATCGCGTTCTGCCCTATCCGCAAGGTGCGACGCTGCCCGTTAATCTCCAGGATGGCGCTTTGCGCCTGCACCGCGATCACCTTGACACCGTTATGTTGTTGGCCTACAGCGAACGCGCGGGGATTACCGCCGTCAATCACCAGCAGCGCCTTGCTGCCCATGATTCCAGCCAGCCCGACCTCGACCGCGCCTGCGACGCCAGACAGAAAAAAGAAGAGTATTGCAAAGAATTTCATCGTATAACCCTGCGATTTTTCATCATACACTCGGCTATTGTGCCACACTTTGAGGCGCTCCGGGCAAGGTCGGGAATTTCTCGACATTGCTCCTTGTGCGCTTAAGCGAAAAACCATTACACTCTGTCCATTTGGTCGGCATAGCGGTGCTCGCTCACCCTGCCATAAATGGCGGGGCTTCTTTGAGACGCAGGATCAATACCGGATGAATGCAAGCAGACAAAGGAAGCTGAAATGACTGGTGAAAATATAACGGAAAAATCAGAAGTGTTGGGAAATCTTCTGGAAAATCTTGTGGCAGGAACCGATCAGTTAAGTCATGAGATTGCGGTTCGTTTTATCGCAAGGCGGATGTCCGGCGTAAATCTGGCGCTCCCGCTTGACTGCGAGGAACAGAAGCGTATCTTATCCATCGCCCAGGCATACTGCTGTCCTTATAATCTCCCCCCTCCCCCTCCCTTCATAGAGCAGTCTCTGAGCGCATTTCCCCATCTGCCATATCATATGGCACTGCATTATGGGCTTAACCAATTTCCGTCGGAAATGCAGAAAAAAGTAGTTGGCAAAGATGTCATTGATGGGGGCGGTTATTGCGGCGACTCCGCAATGATATTCACGGAATATAATCCCAGGAAAGTATATACTTTTGAACCGAATCCAGACACGCTCCCTATAATGGAGCAAACCCTTATGGACAATGCGGATGTATTGGGCGAGAGAAAGGATCGGATTGAGATAATCCCTGCGGCATTGGGAAGATCAAAGGGAACATTAACTTTCCATTCACGCGGTGTGTCTGATGGCGGCGCAACTGCCATGGCGCACCTTTTTCCGGGAGCATTTAACAAGGCAAATGTCTATCAGGTTGACGTTGTTTCAATAGACGAATTTGTGGAACAGCAAGCGCTTAGTGTTGGCTTGATAAAACTGGATGTCGAAGGGGCAGAATATGACACAATACTCGGAGCCAAAAACACGATAACAGAACAAAAACCGCTCCTCATCATTTCGCTTTACCACACATTCAAGGACTTTTTTGAAATCAAGCCCTTGATTGAGAGCTGGGGGCTGGATTACAAGTTTGAGATTCGCCATCATTGCCCATCCGCTCCTGATTGGGAATTTGTGCTGATGGCGTATTAACGTGACATGTCCAAGGGGTTACGGCAATCTCCGCAACATTGGGACATCTTCTGCCGGGTCGTTGATAACTTCGGCGACCTTGGCGTTTGCTGGCGTCTGGCGCGACAACTGGCAAGCGAGCGCGGATTGCGCGTCCGCCTCTGGCTGGATAATCCCGCGCCCCTGTCCCTGATCGCGCCGCAACGGGACGACGCTGTGGAAATCAGCCCCTGGCCAAATGGCGCAGAAATGCCGGAAATAGCCGACATCGTTATCGAAGCCTTCGCCTGCGAATTGCCCGCGCCTTATCTGCAAGGCATGGCGGCAACAAGCGCGGTCAACAAGGAAAGTGCGCCCTGTTGGATCAATCTGGAATACTTGAGCGCCGAGGAATGGATAGAAGACTGCCACGGACTTGCCTCGCCGCACCCTCGCTTACAACTCGTCAAATACTTTTTCTTCCCCGGCTTTACCCCGGCGAGCGGCGGATTGCTGCGGGAGTCCGATATATTCGTCCGGCAACGTTGCCGAGCCGAGTTCCTTGCCTCGCTTGGCATTGAAGATCAGCCCGACGCCCTTTTGCTTAGCCTGTTCTGCTACGAAAACGCGCCGCTTGCCGCGCTCATCAAAGCCTGGGAACAGACATCATCCTTACGCCCTATCCTCTGTCTTGTCCCGCCCGGACAGCCTTGCAACGCCCTGTACGCACGCCTTGGCAAACCGTCCGGCTGGCGGGTGGGCAATGTCCGCCTGCTTCCCATTCCATTCCTGCCGCAAGAGGCTTACGACACGCTGCTGTTCGTTTCTGACTTCAATTTCGCGCGCGGCGAAGATTCATTTGTCCGCGCCCAATGGGCGGGCAAACCCTTCGTATGGCAAGCCTATCCGCAGACGGAAAACGCGCATCACGCCAAACTTGCCGCCTTTGCCGAACGCTATCGCCCGCGCCCATTGCTTCTGGATTTCTGGCGATCCTGGAATGGCGCGGATTTTGATGAGAATGCCATCCATCGCTTCTGGTCATGGCTACGCGATGATCACGCCGCGCTGGATGAGCTAACCATACACGCGCAAAAATGGCGCACCTACCTGGCTTCAGAGGAAGACATGACAACCCGCCTCATACGTTTTTGTTCGGAAAAACAACGATTGACGCTCAAAAATGATTCGCTTCACGACTGCGTATAGTTGGAATAGGCGGAACGCGAACCCCAATCTATGGGATATGCACTATACTGCAAGCATGACCGATAAAAAATTGATTTCCGCGCCATATGCAACAGATTTCCATAAACGTAATGTGTTATGGGGTATCGTATTTGCATCCATTATTGCAGCTATTCTGGCGTTTTTGACCGCTGCTGATGATCCCGTGGGCGGCGTTATTATGGCTGCTGTCTTGATCCTGTTCGGTATCGGCTGGGGAATCTATAGCCAGACAAGAGGACAATCGCTGGTTGATGAGGTGTATGACTGCGGGGATTTTCTGCTGATTCGCAACGCAGGGCAGGGGCAGGAATACCTCTTTACGCAGATTGTCTCCATGAGGCTAGCCACGGGCGCTCCCGCCAGACCAGATAACGTTGTGTATGCCGTCCTGCTCAAAATGAAGGACGGAACAAAAATACGTTTTATGATGCCAGTATTTACATACCATGCGGACAAAGATTTGCGGCGTCGCTTGAAAAACAAGGCATAGGCAGACGGGGCCTTGGGTCAAGAGGCGCACGGTGTCGGCAAGGTTCAACTGAAGGTAAAGGAACTGTTATGACAAAATGGTCTGTTTGTCTGGACAATACAGGCTACGAGGTCTGCCTGGAACCGCTCAAGCTGTATCAGGTCATTGATGACGAAAAATCGGCCAGGCTTTATCCGTATCGTCGACGGCTCCAGCGAGGATTACCTGTACTCCGCCAATCGGTTTATGCCATTGGAGCTTACGCCGCTGGTGGAAGAACGCCTTTCAGCAGTAACCTGAATTAACGCGCAAAATTCATCGTCGTCAATCATGCCACTCGTCTGCCGTCTCGCGCCGGTATAGCCGGAAACGCTCGCGGCGATCGCCGGGACGATTGCCTTCCCATACCCGTCGCCATTCTTCGCCGGGCTGTATCCATTTCCATTCTGTCTGCAAACGCCTTCCGGCCAAAATCAGCCATTGGCAATTCCTGCCTTCCCCATGCAAGGGCAGAAAGCGCAGTCCTTCAAAATAGGCGAAAGAGGCGATTTGCGCCTGCCCTATCTGTCGTTCCGCAATGCAATTCCTGTGTTCTTCCGGTATTGCGGCTGCCAGACTGGTCGCCACGCTGCGATAACTCTTGCCGTGATCAACCCACGGCAGCCAGAGAGAAACCGCAAGCAGCCAGCCAATCGTAAATCCTGCGCTCCAGCGAACCAGGCAACGATAGGGCGAACGCGGCATCGCCAGCAAAAGCCACAGCCACCACAGGGTGACAATGATCGCCAGCGCAAAAAACCACAGATCGAACTGTCCCACAAAGCCCGGCTTCAAGACAACCGCCCGTTCCGCCAATTTGGTCGGATACCCGAAAACCGCGGCGCTCCAGCCTACCCATAAAAGTATGGCAAACACGGTAAACACCATGCCGGAAAACCAGTCAAAGGCGTTGGCCGCGCCCTGGCGCAAGGTCAGAACTCCGGGAGTCGCCAAAAGCGCCAATGACGGCAGGAGAAGCATCGCCGCGCTCCGGCGCACGGGAAAACAAGCAGGCAACAACAAAAACAAAACAACCAAAACGGCAAGCGGCAACATGATGTCCGGCTGAAGCAAACGGCGGCGATTGCGCCATAGAGTCCAGCCAGCGAGCGGCCAAAGCGGCCAGGCAAACCAAGGAAAAACATCAATGAGAAACCATATTTCACGACCATAACGCCATTCGCCGCTTAATAATGCCCATTCGCGCACCATCCAGCCCAAAAACCATTCCGGCGCGGCAAGATAGAGGAGCGATGAGACCGCAAGCAGCAAAGCCAGACTTGCAGCCAGCGCAAAAAACAATCTGCCCGCCTCTCGTCGCGCCGTCCTGAAAAAAGCAAAAACCGAAAAATACAAAAGCGTCAGAAGTAAGAGACCGGCAAGCCCGGAGCCAAGCGTCGCCAGTAGAAAGGCAAGGCAAAGAAGCAGAATGGCGGGACGGGGCTTTCTGGGTAACAAGGCAAAGGCCAGCAGCCAGAAACTGATTGCGGTCAGCATTATCAGCAATGGCTGCGCCTCATGGGCATAGACGATGAGGCCAAAACTGCCCGCCATCAGGAGCGGCGTAGCGGCAGCGGCTTGCGGTCCATACATCTCCCGTCCGGCATAATAGAGCGCCATCAGGGTAAGAGCAGTCCATAAGCCGCTTGCCAGCCGCAAGGCGTCATGGGTCGGTAAAAGCCAGCCGCTGATTGCTTCCGTGAGCGCCGCGCTCCAGTAATAAAGAGGCGGCGCGAAAAAGGGTTGTCCGGCAAGCGAAAGATGAAAGCCATGCCCTGACTCCACAAAATCCCTGGCAACAGCCAGATGGATCACATCATCATTCGCCCAGGGGTCGTGTCCGAACAATCCGGCGAATACGTAGAACGCAAGCAGCCCCGCCAGCGTCCAGCCGGTGGGCGGCAATTTCAGGGAGTGCGGAAGGGCGGGAAATCGCATGTAAAATTACAAAAAAGGCAGCAAAGGCTGCCTTTCAGCGAAAATCCACAGTCAAAGATTCAAGCGGACTTGCCAGCGCGCAACGCGCCGAACTTCTGGTTGAATTTTTCAACCCGTCCGGCGGTATCCACGATCTTTTGCTTGCCGGTGTAGAACGGATGACAGGAGGAACAAACCTCCACATGCAATGCCTTTTTCATCGTGGAACGAGTTGTAAACGCGTTGCCGCAGGAACAAGTAACCTTGATATCCGCATAATCTGGATGAATTCCTTCTTTCATGTCGCTTCCTTAAAAAATGTCGACCGGCGATTTTGGCAGGTCTGTCAGGCTTGGAAAAATATATTATTTTGCCTTAAATTGGCGAAAAGCGCAATGATTTCAATCCACATGTCCGCTCCTCCTCTTCCGCTCGACCTGCGATAGATCGCGTACACCGCCCTTATCGGCAGAAGCCGCGAAGAGCGCATACGCTTTGAGGGCATCGGACACGACGCGGCATCTATCAACCGGCAGCCAGGCAGCTTCCCCTTTCGCTTCCATCGCGGCGCGACGCTTTTGCAGTTCCGCATCCGCCACTTTGAGATTGATGCTGCGGGCGGGAATGCCAATTTCTATCACATCGCCCTCCTCCACCAGCCCAATCGCGCCGCCGTTCGCAGCTTCCGGCGAGATATGTCCTATGGAAAGCCCCGAAGTGCCGCCGGAAAAGCGTCCGTCGGTAAGCAACGCGCAGGATTTACCCAGGCCGCGCGACTTCAAATAACTGGTGGGATAAAGCATTTCCTGCATTCCCGGCCCACCCTGCGGCCCTTCATAGCGAATCACCACCACATCGCCCGCCACAATCTTGTCGCCCAAAATAGCTTCCACCGCATCCTCCTGACTCTCGAACACCCTGGCCTTGCCGGTAAATTCAAGGATTGACTCATCCACTCCGGCAGTTTTCACAATACAGCCGTTTACCGCAATGTTGCCGTAAAGCACGGCAAGGCCGCCATCCTGTGAATAGGCATTGGCTACATTGCGGATACAGCCATGAGTGCGGTCAAGGTCAAGCTCCGTCCAGCGGCTGCTTTGAGAAAACGCCTCAAGCGAAGGCGCGCCGCCCGGCGCGGATTTATAAAATTCCATGACTCCTAAATCGGTAATGGCGCTGACATCATGGCCATCAATGGCTTCGCCGATGGTTTTTGCATAAACGGTCGGCGCATTCCGATTGACAAGGCCAGCGCGGGAGAGTTCGGCAAGAATGCCCATCACCCCGCCGGCGCGGTGCACATCTTCCACATGATACCGGTCAGTCGCGGGCGCAACCTTGCAGAGACAAGGCACGCGGCGGGAAATCGCGTCAATGTCGGCCATGCCGAAATCCACTCCGGCCTCATGCGCCATCGCCAGCAGATGCAAGACAGTATTTGTCGAGCCGCCCATTGCGACATCAAGGCTCATGGCATTCTCAAACGCAGCGCGGTTGGCGATACTGCGCGGCAGCGCGGTTTCGTCGCCAGCTTCGTAATAACGTCTGGTCAATTCCGCAATAAGCCGTCCGGCGCGCAGGAAAAGCGCCTTCCGGTCGGAATGAGTGGCGACCAGCGTGCCATTCCCCGGCAGGGACAACCCCAGGGCTTCGCTAAGGCAATTCATCGAATTGGCGGTAAACATGCCGGAACAGGAACCGCAGGTAGGACAGGCGGAACGCTCGATCATCGCCACTTCCTCGTCGGAAACCGAAGCGTCGGCAGCTTTTATCATTGCGTCAATCAGGTCGAGCTTTACCGCCTTGCCGCCGCGTTCGCTGGATTTCCCGGCTTCCATCGGCCCGCCGGATACGAATATCGCCGGAATATTGAGCCGCAACGCAGCCATCAACATACCCGGCGTGATTTTGTCGCAGTTGGAGATGCAGACCAGGGCATCGGCGCAGTGGGCATTCGCCATGTATTCGACCGAATCGGCAATCAGGTCGCGGGAAGGCAGGGAATAGAGCATTCCGCCATGTCCCATCGCAATGCCATCGTCAATGGCTATTGTATTGAATTCCTTGGCAATGCCGCCCGCCGCCTCGATTTCCCGCGCTACCAGTTGCCCCATATCTTTCAGATGCACATGTCCGGGCACAAATTGGGTAAATGAGTTAACCACGGCGATAATGGGCTTGCCAAAATCTTCTTCCTTGACGCCGGTTGCGCGCCAGAGGGCGCGCGCGCCAGCCATGTTGCGACCATGAGTAGAGGCGCGGGAACGGTATTGAGGCATGAGTTTTCTCCAAAAAAAGAATCAGGCGAGCTTTTTACCACAGCCCGCCATCATTTTGACCATAACGCCAGAATTAACCGGAGCGCGTTAGTGCGTCCGGGTTGAATGAAATGTTAGGGGCGAAAATTTCTTTTTATGTATATGACGTAGAACACGTAAGCAAAACCAACAACGAGCAGAACGATGCCCATAATGACTTTTACTGTATTGACCGGGGTTCCGAATAGCGCCCTTTCTCCGACCAATAGGACACCGATAACAACTAACAGGGCAGGCATGAAAAACCAATTGAAATGACCTCTAAAACTGGCTTCTTGAGAGTCAAGCATTTTATTGATAGCTTCAGATCGGGAGCGACAGGCGTCCGAGCACACAAAACCCTTTTCAACCGGTATGCCACAACTGTCGCACAAACCAACCGAACACACACGGCATGTTGCAATTGCAATAGCTGGATTTTCTCGATGATTATGACAATTCATGGGTTACACCTGACGTTTATGTTAACCGACATCCCAAGGCGCAGCCTTGAGATGTCCAGCGAGCGAAGCGAACAGGATTGAGCATGTTGTTAGGATGCTTGGCGAAACCGAACACAAACCCAACCGAACGCACGATCCGCAAAGAATACCACCTCTGCCTGCCAAAGCGGGATCTCAGTTTCTAAGAGTGCCAAAGTTAGTTGCGCTGGAAAGGGGCTGCCCGTCTTCGAATGTTTTAAGGTATTTCCGAGCGTAGGATAAAAGCTCTTCCATAGCGTCCAGTGGGATATCGTTTCCGAACGTGTTTACGATTATCGTCAGAGTTTTATCAGAACGAAATACTTCCGCTATCGTTTGATTCGATTCATCTACAAGTTCAGCGCCCAGGCCATCACGTATGACATCTGAGGCATTCACGAGGGTAAGACGCATAGTGCCTCCTAACGTATGATGAGTAACGGTGTGATTGCTGAAAGCATGTGTGTTGTCACATGTTAACACGCTCTTTAAGACTCGGCGTGAGGAAAAATGTTTATTCTATCACCCTTTCACACCCCTTGTTTTTTCATGTTTCGCCGTATTGCCCATCTGGACATGGATGCTTTTTTCGCGTCTGTGGAACTCATCGCCTATCCTGAACTTTACGGGCAAGCCGTTGTCGTGGGCGGTGCGCGTGTTCCGCGTCCCGTCCGAAAACCGGACGGCAGCCTCCATTTCGCGCGTCTGAAAGACTACGCCGGACGCGGGGTTGTGACCACCGCCACTTATGAGGCGCGCGCGCTTGGTGTTTTTTCCGGGATGGGCTTGATGCAATCATCCCGTCTTGCGCCCGCAGCCATTTTGCTGCCCGCCAACTTTGAGGCTTACCGGGATTATTCCCGCCGTTTCAAGGCCGCTGTGCGGGAAATTACGCCGCGCATGGAAGATCGCGGTATTGATGAAATTTTCCTTGACCTTACCGAACTTTCCGAAGCCTCCCTGCCGCTGGCTCGCCGCTTGCAGGCGGCGGTCAGGACGGCGACCGGCCTTTCCTGTTCCATCGGTATCGCGCCCAATCGCCTGCTTGCCAAAATCGCCTCCGACCTGCAAAAACCCGGCGGCATCACCATCCTCACCCCGGATGACCTTTCCGCCCGCATCTGGCCGCTGCCGACCGGAAAAATCAACGGCATCGGCAAAAAAACCGCCGCCCGCCTGCATAGTCTTGGCATCGAAAGCATCGGCGACCTTGCTCAAACGCCGGTGGAAGTCCTCTGCCTTCATTTTGGGCAGCACTGGGGGGAATGGCTCTCTCGCGTTGCCGTCGGCATTGATGATTCCCCTATCGTGACCTGGCGGGAAATAAAATCCATCAGCCGGGAAACCACCTTTGAACGGGATTTGCACTTGCGGCGGGATCGCGCCGAACTTTCCCGGCAGTTGGACGCGCTCTGTCAACGAGTCGCGGCAGACATGATTCGCAAGGAAATGACCGGGCGCACAGTTGGCGTCAAGCTGCGCTTTGCCGATTTTCGCCTGGCAACAAGGGAAATTACCTTGCCGAGCGCCCTGCCCGCGCCGCCCACGCCGGAAACTCTGCTCGCCGTTGCCCGACAATGCCTGAAAAAAATTGTTTTCGCCCCCAACCGCCAGCTTTTACGTCTGCTGGGCGTGCGGGTCAGTACCCTGGAGCCTTTAGGCAACACCTGTGAGGGCAGCATGGAAGAGACAAAAAAAACACAAGCCGCGCAAACAAAAAATGAGGACTCGCCCCAAACGCCCCGGCAGGCAGAGTTGCCTTTTTAGAGCGGTTTCGGTTCAATCCTGTACAGCGCAATGTTGGACTCAATCCAGCTTACGGACTGCATTTACGCGTGTAGGGGCACAAAATTTTGTGCCCCTGCGAGCTACGACCGCATCGGTATACCCGCTGAAAATCTAATCAAAATAGGTACGCGCTTCCTCAAAGCGGGTTCGATAGTACGTGTTTTCCAGACTGTCAATGCGTACCTGCCCGTTCGTGGAAGGCGCATGGACAAAGCGCAAATCGCCAATGTAAACGGCCACATGCGAACGGGGACGGGATTGGGTATTGAAAAAAACGAGATCGCCGGGGCGGATGCGCTCCGGGCGCACCGCCCGCCCCTTCTTCGCCATATCGGCGGCGCTGCCCGTGAGCGTGTGTCGCGCAGCCATCCGATAGATGTAGCTCACCATGCCGGAACAATCAAGACCGGCCTCAGGGTTTTTTCCGCCGAAACGGTAATCTACTCCAATCAGGCCAAGCGCATAGATCACCACGTCCTTGCCCTTCTGGGTCGCTTCCAGATTGCGGGCAAAAGGAGACGATGAAGAAGCGCCTGTCTCGCCGGTCTTCTTTTCCGCGCTTTTCCTCTTGCCCGCGCTTCCGCAGCCGGAAAGCAAAAACAGGGGAAGCGCGGATAACAGGATAGCCAATTGCCGCCGCTTTTCGTTCATGCAGCCCTCCAAAAATCATTCATGCAGATGTGAGTATCCATCATTTCAGGCCGTTCATCCAAACAACGTCCACAGCATCTTTATAGCCAACAGCAACAAAACTGCCGCAAAAATCTGACGCAAGCGCATAACAGGCAAGCGATGCGCCAGGGACACGCCCAAAGGCGCGGTAAACATACTGGCGAACGCCAACAACACAACAGCAGGCAGGTATACAAAACCCAGGCTGTGCGGCGGCAAATGCGCTTCGCCATAGCCGCTCGCGGCGTATCCAATCGCGCCGCCCAGAGCAATCGGAAAAGCAATGGCGGATGAAGTGCCTATGGCTTCCTGCATCCGCACATTGCACCAGACCATGAAAGGCACGGAGAGCGAACCGCCGCCGATAGCAACCAGACAGGAAAAAGCGCCAATGCCGACCCCAACGCATGTAGTGCCCCAAAAGCCAGGCATAGTTCGCCCCGGCCTGGGGCTAAAACCCATAATCATCTGCGTTGCGACATAAAGGATAAAAACCGTGAAAATCAGAGCCAGCCAAAAGGTCGGCGTGAATTTCACGATCAGGGTTCCCAACAGGGTTCCGGTCAAAATGCCGGGAGTGATTCGCATGACAATCGGCCAGCGCACCGCGTTATGGCGGACATGGCTACGCGCGCTGAAAGACGAGGTAAACAGGATCGCCGCCATTGAAGTGCCAAGCGCAAGACGCATCACAACATCCGGCGCAAAGCCCTGCCAGGCAAGGAGCATGACCAGAACCGGAACCATGGTCGCGCCGCCGCCCACTCCGAGCAATCCGGCGAAAAACCCGGTAACCGCGCCAAGCGCAAGATAAAGAAGAACAAACTCAACGCTCATTATGACGGCCTGTAAATAAAAAACTATCAGGGGCTTTGCTCCCCTCTCCCGCTCTTGCTTGATCGTCATTCCCGCATGCCTGTCCCCGCGAAGGTGGGGGCAGGCATGCGAGAATGACGGAAAGGTTGATTTGTGTGCGAAAGATTGGCTACATTTGACAGTCGCTTTATCTGATTATTACGCAACATCAAAAAAGGCGACGCAGTATAACTGTCATCGCCTTTGTCAAATACGGCTCCCCGCGAATGCCGTCGGGCCGGCAGCCTGAACCGAGGGTTCAAGGATGGTTGCTTTCCGGTCGAATCAGGCACAACCGCAAGGATCGCGCACAACATCGGCACAATAGTCCACAACCCATGCCGTACAACATTGGTTCAAGGAATATATGACCCTGACCAACACCGCAGGGAACATCAAGCGGATACCTAGCCTTCCGCCAGAAAAGCGCTCAGGCGCGTATCCATAACCTCTATTCTACGCTTGATTTCGTCACGATCACAATCCGAAAAAGAATTTTTTGCATCCGTGCCGGAAATGTCGCCTTTTCCGGCAATCACTTCCAGATAATCGCTGGCGATGTTGACAGCCGCCAGAATGGCAATCCGCTCCGGCATGTTGTTGCGAGAACGGCTGGCGGTGTCTTTCATTTTTTTCTCCACCAGAGCCACAGCCTGACGAAGCGCCTCCTCCTGTCCTACAGGACAGGCGATCCGGTATTCACGCCCCATGATATTGACATCCAATGCCCTGATTTCGCTCACGTTGTCTGCTCCGGTAATTGCGACACCAGATGCTCTATCCGCTCGCGCACCTGCGCCACATTTTTTTTCAGCCAGTCGCGCTCCTCCTCGACCTGGCGCAGGCGCGTTTCCAACAGAACTTTCTCGCCTCGCAGCGAGTCAGCCAGCATAACCACCTGTTCGATCTTGCCGAACAGCGTATCCAATGTCTTGTCCATGTCGCAAACAGAAAAAAGTTCGACGCCCGTAATTAAATGCAGGCATAAGTATCTCATTCTACTTTCAGTTAGGAAAGGGAGCAATCGCTTTTCCCACACTTCCCCGCGTGACAATTTACATATTCGTATTTTTGCATATCGCGGTTGGTAGCCAAAGTACGCCTCCGGTATGGCGCAAGCGTTCGGGCAGTTCCGAAGCACGGTTCTCCGCCGCGTCGCAAGATTGGCGATTTCTGCAGGACTGCCCTGCTGCCGAAGGCTCTCTAGCCTGTGTCGAGGAATCCCCAGCCTTCAGGCCGGGACGACTCAATGAAAAACGCGAACCACAGTCTACGGGATTGACTGCCGATTATTCAAAGGGACTATCATTCCCATCATCCTTCCTTAGCCAGCCCAGGATTCGCCTGTTTTCAACGCGCCATGATCCGTCCTGAAAACTTATCGGGATATTGATTCTTGAATTTTTGAATTTGCCCGGATTCTGCTGAATAATCTCTATCTCCCCTTCCCTTACATCCGAAATAATCGCCACATGACCATGCCTGCCGCCGCCAAAAACCAGCAAAAACAAAAGGTTACGCTTCATGTTCCTTCCTCAGCCGATTATGGCGGCGATTTTCGCATGGGTTGCGCGGCAAATACCTCTCTGTCTGCGTAGTTTGAGTTGGGGTTCGCTTACGCTTACGCTCAGTCCCAAAACCCGAGCTTGAGTGAAATCTTTGCTCGACCATTTGTGGCCTTTCGTACACGAGAGGCCAGCAGCTCGCAGACCTCCGAGTACACCGCCTGGGATGGCAGCATGAACGCTTGGATTGAGCAATCGCCGTCGACGCGATTGTCGCCACGATACTTGATGTGCAGCATTTGATTGCCCCTGATGCTAATCTTTGACAGTGACACGATGTATCGGTACGCAATCTCCTTTTCCTTTCGTGACCACAGCGGCGCAGTCGGGACGGTCATCGTCTCCGAGCCGAGCACCAGTCGCAGTTGGGATGAAGTCAACCGATGGTGCGTAAGGAATACGGCGGGCACAGCAAAAAAGACACCGGACATTGTCATAAGCCAGTCAGATCCGAATGCTAAACCCGGGCAAGACATCGCATAGAAAAAAGCGATCCACAACCACCCGTACCGGTATTTATATTCACGCACATCGCCATTCATCTGCCGTACCTCTGTCACCTGGTGTTTATCCGGTCGGTTTGTCCATGCCCTAGCCAAAAAGGTGGTTTTCCATTTGACCTATCAGGTATTTACGATGTTCGGCATCGGCAAGGTTCAGGCGATTTTCGTTGATTATCATGGTTTGCAGGCGCACCCACTGTTGCCATGCTTCCTTCGAGACGCTATCGAAAATCTTTTGTCCGAGCGCGCCGGGAAACGGCGGCTTTTCCATTCCTTCGGCCTCGCATCCAAGTTTGACGCAGCATACGGTTCGGCTCATGGCGGTATCCTTAATCCAGAAAGTCGCATTATAGCCGCTTAACCAAAACCTTGGAGTTGCGTTGCAGGTTATACATCCGGCGTTTCTGCTCAGGCAGGGATTCGGTCTTTTCCAGCGAAAAACCGCGCTCAATGAACCAATGTACCGCGCGGGCGGTAAGAACGAACAGCCGCCTGATTCCGGCTGCCTTCGCCTTTGCCTCTATGCGCCCGACCAGTCGCTCGCCATATCCGCATCGCCGGTGGGCAGGATGAACGACCAGACATGCAAGCTCCGCGTCGTTGCCGCCGTAGTCATACAAGGCGGCGCAGCCCGCGACCAGGCCGTCATGCTCGACCAGGGAAAATTGTTCGATCTCCCATTCCAGCACCTCGCGCGGACGATGGACAAGGGTTCCGTCCGCTTCCAGCGGCTCGATCAGGGCAACCAACGCGCCAATGTCGTCGGCTCTGGCATCCCGCAGATGTTCCAGCGATTCGCGGGAGATGACGGTTCCGATCCCTTCGCGGGTGAATAATTCCCGCAGCAAGGCTCCGTCCTGATCGTATCCGATGATATGAACGCGACCAACGCCTGAACGGCTGGCGCGCACGGCGGAAGGAAGACTGCGTTTCAAATCGTTGGTGAGCCATTTCGCTTCAAGCAGGTTTTGCGCGGCATCCGCTGTAAGCTCCTGAAGCAACGCCCCGTTCTCATCCAGAACGCCCTGACAATCGGTGAGATAGGCAAGTTTGTCGGCTTCAAGCGCAATGGCGACCGCTTCCGCGACTTCTTCCATCTGAAGGTTGAAAATCTCTCCGGTGGGCGAACTGCCGTGACAGGAAAGCATCACGATATTGCCCAGGGAAAGCTGCGCTTTCAGACCCTCGCTGTCGACCTTGCGCACGACGCCGCTGTAATGGAGATCAACGCCATCCAGCACTCCCAGAGGCCGGGCGGTGATGAAATTGCCGCCAACCACGCGAATCTTGCTGCCGGCCATCGGGGTATTGGGCATTCCCTGCGAGAGCATCCCCTCGATTTCCAGATAAACACTGCCGATAGCGTCAAGCACACAGTCAAGCGCGGCAGCGTCGGTAATCCGGTAGCTTCCGTGAAAATGTGATTCCAGACCTTTTTCCCGCAACTCTTCCTCAATCTGCGGCCTCGCGCCATGTACCAGAATCAGGCGGATGCCCAGGCTGGCAAGGAGGTTGACATCGTAGGCCAGCGTTTTGGCAAGCGGGCCTGCAATGGCCTTGCCGCCAAAAGCAAGCACAAAGGTCTTGCCGCGAAAAGCGTTGATATATGGCGTTACCTGTCTGAACCAGGCGGCAAACCCGGCAAGGTCGTCTGTTTCGTAACAAGGATGAGGGGTCATGGCGATTCGTCCTGTATCGGCTTTATGCCTGATTTTGCTTTGCCGGAAGCGGCAACAGGCTTCTGGCAGGCTGGGGCGGCGGTTTTTACTTCAGCTTCGGGTCGGCATGTCCGATCCATCAAGGATTCTTCCAGCCTGTTGCAGACTGTTTCCAGTATCTTGACTCGGGCAAAGTACTTGTCATCGGCCTCGACCAAAGTCCAGGGCACAATGCCGGTGCTGGTTCGCTCAACCATGTCGCAGACCGCCCGGTGGTATTCATCCCATTTTTCCCGATTGCGCCAGTCTTCTTCCGAAATTTTGTGACGCTTGAAAGGGATGCTTTCCCGATTCTCGAAACGCCGCAGTTGCTCATCCTTGCTGATTTGCAACCAGAATTTGACAATCACCGCGCCACTAGAGACAAGATCATATTCAAAATCATTTATTTCGGCATAGGCTCGCAGCCAGTCGTTTTCCGAGCAATAGCCTTCCACCCGCTCGACCAGCACCCTGCCATACCAGGTGCGATCAAAGACGGTTATGCGCCCATTTCGCGGAATATGCCGCCAGAAGCGCCACAGATAGGGCTGCGCCAATTCTTCCTCGGTCGGCGCGGAAATAGGAATGATCTGGCAATAACGGGCATCCAGCGCGGCGAACAAACGCCGGATTCCGCTGCCTTTGCCCGCAGCGTCCCAACCTTCAAAGGCAAGAATCAACGAGCGTTTTTTGAATTCCGGCGAACGCGCAAGCTCGGAGAGTCGCCATTGCGCCTGCGACAGCCGAAGCGAGTATTCATCCTTGGGTATGGCTTTGGAAAGATCGAGCGCGGTCAATACATCCAGGGTTCCGATTGTATGATGGAACGGCGGCGCGACCGGATAATGCCGTTCCTGATTATTGGCCAGCCGTTGTCGCAGGGCGGAGAGCAGTATTTTCCCGACCGAAAGCGAGCGATAGCGGTCATCCGTGCCTTCTATCACCATCCAGGGCGACCAGGCCGTGTTGGTCATACGAAGAAGTTGCTTTGCCACTTCCTGTAATTTGTCATAGGTTTTTACGCTCTCCCAGCTGTCCCTAGTGACGCGCCAGGCAGTACGCGGGTTGTCCGCCAACGCCTGCAAGCGTTTTGTCTGCCCTTCGCGGGAAAGATGAAACCAGAATTTCAGGATAAGCCCGCCTTCATTGGTCAGCATGGACTCGAAACGGTTGAACTGATCAACGCGCTGATTGAATGAAGCGTCATCAATCTCGCCGTTGATTCGTAGCGTAATGGGCTGTGAGTACCAGGAGCCTGCGAAGATCGCTATTCTTCCCTTGGGCGGCAGGACGCGCCAATAACGCCACATGAACGGGCGTTCGGCTTCTTCGTCGCTGGGTTCGGAAAACGCCTGGGTGGAAATAAAGCGCGGGTCAAGCCACTCGTGAAGATCGTGGATGGTTTCGCCCTTGCCTGCGCCATCCACGCCGCTTATCAGGATAATGACAGGGAAACTGCCTTGCTTGCGTAGTTCATATTGCGCTTCCAGGAGTTCCTCGCGCAGTTTGGCGACTTCGGTCTTGAAGGTTTGCTTGTCAACTACATGCCCAAGTTCCGCCGATTCAAACATGGTAATAATCCTCGAAAAAAGCGCGAATGTCGCAGAGATTGGCGGATTCTACCGGATTTTGCGCTTGGGCGAGGGCATGGATGAAAATAGCGCAAATGTATCCCATCTCCCGCTTGTTGCTGCGCCGCGAGTGGGAGAGAAGATGCTGGCATTTTGCCTTTCCCGCACATCACTTGATCGTCTCGTTATTATCTGAAAGCACTATAACGATAGCTCCAATGTTGGAGTTGGCGGCAGCTCGCACCAACCTGCGATACACAGCTTATTATATATGGTCACCCTGCCCAAGCAGCGAGTCTACAGCCTCTGCCGCTTTTTTGAAATCTCCGAAAAGAACATGTTGCGCTATGTCGGTTACCGCCGTATGCCGTGAGGCGAGCGAATGGCTTTGCATCTTCGCTATGGCTCTGTCCATCCCGCCCATATCCTTTGCCTCCAGAGCGTTCTTCAATTCCGCCAAGGCTTCGCGCAACGTCTCCTCTAACGCGCTTTCCCGATCCGCCTGGGCTGAAGTACGATTACCAGTTTCGCCTATATGCGCCATCAAAGCGGCAAGCTCATTTCTGAATGAGGCAAGATTGTTTCGGATTACGTCCATATCATCGTTCCGTCCGGCTTTTTCCAGCGCCGCCGCCGATTCGGACAAGGCGCTCGCCCCAATGTTGGCCAAGCCGCTTTTTACGGCATGCACAAAAGTAGTGAATGGTTGCAGATTTTCCTTTTCAGGAATTGCTTCAAGCAGGGCAAAACGAGCCTTTACATCCCGAAGGAACATTTGCAGAAGCTCCTGATAGAGTTCCCGCGACCCGCCTACTCTGGCTATTCCGGCAGCGGCATCAACGCCGGGAATTGCCGACAGGGAAGCACCCGCAGCTGCTCCCTCGTCTTCCAGCATTTTTTCCTTCGGCAGCCACTTTTTCAGCGCCGCGTCCAAAAGAGGCACTTCCAGAGGTTTGGCGAGAAAATCATCAAAGCCGTTTTCCAGAAACATTTCCCGCATTCCTGATATGACATTGGCCGTAAGCGCCAAAATGGGCAGCTTCGTAAAACGTCCTCCGAGAGCGCGTATGGCTGCCGTGGCCTCTACGCCGTCCAGCTCAGGCATCATGTGATCCATCAGTACGAGGTCAAAATCATGGTTTTGCACCAATTCGACGGCTTCGCGTCCATTCGCGCAAGTGCGAATACGCACCTGATAAGGACGAAGCAGACCTTCAGCAACAAGTAGATTGCTTGGAAAGTCATCAACAATTAGCAACTCGGCTTCCGGCGCGGTAAAGCGGACATTTATTCTGGGGTCGTTAAACTGTCCTTCAGGCATTCGCAGATTGCTTGAAATGCCATAAGCAAACTGTTCCCCTTCCCTCAAAGTCGCTGTAATATCAGGCATTGGGCTCCAATCGTCCACGACCTGCGTTAGCGTGGCGGTAAAAACCGAACCTTTGCCGTATTCGCTCGTCGCCACAAGATCGCCTCCCATAGCCCTGCAAAGATTACGGGTTATGGACAGCCCCAGGCCTGTTCCTTCAATCGCGCTGTTGCGTTTTTCATCAATGCGCTTGAATTCGTCAAACAGCTTCGGCAGATCCTCCTTCCTGATCCCAATGCCGCTGTCTTCAACAGTCAGGGTCAGGAGTAGCGCATTATCCGCTGTTTTCTCCATTGAAACGGAGAGTTTGATAAAACCATTTTCCGTGTACTTCAAGGCATTGCTCAAAAGATTCAGCAGAATTTGCCTGATGCGTCCTACATCTCCGATCATGACTCCGGGAATTGATGGCGCTATATCCGTTATCAGCATAATCGCTTTTTCCGCTATCTTTATGCGAAGAACCGCCAACGTATCATTCAAGAGAGAGTCTGTTTGATACGGAGCTGCGCCGATATAAACCTGACCGGATTCAATTTTGGAAAAATCAAGAATATCGTTGATAATGCCCAACAGACTGTTTCCCGCAGCTCTGATGCCCATATTGTATTCCAGCGCCTCTGGCTTTCCGTGTTCCCTCCTGGCAAGTTCACTCAAACCGATGATCGCATTCATCGGAGTGCGTATCTCGTGGCTCATGCGAGCAAGAAAATCGCTTTTCGAACGCGAAGCGGCCTCGGCTTTCAGGTTCATATCCAGGAGTTCTTTATTTTGCCGGGTCAGATCTTTCAGCAGGAAAAAGTAAATAAACAGCCCTGTCGTGATGAATATCACGGCAAAGGCGATCTGCCGCATTACGTTCGACATGATTGTCTCATAAATCTCCTGCCCTTCGAAATCCACGCCTATAATCCCCACAGCGTCTCCCTTCGAGTTCAGTATGGGCATATATGCCGAAACGAGACGCCCCCATTGCGATGTGAACATCATGGGCGTGAATTGCGGGGTCTTCGTTTCGTAGGTCTGAAAGTAAGCGTTTTCATAATCGCTTAGGTCTTCTTCCGACCCGATAGGCGAGAAGCCATCGCTGTCCGGTTCTTCGCCGTCGAATATAAAAACATGGACATTCTCCTTATAGGGCGCCATCGTGTAGAGGTATAGAGGTCGCGTTTGTTTTTTCAGCTCCCGAAATTTTTCCTGCGTTTCAATATAATACGGGTCGGCGGGATCAAGGGTTTGGGCAAGGCGTTCGTACTCATCGCCGTCTATGAAGGAAGAGGCGCGTTCCAGCACAGGCATCCCTGCGATGGACGCCATGATGGACGTAGCCTGCTGTAGCTGCCGCACCGAGGTTATGGCGATTACCGTAAAAAGCGCCACAACAAACGACACAAAGAACAAAAGGAATTTTATTTTAACTGCTTTAAAAGTGATTTTCATGGAACGTCCTCGCTATCTCTTTCCTGCGGGAGAAAACTGGAATATTTTTCGTCCGATTTATGCGCGGCATGTTGTTTTTCCTTTGGCAGCCATTTTTTCAGCGCCGCTTCCAGCAACTTCAAATCCAAAGGCTTGCCGAGAAAATCATCAAAACCGTTTTCCAGAAACATTTCCGTCATCCCTGATATGACATTGGCCGTAAGCGCCACAATGGGCAGCTTCGTAAAACGCCCTCCGAGAGCGCGTATGGCTATCGTGGCCTCTACGCCGTCCATTTCAGGCATCATGTGATCCATCAGCACAAGGTCAAAATCATGTTTTTGCACCAATTCGACGGCTTCACGCCCATTCACACAGGTTGTGACGCGCACCTGGTAAGGCCGGAGCAAACCTTCAGCCACAATGAGATTAATGTCAAAATCATCAACTATCAGTACAGAGGCTTCCGGAGCAGTGAAGCGGACATAAATGACGGTGTCGTAATTCCCTTCCGGCGAGCCGCTCAGACCATAAGAAACCTGTCCCCCTGTTTTCGATGTCGCAGTAATATCCGGCATCGGCTCCCAATTTTCAACCATTTGCATTATGGTGACGGTAAAAACAGAGCCTTTGCCGTATTCGCTCGTCGCCACAAGATCGCCGCCCATAGCCCGACACAGGTTGCGGGCTATGGACAACCCCAAGCCCGTTCCCTCAATCGCGCTGTTACGTTTTTCATCAATGCGCTTAAATTCGCCAAACAGCTTTGGCAACTCCTCCTCCTTGATGCCGATACCACTGTCTTCAACAATCATGGTCAGGAGCAGCGCATTCTCCGCCGTTTTCTCCATTGAAACCGATAGCTTGATGAAGCCTGTTTCCGTGTACTTCAAAGCGTTGCTCAAAAGATTCAGCAGAATTTGCCTTATGCGTCCGACATCTCCGATCATGATGCCGGGAATTGATGGCGCTATATCCGTTATCAGCGTAATCTCTTTTTCCGCTATCTTTACACGAAGGATTGTCAACGTGTCATTCAAAAGAGAGGCTGTTTCATATGGATCGGGGCTGATAGTTAGCTGACCTGATTCAATTTTGGAAAAATCAAGAATATCGTTGATGATACTCAACAGGCTGTTTCCCGCAGTCCTGATGCCCATGTTGTATTCCAGCGCCTCAGGCTTGCCGTGTTCCCTTTTGGCAAGCTCATTCAACCCGATTATCGCATTCATCGGAGTGCGTATCTCATGGCTCATGCGGGCAAGAAAATCCGACTTGGCCTTGGACGCCACAGTAGCCCGCTCATTTGCCAATACGAGTTCCTGATATTGACTTTCCATTGTCCTGTTAATTTTTGACACATAGATATTAAGCACAATAACAATAGCTATGCTTGTTATAAAAATCAATACGAACATTTGCGCGACCATAGGATCAATCAGGGTGAAAAAATCTATTGAAGCGGAGCAAACCAGATACCAGCCCAAAAATGGAACCTGGCTTGTGCAATACATAACATTATCATAAGCAAAGCAAGCCATATCCGAATCCTGCATATTTTGAGCATTGGATACTATCATGTCTCCGACCGCTCCAAGATGATCCGTCAGCAATACTTTGTCATACACTAATTGTTTATCCCTGCTCACGGTAATCTCTGAAAGACTGTTGAACATAAACAATTGCATTGAGTCGTCAATCGTGATTATTGAATCAAGAAAATCGCCAATCTTGATAACTGTCGCCAGCATCCCAATAGGCTTTTTATCATGTGAGAAGACCGGAACATTGATCCAGAGACTGGTTTGACCAAAATCAGGGTTATGATTGATATTGAGATGGTATGTATCCGTCTCGTACAGCGTCTTGTTGTACCAATAGTTTTCCGAAAGAGCCGGATTTATAAGATATGGCTCCTTATCTTTTATGTAAACCAGTTTGTCAATGTCGCTGACCCAGGATAGTTCCCTGTCTTCAAAATTCCTCTGATAATACTCAAACTCATCAAAAGCATCCTGCTTTAATTGAGTATCCGACGGATTCAGAAAATGACGCCGTACCACAATAGAGTCTGACATCTTTTTGGCCAGGGCAATATCGCCGCTCACTACTGTTTCCAGACGCAATCTCGTATTTTCGGAAGTAATTGCCAGCTTGTCCGATACTGAATTATATCCGTATCTACCTGTCGCCAGGGCGAACGCGACCAAAAGCAGCGCAAAAATCACCAGAAGCGTAATGCACGAAAATACCCTGAAGCGGATAGTCGCTGATTGGGCGCTGAAAAATTTATTGAACATTTGTCGCCTGCCTGAACATGTCTGGATTTTTCAACAAGGGCGATCAACGGCGAGTTGTTTTTCCCCGGGTATCCATTTTTTCAGCGCCGCATCCAACAGAGGCACTTCCAGAGGCTTGCCGAGAAAATCATCAAAACCATTTTCCAGAAACATTTCCTTCATCCCTGATACTACATTGGCCGTAAGCGCCACAATGGGCAGTTTCGTAAAACGTCCTCCAAGAGCGCGTATGGCTGCTGTGGCTTCCATACCATCCATTTCGGGCATCATGTGATCCATCAATACGAGGTCAAAATCATGCTTTTGCACCAATTCGACAGCCTCGCGCCCATTCACGCAAGTTGTGACGCGCGCCTGATAAGGCCGGATCAGACCAGCAGCCACAAGGAGATTACTTTCAAAATCATCAACTATCAGCACACAGGCTTCCGGCACGGTAAAGCGGACATTTATTCTGGTGTCGTGAAACTGCCCTTCAGGCATTCGCATATTGCCGGAAAGGTCATAAGAAAGCTGTTCCTTAGCCTTCAACGTAGCCGTAATATCCGGCATCGGCTCCCAATTTTCAACCATTTGCATTATGCCGGCGGTAAAAACAGAACCTTTGCCGTATTCGCTCGCCGCCGCAAGATCGCCGCCCATAGCCCGACACAGGTTGCGGGCTATGGACAACCCTAGGCCCGTTCCCTCAATCGCGCTGTTACGTTTTTCATCAATGCGCTTGAATTCGTCAAACAGCTTCGGCATATCCTCCTCTCTGATTCCGATGCCGCTGTCTGCAACAACCATGGTCAGGAGTAGCGCATTCTCCGCCGTTTTCTCCATGGAAACAGATAGCTTGATGAAACCTGTTTCCGTGTATTTCAAGGCGTTGCTCAAAAGATTCAGCAGAATTTGCCTTATGCGCCCAACGTCTCCGATCATGATGCCGGGAATTGATGGCGCTATATCCGTTATCAGCGTAATCGCTTTTTCCGCTATCTTTACACGAAGGATTGTCAACGTGTCATTCAAAAGAGAAGCTGTCTCATACGGCGCGGCGCTGATAGTTAACTGACCTGATTCAATTTTGGAAAAATCAAGAATATCGTTGATAATGCCCAACAGGCTGTTTCCCGCTGTTCTGATGCCCACGTTGTATTCCAGCGCCTCGGGCTTGCCGTGTTCCCTTTTGGCAAGCTCATTCAACCCGATTATCGCATTCATCGGAGTGCGTATCTCATGGCTCATGCGGGCAAGAAAATCCGACTTGGCCTTGGACGCCACAGTAGCCCGCTCATTTGCCAATACGAGTTCCTGATATTGACTTTCCATTGTTCTGTTCATTTTTGACACATAAATATTGAGCACAACAACAATAACTACGCTTATCATAAAAATCAATACGAATAGTTGCGCGACTATCGGATCAACCAGGGTAAAAAAATCTATCGGGGCGGCAGAAACCATATGCCAGCCTAAAAGCGAAACAGAGCTTATACAATACATAATATTGTCATGAACAAAGAAAACCATATCCGAATCCTGTATATTTTGAGCATGGAATATAATTTTTGCTCCGACCGCTCCGAGGTGATCAGTCAACAATACTTTATCATACGCTAACTGTGTTTCCTTGCTCGCCGTGATTTCTGAAAATTTGTTGAACATGAACAATTGCACTGTGTCATCAATCGTTATTACCGAATCAACAAAATCATCAATCTTGATAGCAGTGCCTACTATTCCTATTGGCTGCTTGTTATCCGAAAAGACCGGAGCATTGACCCATAGATTCGTTTCATTCAAATCAGGGTTGTAGTTGATGTTGAAATTGTATGTGTCTGTCTCATACAATGTCATATTGTACCAGTAATTTTCCTGAAGAGATGGATCCAAAACGAATGGCTCGCTATCATTCTTGTAGAATATCTTGTCAATGTCGTTGACCCAGAATAATGACTTGTTCTCAAAATTCCTCCGGTAAGACTCTACTTCATCTAAAGCATATTGCTTTAATCGGGTATCCGACGGATGCAAAAAATGCCTTTGTATCACGGGCGAATCCGCCATTTTTTTGGCAAGGGCAATTTCACTATTTACCACCGTTGCCAGACGCAATCTCATATTTTCGGAAGTAATCGCCAATTTGTCCGATACTGAGCTATATCCGTATCTCTCCATTGTCAGGACGAACGCGACCAGGAGCAGCGCAAAAATGACCAGAAGCGTAATGCACGAAAATACCCTGAAACGGAATATTCTAGGCTTATCGCGGAAAAACTTATCGAGCATTTTTCGCCTGCCTGAACATGTCCGGATTTTTTTCAAAAATGCCAATCAACGCCGGATCAAAATGCGTTCCTTTACTTTCCACAATAATGCTTGCCGCCTCGTCATGGTCAAACGCTTTTTTGTAAGGCCGGGCGGAAGTCAAGGCATCATAGACATCAATCAAGGCCATCATACGACCAAGCAGGGGAATTTTACCACCGGCAAGGCCAAGCGGGTATCCTGAACCGTCCCACTTTTCGTGGTGAAACGCGACGAAGATTTTCGCATAGCGCAAGAAGTCGCTGCTGACCTCGTCGCCTTCCAGTCTTTCAATGAATGCTATCCCGATGGGCACATGCTGCTGCATTTCGGAAAATTCCTCAGACGTCAGCTTCCCCGGCTTCTTCAGGATATTGTCGCTTATGGCTACCTTGCCGACATCATGAAGTTGGCAGGATTGACACAGCAGATCGATATCCCACTCTGAGGCCTCTTCAGCCCAGATGTCGGCTTCGATGACGGCGGAGATAAGGATTCGCAAATACTGCCGTGTTCTGGCAATGTGATCGCCGGTGGTTCCGTCCCGGCTTTCTACCATCTCCGCCACAGCCGCCAAGAGCTTGTTCTGGAGCTTCAAAATGGTTTTTGTTTTCTCCTTGACCATGCGTTGGAGATTGTCGTTGTAGTGCTGGAGTTCGCTTTTTTGCTCTTCCAGAAGAAGATGCAACTCGACGCGCTTACGAAGCAGCGGCAAGGAAAATGGCTTGACAATATAGTCCACCGCGCCGAGTTCCAGCCCCTTCAGTTCGCTTGCGCTGTCATTCAGGGCAGTAAGGAATATGACAGGAATATTCCGCGTTTCCCGGCGTCTTTTCAGGATTTTGATCGCCTCGAAACCGCTCATTTCCGGCATGTCCACATCCAGCAGGATCAGATCCGGCCTGCTCCACTCAAGCATTTGCATCATGATTGCGGCAGAGCCAGCCGTCAGCACATTGTGGTCTTGCGACAAGGCAGCCTTACCAGCCAACAGATTGGAGCTGCTGTCGTCCACCAACATAACAAGTTTTTCCATATGCGGTTTTACCTCAATCTATGCCGCCAAAGCGGGAAAAGTCGAATAACATAGTATACGACAGGATGTTGATTATAGCAGAATTGCTTTGGAGGGATACGTGTTTGCGTAACAAAGCCTCGCCATGACGGAAGCGAGGGAAACATACCGGACATGCCGGGAATGAATACGCTTAGCCCAGCTGGCGGGCATAGCGGAAATATGGCGCGTATGGCGCGCAAGTGGTGAGTGAGTATGCAAAAAAACATGCCGGAATCGTAAATTCCGTTCATGTTTGTTGCCATTTCAGAAGATATATGACCTCGTGCCACAACATGCCTCACTTGGATTATCCATATCCGTGACATATTAGCGCAGTATCGGGAAAAAGCAAGCAGAAGACAAGCGCCGTCAGGGATATTCTGCACGAGTGGTCAAGGCAGAAGGCAGCCTGTCGGTTGCCCGCCGACGCTTCGCGCCACAGCTCCCATATTTTGCTGGCTCGCATCATGGAATCACCCATCAATTTCGCCGATGCGCGTCATCAGTATGTCAAACTCATTTCTGAACGGCTCAAGATTATCACGGATTACCTCCATATCCCCGTCATGCCCGGCTTTTTCCAGCATAGCCGCCGATTGGGACAAAGCGTTTGCGCCAATATTTGCCAAACCATTTTTCATGGAATGCACAAAGATAATGAAAGGTTGCAGATTCTCCCTGTCCGGCGCGGCTTCAAGCAAGGCAAAATTTGCCTTTGCCTCCTGAAGGAACACTTGCAAAAGCTTCCGATAGAGTTTTGGCGACCCGCTAACTCTGGCCAGGCCGACAGCGGCATCCACGCCGGGAATTTCCGGCAGGGCATAGCCAGCGGCTTTCCTTTCCCCCTCTTCCATCGTACTGCGAAGTTTTTCCGCCGGCAGCCATTTTTTCAAAGCCGAATCCAGCAAGGGTATTTCTATGGGTTTGGCAAGAAAATCATCAAAGCCGTTCTCCAGAAACTTTTCCCTCATCCCTGATATGACATTCGCCGTAAGCGCCACAATGGGCAACTTCGTGAAACGCCCTCCGAGAGCGCGTATGGCTATCGTGGCCTCTACGCCGTCCATTTCAGGCATCATGTGATCCATCAACACAAGGTCAAAATCGCGCGTTTGCGCCAATTCGACGGCATCGCGTCCATTCTTGCAGGTTGTGACGCGCACCTGGTAAGGCCGGAGCAAACCTTCAGCCACTATCAGATTGCTTGCCGAATCATCAACAAGCAACACATCCGCTTCCGGCGCGGTAAAGCGGATATTATCATTATGATCGTGAAACTGTCCCGAATGAATCCGCTGTTCTCCAATCGCCGCAACATCAAGCACAGGCTCCCAATCGTCCACGCATTGCGTCAGTGTCGCGGTAAAAACTGAACCCTTGCCGTACTCGCTCGCCGCCACAATATCGCCTCCCATAGCCCGGCACAGATTACGGGCTATGGGCAAACCAAGGCCGGTTCCCTCAATCGCGCTGTTGCGTTTTTCGTCAACGCGCGCAAATTCGCCGAACAGCTTCGGCAAGTCTTCCTCTCTGATGCCGATACCGCTGTCTTCAACGGTCATGGTCAGCCGTATCGCGTTTTCCGATGTCCGCTCCCCTGAAACGGTAAGTTTGACAAAGCCTTCTTCCGTGTACTTTACGGCATTACTCAGAAGATTGAACAGTATTTGTTTGACACGCCCGGCATCGCCTATCATGACGCCTGGAATGGAGTTGGATATATCCGTTGTCAGCGTAATATCTTTTTCCGTCATCTTTATGCTGAGGACAGTCAATACGTCATTAAACATAGAGGCGGCATCATATGGAGCGGCGATGATAGATAACAGGCCGGATTCAATTTTGGAAAAATCAAGAATATCGTTGATGATCTCCAACAGGCTGTTTCCAGCTCTCTTGATACCCATGTTGTATTCAAGCGCCCTGGGCGTGCCGTGTTCTCTCCTTGCCAGTTCATTCAATCCGATGATCGCATTCATCGGAGTGCGTATCTCGTGGCTCATGCGGGCAAGAACATCGGACTTTGCCCTGGATGCCTTATCAGCCTTCTCATTCGCCAAAACAGCCTCTTCATTTGCCAATACGAGTTCTTGGTATTGACTTTCCATTGTTCTGTTCATTTTTGACACATAGATATTAAGCACAATAACAATAGCTAAACTTATCATAAATATAACCACGAACACCCTGGCAATCATCGGATCAATCAGAGTGGAAAATTGTATTGAAGCAGCGCCTACCAAATGCCAATCCAAAAGCGGAACCGCGCTTATATAATACATCATATTATCATGAACAAAGAAAATCTTGTCCGAATCCTGCATAGTTTGAGCATAGGATATAACTCTCTCTCCGACCGCTCCCAGATGATCGGTCAGCAACACTTTGTCATACACTAGTTGCGTTTCCTTGCTCGCCGTGATTTCCGAAAATCTGTTGAACATGAACAGTTGTACCGTATCATCAATCGTGATTACCAAATCAAGAAAATCATCAATCTTGATAGCCGTCCCTACCATTCCGATAGGAGTTTTATCATGTGAAAAGACCGGAACATTGACCCAAAGATTCGCTTCGTTCAGATCAGGGCTATAGTTGATGTTGAAATTGTATGTATCTGTCTCATACAATGTCATGTTGTACCAGTAATTTTCCTGAAGAGACGGATCCAAAACGAACGGAGGGTTGCCGGTTCTATAGAACATTTTATCAATGTCGCTGACCCAGAATAATGACTTGTCTTCAAAATTCCTCCGGTAAGACTCTATTTCATCAATGGCATATTGCCGGGTATCCGACGGATGCAAAAAATGTTGTTGTATCACAGGCGAATCCGCCATTTTTCTGGCAAGGGCAATTTCACTATTCACTAGTGTTGCCAGACTCAATTTCATGTTTTTGGAAGTGATTGCCAGCTTGTCCGATACCAAACTATGTCCGTATCTCTCTGTTGTCAGGACGAACGCGACCATGAGCAGCGCAAAAATTACCAGAAGCGTAAGGCACGAAAATACCCTGAAGCGAAAGATTCTCGGCTTGTCGCTGAAAAAATTATCAAACATTTGTCGCCCGCCTGAAAATGTATTGGTTTTTTGGAGTCGCGCCGACCTCAAGGCCGTGGATTCTCCGACACAGGTTGGATAGCCTCAATCTCCATAAAACTACTGTGGCATCAAAGCAAGTCTCGCTCGCCTCCCCATAAATGGCGCTGATTGCGCTCGTCATGATCGCGGCGGAGTCTGCGGTAAGCGCCTTGTAGTCTTGCGACAAGGCGGCTTTCCCTGCCAACAGACTGGCGCTGACATCGTCCGCCAGCATGATCGGTTTTTCCATATATGGTTTCATCTCATTAGCCGTCAACGCAGAGAAGGGCAGAATGCAGAAGTATACGACATAACGCGGATCATGGCTTCATTGATTTGGAAAGATTATGCTCACGCGCACTATGAACCTATGCCATTATAGTGCAAGGCCGGAAAAAAGCAAGGGGCGCGATTGATGTCCTTGTGAAAGCGGCGCAACCCGCAAGAAATTTTTTGTATAAACTACTGCCAAGCTGGTTTATAGTTACAGTCTCACGACATACAGGGGAAAGAACATGGCTTCAGACAAAAGCTCTTCCAACATGGAGACAAACGCGGTCGAGTCAGACGCAAAACGGACAGGCGCGACAATCGTCGGCAAGAGGCGCGCCGCGCCAAAAACCGTAGTTGCCGCCATCGGCGCTGCCCCCAAACGCAATGCGCCGCGTCCGGCCTCTTCCGGCGACATTGCCGCTTCCACCACGCAAGTCGGCATCCGTAATTTTGAAGTCGGAGAGGCTGTTGATGCGGCGCGGGAGTTCAAGGCCGTCGCCGTAAAGGACATTCTGCAACGAGTAGTCAAGGATGAAGGCATCCAGTCGGTTGCCAGCACCCTGGAAACCATCCTCGCCGGAGCTTCGCCGGATGACGCGGCGCTTTTGCGCGACGCTCTCCTGAAACCGGAATATATCTCGCCCAAGCCGCCCATCTCCCCTGACGATGAGCTTGTCGACAACTGGCGTCAGGGCGGGTATCCCTACAAAAACCTGATGTTACGCAAAAATTATGAAAAGCAGAAATACCACTTGCAGGTTGAGCTTCTGAAATTGCAGGCATGGGTCAAGGACACCGGACAACGGGTAATCATCCTGTTTGAAGGGCGCGACGCTGCCGGCAAGGGCGGAACCATCAAACGCTTCATGGAACATTTGAATCCTCGCGGCGCGAAGGTAGTGGCATTGGAAAAACCTTCCGAAGTAGAGCGCGGGCAATGGTATTTTCAGCGTTATTCCCAGCATTTGCCTACCACCGGAGAAATCGTGCTGTTCGACCGCTCATGGTACAACCGGGCGGGCGTCGAGCGAGTCATGGGCTTTTGCGCCCCTGACGAATATACCGAATTCATGCGGCAATGCCCGGAGTTCGAGCGCAATCTGGTTCGTTCCGGCATTCATCTCGTCAAGTTCTGGTTTTCCGTCTCCAGAGCCGAGCAACACCGCCGTTTCAGGGAGCGACGAAAGCACCCCCTTAAACAATGGAAACTCTCGCCCATTGACATGGCATCATTGGACAAATGGGACGACTACACCAAGGCCAAGGAAGCAATGTTCTTCTACACCGACACGGCAGACGCGCCCTGGACGGTGGTTAAATCCGACTGCAAGAAACGCGCGCGCTTGAATGCCATGCGCTATATCCTGCTGAAGCTGCCTTACGCCAAAAAAGACCCTGAGCGAATCGGGCAAATTGATTCCCTGCTCGTCGGACGCGCCAATGCCATTTATGAGGTAGGAGAAATGGAAAAGCACTCCAGGCTATACCGATAATTCGTGACGCCTGCTGTCCTTCCCTCCGCGCCAGACTACTCTCCCCTGCCGCCTGCCGTACTGCTGATGGGGCCGACCGCCAGCGGCAAGACTGCCCTTGCGCTGACCCTTGCGCGGCTCTTGCCTCTGGAAATTGTAAGCGTGGATTCCGCTCAGGTATTCCTTGATATGGACATCGGAACCGCCAAGCCGGACGCAGCGACCCTTGCCGAATTTCCGCACCGCATAATCAACCTCATCACCCCGGAAGAAAGCTACTCCGCCGCGCGTTTTCGCGTTGACGCTCTGGACGCTATGGCGGAAATCACGGCTATGGGGCATGTGCCTTTGCTGGTTGGCGGAACCATGCTTTATTTCAGGGCATTGTTGTCCGGTCTGGCCGACCTGCCTCATGCCGACCCTGCCATACGCGCCGCCATTGACCGGGAAGCGGCGGAAAAAGGCTGGCCTCTCCTGCACCATGAACTGATGACGATAGACCCAGCTACTGCCCTTCGCCTGTCTCCCTTTGACAGCCAGCGCATCCAGCGCGCTCTGGAAATATGCCGAATTGCCAAACGTCCCATGTCGGAGCTGTTGGCGAAAACGAGCCACAATCCCCTGCCTTACCGCTTTCTGTTCCTTTCCCTCTTCCCCGGTTCGCGCGCCGTCCTGCATGAACGGATTGCGCTCCGTTTTCATGCCATGCTTGCCAACGGTTTGATCGAGGAAGTGATTGCGCTAAAGAGCCGCTATGCTTTGACTCCGAACCTGCCTGCCATGCGGATGGTCGGCTACCGCCAGACCTGGGAATATCTGGAAGGCGGGTATGCGCGGGAAACCCTGGCGGAACGGGGTATTGCCGCCACCCGACAATTTGCCAAACGGCAGATTACCTGGCTCAACAACAGCCTGCCGGGAGAAGCGTTTGATTGTCTGGACGAACAATTGCCCGACAAAATAACCGAACGCATCCGGGCTTTTCTGGGCGCATGAGTAAAATCGCATTGGGGGCGAGCCGCAAGCTAATCGCATACAGGTATCGCCTTGAGATGGTCATGGTCAGCCATGATGCCGACAAGCCGAACTTTTCCGAGAACACCGATTTTCCGAGTTGATGTTCATTGCCATAAAGCGCGAACGCGATGAAGCGGCGGGCAATACCGTTTTTGTGAATCTCTGGCACAACCCGCGCACGATTTGTCTGGTAGATTGGAGCGAGCGCCTTTCCCCTCCTCTCTCCCACGCCCAATCACACGTCATTCCCGCATGCCTCTCCCCGCCTTCGCGGGGACAGGCATGCGGGAATGACGGTTGGGCAAGCGGGAGAGAGGACAAATGCCCGCCTCTCCCATTCATGTCTATGCCGCAAACGGAAGATGGGAGAAACTGTGCGGGCGACCGAGGACGGTCGCCCCTACGCCAATCCCTCTCCCGGCCTACGGCCACCCTCTCCCGCAAGCGGGAGAGGGAAAACCTGCCATCAAAACTCGTACTTCACTCTGACGCTTCCGCCCCAGCCTTGCATCTTGCCGGTGTAGCCTTGCAGGCCCACGTTGACGGAGAGGGGATGATTCGGGGTGGGTTTGACAATCAAGCCGCCCTCAAAGACTCCGGTTCCGCCCTTCATGTCCGGTCTGTCAATCTTGTAGCCGTTCGTGCTGGCCTTGGACTTGCCGTCAAACTCGTACTCATAGGCCAGACCGGCATAGGGCGAGA
>WRMF01000012.1 GCA_009777245.1 Betaproteobacteria bacterium
CCGCCGAACTTGCGCGACAAAACATTGGTGATCGCCGCCGTAAGCGTCGTCTTGCCATGATCAACGTGTCCAATCGTCCCAACATTGACGTGCGGCTTGGTTCGAGAAAATTTTTCCTTGGCCATTTTTCAATTCTCCAATTTCAGGTTAATGAGTTACTTCTTGTTGATGACTGCTTCAGCGATGTTTTTGGGCGCTTCCGCGTAATGTTTGAATTCCATGGTGTAAGTGGCGCGGCCTTGCGAGAGCGAACGCAACTGGGTCGCATAGCCGAACATTTCAGCCAGAGGAACCTCGGCCTTGATTTCCTTGACCCCGCCCGGCAGATCGCCCATGCCCTGGATGATGCCGCGCCGCCCGGATAGGTCGCCCATGACGTTGCCCATATAGTCTTCCGGGGTTTCCACCGTAACGGCCATCATGGGTTCGAGAAGGGTGGGATTCGCTTTTCTCATGCCGTCCTTGAAAGCCGCTGAAGCCGCCATGCGAAAGGCGTTTTCGTTCGAGTCTACATCATGGTAGGAGCCGTCAAACAGGGTGAATTTGATGTCTACCACCGGGAATCCCGCCAATACGCCGCTATTTATGGCGTCCTGCAGGCCCTTGTCGACAGCGGGAATGTACTCGCGCGGCACAACCCCGCCCTTGATGGCGTCAATGAATTCATAGCCCTTGCCGGCCTCGTTGGGTTCAATCTTGAGCCAGACATGACCGTACTGGCCGCGCCCGCCGGACTGTTTGATGAACTTGCCTTCCTGCTCTACCGCTTGCTTGATGCACTCGCGGTAGGCCACCTGCGGCGCGCCGACATTGGCTTCGACGCTGAATTCACGCTTCATGCGATCTACAATGACTTCAAGATGCAATTCCCCCATGCCGGAAATGATGGTCTGGCCCGATTCTTCATCTGTGCGGACGCGAAATGACGGGTCTTCCGCCGCCAGACGCCCAAGGGCGATCCCCATTTTCTCCTGGTCGGCCTTGGTTTTCGGCTCGACCGCGACATGGATGACCGGCTCGGGAAATACCATGCGCTCCAGAATGATGGGAGAGTTCAAGTCGCAGAGGGTTTCGCCAGTCGTCACTTCTTTCAGGCCGATACAGGCGGCGATGTCGCCCGCCAGCACTTCCTTGATTTCGGCGCGATCGCTGGCGTGCATCTGCACGATCCGACCGATCCGCTCCTTTTTCTGGCGCACGGAGTTATAAACGGTGGAGCCTGATTCCAGTACGCCGGAATAAACCCGGATGAAGGTAAGCTGACCGACAAACGGATCAGTCATCAGCTTGAAAGCAAGCGCGGAAAACTTTTCGTCGTCATTGGCCTTGCGGGAAGTAGCGGCGTCCTGCTCGTCAATCCCCGCCACCGGCGGGATGTCGACCGGCGAAGGCAGGAACTCGATCACCGCATCCAGCATCCGCTGCACGCCCTTGTTCTTGAAGGCGCTGCCGCAGAGCGTAGGCTGAATTTCACAGGCAATGGCGCGCAGCCGTATACCTTCCAGAATCTTGTTTTCCGGCAGGCTCCCGCTCTCAAGGTATTCATTCATCAGGTCTTCGTTGGCTTCCGCCGCCGCCTCGATCAACTGCTCGCGCCAGGTATTCGCGTTGGCCAGAAGTTCGGCAGGAATTTCCCCGTACTCGAATTTCATACCCTGGGAGGCTTCGTCCCAGTAGATTGCCTTCATCTTGATGAGATCAACCACGCCGACAAATTTTTCTTCCGCGCCGATAGGAATGACGATAGGCACGGGGTTAGCCTTCAGGCGCGCCCTCATCTGCTCGATGACCTTGAAGAAGTCGGCGCCGGAGCGATCCATTTTGTTTACGAAAGCCAGACGCGGAACCTTGTATTTGGTCGCCTGACGCCAAACGGTTTCGGACTGGGGCTGAACTCCGCCCACGGCGCAGTACACCATGCACGCGCCGTCGAGCACGCGCATGGAACGCTCCACCTCGATGGTGAAGTCTACGTGTCCCGGCGTGTCAATGATATTGAGGCGATGTTCGGGGAAATTCATATCCATCCCCTTCCAGAAACATGTGGTCGCCGCCGAAGTGATGGTGATGCCGCGCTCCTGTTCCTGGGCCATCCAGTCCATGGTGGCCGCGCCGTCATGCACCTCGCCAAGTTTGTGGTTGACGCCGGTGTAGAAAAGGATGCGCTCGGTCGTTGTCGTCTTGCCGGCGTCAATGTGCGCTGAAATACCGATATTACGGTAGCGTTCAATAGGTGTTTTGCGTGCCACGATAAACCCCTGAAAGTTAGAAGCGGAAATGGGAGAAGGCTTTGTTCGCCTCGGCCATGCGATGCACTTCGTCGCGCTTCTTGACGGCGCCGCCGCGATTTTCAGAGGCTTCCAGCATTTCGGCGGCCAGACGCAAGCCCATGGTCTTTTCTGAACGCTTACGGGCGGCCTCG
Source organism: Betaproteobacteria bacterium (assembly GCA_009777245.1). Classification (GTDB taxonomy): domain Bacteria; phylum Pseudomonadota; class Gammaproteobacteria; order Burkholderiales; family Rhodocyclaceae; genus Azovibrio. Next base: position 2,423 of record WRMF01000012.1, read on the forward strand.
CGCAGCCAGCGCATCGCCAATGCCATGCGGCGGGCAGGACGCACCTCTACCGGAACCTGATAGTTCGCGCCGCCCACCCGACGGGATTTTACTTCCACCAAAGGCTTGATGTTGCCGATGGCGGAATGGAAAACGTCCAGCGGGTCTTTGCCGCTCTTGGTGGAAATTTGCTCGAATGCGCCATAGACAATACGTTCAGCGACAGATTTCTTGCCGCTTTTCATGATGGCGTTGATGAATTTGGAGACTTCCTGATTCCCGAATTTGGGATCAGGCAGTATCTCGCGCTTGGGAACCTCGCGTCGACGGGGCATAATTTTCCTTTCAAAATTCAGTCGAGGCAAAATGCCTCAAGCCGCCCGACAGTCAGGACAGGGGCGACCACTTACTAAAGCCGCTTGATAATCAGGCAGCCTTCGGACGTTTGGCGCCGTACTTGGAACGGGCCTGTTTGCGGTCTTTAACGCCCTGGGTATCCAGGGAACCGCGCACGGTGTGATAACGAACGCCGGGCAAGTCTTTCACCCTGCCGCCGCGAATCAGCACCACGGAGTGCTCCTGCAAGTTGTGGCCTTCGCCGCCGATGTAGGAGATGACTTCGTAACCGTTAGTCAGCCGCACCTTGCAGACCTTGCGAAGCGCGGAGTTTGGCTTTTTCGGAGTGGTTGTGTAGACACGGGTGCACACTCCGCGTTTTTGCGGACACTTTTCCAGCGCCGGAACCTTGTTTTTCACAACTTCCGCCTCGCGAGACTTTCTCACGAGCTGATTGATTGTAGGCATAAAAATCCTTTTACAGCGACATGCCCGGCAAGGCGGGCAGCATCGTTAAACCAGACAGGGACTAGCCGCCGTCAACAAAGAGGCAGAATTTTATGGATTTACAAGCCAGTTGTCAAGTGTTCAGTAGTCAGAATACAGAAATCAGGGGGCAGAAGTCAGTGAACAGGAGTCAGAGTACAGGGGTCGGGGGAGAGGGTTGCCCGATTTACCGCTGCTTTGACTACGCCCTACCTACCATGCTGCCGTTATTGGCGCAGGTATTCTTTTTCCGTTGCTTGCACCAAAATGCTGCCGTTATTGGCGCAGGTATTCTTTTTCCGTTGCTTGCACCAAATCCGCTGCGGAAACATCCAACGCCCTCCCCAACCCAATCAAGGTCGTGATGGTTGGTTGCCGGATGCCACGCTCAAGGCGCGAGACGAATGTCCGATCAACCCCTGCCCGATGGGCGAGTTCCTCTTGAGAGATGTTCTTCTCCGACCTGTAGTGCCGCAGAACCTCTCCAAAAATCAGCCCAATGTCTGAAATTTCGCTTGCCATAGACAGCAAGCATGTCTATAGTGTAGCCTATAGTCCACGGCCTATAGGCACGGTGCTTGTAGGCTAGATTTGTACAGCGCGGTAGCAACATTCCTCGCGATTAATCTTAGAAAAGGCATCGTCATGAAACGTCTCTTTACGATACTTGCCATGCTCTTGTTGTCAGGAGCTATGCCGTTTGTAGCTCACGCGCAGGAACCGAATTACGGTAACTTGTCCTTGCCGGAATTGAAGCAAAGGGCAGAAGCGGGCGATGCAAGAGCACAGCTTGCTCTTGGGCTTAGGTACACTTTGGGGCAAGGCGTACTACAGGATTTAAGGCAAGCAGCCGGTTGGATTCGCAAGGCAGCGGAGCAAGGTGAAGCAAATGCCCAATATTTGCTGGGACTCATGTATTACGAGGGGCAACATGGTTTGCCGCAGGATTTCCGGCAGGCGGTCAACTGGTTTCAAAAGGCGGCGGAGCAGGGATATGCAGATGCCCAGAATAGTCTGGGGTTAATGTATGATAGAGGACATGGTGTACCGCAGGATTTCCGGCAGGCAGTAGATTTGTTCCGCAATGCGGCAGAGCAAGGATTAGCGGAAGCCCAGTTCAACCTTGGGAACATGTATAAAGATGGACGAGGTGTGCCACAGGATTTTCGGCAGGCGGTCAACTGGTTTCAAAAGGCGGCGGAGCAAGGATTAGCGGAAGCCCAGTTCAATCTGGCAGGCATGTACGCCAATGGGCAAGGGGTATCGCAGGATTTCCGGAAGACGATCAATTGGGTTCGCAAGGCGGCAGAGCAGGGACATGTGCGCGCCCAACACAACCTAGGGGTCAGTTATGACGAAGGACGAGGTGTGCCGCAGGATTTCCGACAGGCAGTCAATTGGTATCGCAAGGCGGCAGAGCAGGGAAATGTGGGTTCCTTGGCTCGCCTCGGGCTTATGTATCTCATGGGACAGGGTGTGCCGCAGGACATCGTACTAGCCTATGCACTCTTCAACCTTGCAGCCACAGAAGGAGACAAGAGCGTAGTGGAAGTTCGTGACATGCTTGTCAAAGAAATGACATCCGCGCAAATCACGGAAGGACAAGCTATCGCAAATCAATGGCGGGTCGGTCAGCCCTTGCCGACTACCAGCAAAACAGGCCGCACTAGTTCCAGATGAAAAAGCTTGACGACGTATAAGTGGTTGTTGGTGTTTAATTGTTAAGAAAGAAACCGTCATGAAACATCAAACCCAAACAGGCAAATTCATCGCATTAACCTATCTCATAGGTGGCATCGTAGGTGTGCTGCAAATTTTGCCTCAACTTAACAGGGTTTCCCTTGATCCTGTGTCTGCCTTTGCTTGGCTCATTTTGCTTGCTCAAATTGCAGTAGCCGTTTATGGGGGTTGGCAACTCTGGAATTTTCGACCAATTGGGATTCAACTACTTTACTGGCTGTCGTGGTCTTGTGTGCCGGTATTCTCCATGATTGGAATAAAATACTGGTGTGTCATAGGTTTTGGACTTTTGCCAACGTTCTCGTTTGGATTCGGTCATACCAGTAACAATTTGAGTTTTCACCTCGGGTACGAAAGCACACTTTGGTTCAATTTTGATGGGGGAAATATTTTGCTTGGATTAAATATCATAGCCCTCTGGTTTGCTCTTGCTCTGACCAAGATGTTACGGGAGAATAGGATTAAAAGGTGGCCTTTACTCTGGTCAAAAGATAAAGACCAGAAACTTCATTGAAAATCAGCGCGATTGAGGTGAGGTGCCAGCCGAACCACAGCATCAGATAGTCAGAGGACAGATGGTGTTCCTGATACCTGACTTCTGTATTCTGCCTCACGCAGCATGCAACTCTTCGCGCAACACGCGGCGAATGGAGTCCAGCGTGACAGGGGCATCGCTGGCGGCTTGTTTCAGCGTTTCGTTGATCAAGGTCTGGTAACCGCGCCCTTCTTCTGCTGCGCGGGCGCGAAACAATTCCAAAACATCATTGTCAAGCCAGATTGTGATTCTGGTCTTGCCCGTGGAATCCATAACCGCGCCGCGTTTGGCATTGGAAAAATCGTAATAGTCTTTCATGGTCATCCTTCGTAAATGCGCCGCTCACGCGGCTCGGCAAACCGTGCCGAAAAAATACGGACATCTTCACCCCGGTAGGTATAGGCTACGACCAAAAGCCTACCTAACCCATCCATCCCCAAGGTGACGAACCGCGCTTCTTCATGATCCCGATCCTCGCGTGTCATTGCCGACGGGTCGCGGAATACGCCATCCACATCGGCAAGGTCAATGCCGTGTTTTTTGATGTTGACACGGTTCTTGGCGGGGTCGAATATCATCTGCATGCTTTCTATTATACGCACAATATACATATATTCAAGTATCAGGATTTAGTGAACAGATGTCAGAGTACAGGATCAAGGCGGAGCGGGCATTTCTCCCCTCTCCCGCTTGTGGCTACGCCGCGAGTGGGAGAGGGGAGAACGGCGCTCACCTCAACCTACTGCGCTACCGCGCTGGATTCCGTGCATTAGCCGGTATTCCCGCGCATACTTTATAGTGGTTTCCTGTAGATAAAAGGAGATACATGCGGGCGACCGGGGACGGTCGCCCCTACGTTGCTGAACGGATGCCATTTTTACAGAAATCAGAGTACAGGGGTCAGGCAGTGTTCCTGACTTCTGTCCACTGCCCCCTGGTTAACGCGCGCTGACGCTGATTCGGTCGTAGCGTCCGCGATCATCCATGACGGTTATATCCACGCGCCCGTTTTCCTCCAGACGGTGAATCAGGGGTTGTCTGGCCGACTGCCGGGCGACAAGCCGCCCGTTGATAAGCCAATACACCTCGCCTTGCTGACCGCGCAGTTCAAGGCGGACGACCGGCGGTTGATCAGGACGGGGACGCCGGATGACCTCGCCGTGGCCAAGGCCGATTATGCGAAGACCGGCTTCCGGTTCGAGCGTCGGTCGACAACGGGCATCCCAGGCCGGGGGACGCGCTCTGGCCTGAATGTCGGCAGGCAGCCAGGGTTCAAGCGCCGCCGGCCAACGCGCCGCCTCGATAGTGCGGCGGGGACGGTCGCTGCATTCGGCGTTCACGCGCATTCCGGCGGTATCTACCTCGTAGGAGTAGCGCGGTTCACCGCCGCGCAGGCGATCAGGGAAGGTTGGCGGCGCGGTGTCATTCAAGAGCCAGGCCAGCATCCGGCGGTGGCAGAGCGCCTCTTCGACAGGATCGAAACGAATGCCCAGCGGCCAGCAGATTGTCTCCTGACGGACGGAAGGCGGCGGTATCCGGGGAGTCGGCGGCTGATTGTCAATGGCGGTAAACAGGTCGACCAGCAGCGGGGCGGCGATGTTGGCGCCGAAGAAGCCGGGGTTTGGCGTCCCATCCGGACGACCAATCCAGATGCCGATGGTGTAATTGTCGGAAACTCCGACCGACCAGGCGTCGCGGAAGCCGAAACTGGTTCCGGTCTTCCAGGCGATGCCGCGCCTGATGCCCGCCCCCTGCTCGACGGCGCGGCCTACCGGGCCGCCTGATTCGAGCACATCGCGGATGATGAAGGCTGCCCCCGGTGACAGCATCCGCTGCTCGATCAGAGGCTCTTCCGGTCGGTAGCGCGGCTTGCCCGCCATGCCCTGACGGGCGAAGGCGGTGTATGCTCCGACCAGTTGTTCCAGAGTGGTAGCGGCTCCACCCAGGATTACCGACAGGTTGGGCGATTCGTCCCTGGGCAAATCCAGCTTCAGGCCGCCCCGGCGGAGCGCGGCGACGAAACGGTTTGGTTGAAGGCGATCGAGCACTTCGACCGCCGGAACATTCAGCGATTTTGTCAGGGCTTCGGAGACTCCGACCGGGCCGTGGAAGGATTGCTGAAAATTGCCCGGCTGATAGCCGCCGAAGGATTGCGGCACATCCGCCAGCAGCGATTCTGAATGGATCAGACCTTCGTCAAGCGCAAGCCCGTAGAGGAAAGGTTTTAGCGTTGAGCCGGGCGAGCGCGCGGCGCGTACCATGTCTACGAAGGCGAAGCGGTCAGCATCGGAGTAATCCGCTGAACCGGCATAGGCGCGCGCTTCCAGGGTGGCGTTGTCGACTACCAGGGCGGCCATCGAGACTCGCGGCGGCAGAACGCTTAAGCGACTGGTCAGCAGTAGTTCTACCGTTTCCTGCGTCGGAGCGTCAATTGTCGTATCAATGCGTCGCGCCCCTTTGGCTTCCCGCCGCATACGCTCGGCAAGCAACGGAGCCAGCACCGGCTCGCGCGCGGCATAGGCGATAATCGGCTCCTGTCTGGCGTCAATGATGTCGCTGTCGCTCCAGACGCCGCTCATCCGTTGCAACACTTTTTCCCGCGCTTTTTCCGCCTCTACGGGGCGGCGATCCGGTCTTAGCCTTGATGGCGCTTGCGGCAGGACGGCAAGCAGAGCCGCGTCGGCATGGCTCAAGCGTCGCGCCGGTTTGCCGAGATAGGCGCGGCTGGCTGCCTCGACGCCTTCGAGGACGCCGCCCATCGGCGCGTAATTGATGTAGAGGGCGAGAATTTCGTCCTTCGAGTAACGCCATTCCAGTTGCAGGGCGCGCAGGATTTGCCGGGTCTTGCCGGTCAATGTTCGCGGCGTCGGTTCGATTATGCGGGCGACCTGCATGGTCAGGGTCGAGCCGCCGGAGACGATGCGTCCGTGGCGTACCCATTGCCATGCCGCCCGCGCCAGCGCGACGGGATTGACGCCGGGATGCCAGCGAAACCAGCGATCTTCGTAGCGCAGCAGAGCTTGCAGATAGAGGGGCGAGACATCGGTTAGAACCACCGGATGCCGCCAGATGTGGTTACGGTCGGGAAAGGCGCGTAATGGCGCGCCGTCGCGGGCGACGACGATTAGCGCCTGCGGCGAGTCGCGCCCCGGCGTCGGCGGCGGAAACGCCCGATCAAGCGCGAACAGACAAGCCAGCGCGAAGAGCAGAATTTTCAGCAGGCGCGGGCAGCGGCTCCAGAGCCTACGCCACGGCTTTTCAGCATGGATTTTCATTTGCTATGCTTATACGGCTTACCGCACATTCAGCCGCCGAGCCGGAATGTCAAGGTTTGTTCCACGGGGCGACAGCTTCCCACCAGGAATTGAACGCTTTGTCCCACGGCGCAAGGTCATAGTTTTCTCCGTTATATTTGACGACAACGCTTGGCGGCTTTTTCCTGGCGTCGGATTCCGCTGAAAGTCTGAGGTCTGCAAAGCCGTTTGTGGATGTATTTTCAACAGCAATGAAAATATTTGCCTCGACATAATTTTCCTCATAGTCTTCGTCGTTATGACCACCACAGGGATTTCCAGAGATGACATGGCGACGCCACTTGTGCATGTCCTGAGACAATATCGGACGTAACTCTTTTCCGGCAATGACGTATAGCGTGAGTTCATCACTCCATCCTCCATCGTAGGAACACCTGCTCTGAGAGGTAAATAATCGGAGCGCAAAGGCTCTGGTTGTTTCGGAGAGTTGGTATCTGGCAGTATCAAGTCGCAAAGAATACTTATCGAATTCCGTTGTGGCATCTTCCTGGATTGTTTCCTTGTAAGAGGCGATGACTTGTTTGCCTGAAATATTGACCACCACAAGCAGAAGTTGTTTCTCGTATTCAACGCCAGCATCGTAAGCAAACGCAGCAATCATTCTGGATTTGTCCGTAGGCCAAGGCTTGCATTCGCCAGCTACGATAACTCGATATGAAAAATTATCCAGTTGGAAATGATTGCCTACGATTTTCACAACGGCATCGTCGCAGCGTTTATGTTCATACGGTGTTTGCGCCCACGCAGGCAGACTGAAGACGACCAGCAGGCCGGTCAGCAGGGCAAGCCGCGACAAGAAACGGCGCGGGGTTTGCATGTTTTTACTGCGGACAGCTATTTGGCAAACCACTGACGGTTTTGCCGCCACACCATTTAAAGAGGGGGCGCAAACTATCGGCTGCTCCGCCGCCAAGCCCCCTTTTGACTCGCGGCGAAGCCAAAGGGGGTGCCCCGAAGGGGCGGGGGTTTGAAATGTCGTCATGGCTTACGCCTTGGGCGCGTCCAGTTTTCCACGGTCAAACCGGCGACACCGCTGAATGCGGCGTCATTGGTAACGAGTACGGAATCCGTTTCCAGCGCATGCGCGGCGATAAGCATGTCGAGCGCCCCAAGCGCCCAGCCTTCTTTTTCCATGTCCGCCCGCGCTTTCCCGCAGCGTTCCATTACCGCGCTATCCCAGGGCAGCACGTCCACGCGCCGCAGAAATTCCATGACGGCTTTATGCAGACGTTTGGCGTCCGGCGCTTTTGCCAGACCGAACATCAATTCCCCGCCGGTGATTGCGGAGATACATAGCAGGGCCATAGGAGTTTCAGTAACCCGTAGAGAGACATCGGTGCAGCCTTTGACGAGATGGCTTACCGTGTTTGTGTCAAGCATGTACCGCTTCATTCTTGCCATCCCGCAAAAGGATCACGATCTTCTACGCCCTGGTTACGCTCGGCGGCATCCAAAAAATTGGCGGGCACGTCAGCGCCCTTTAACGCCACAAAGAAGTCTTCCCATGTTGCGGGCTTGCGCGACAGGATAACGTCGCCGGTCTGTGGGTCCTGACGAATGAAAACCTCTTTCTCGGCAAAGCGATAGGCGGCAGGCAAGCGAACCGCCTGGCTGCGACCATTGGTAAACAACTTGGCAATTTGGCTCACGATTCCTCTCCGGTAGTTGGCATATATCCAAGAATATACCAATAGCAGGCATATATCAATGCGTATTGTCAAGAGCTATCCCGATAATGGAAAAGGGGGGCTTGGCGGTGGAGCAACCGAGGGCTTGTACCCCATTTCTGAAAGGTGGTGGCATGTAGCGCCTGTGGGTTTGCCGGAATGAATCTACCAGAACCGAAACCGCTCCGGCCTGCATGTTCCCCCTAAAACCCCGCCCTGATACCGATAGCGCATCTTGCCGCCAGCGCCACGGGCAGCGCATCATCCAGGTGCTTGTCGACTACCGTAAAATGCCCCATTTTGCGGCCATGTCGGGGATGGCGTTTGCCGTATAGGCGCAAGACCAGATTTGGCACGGCATAAAGCGCGTTCCAAGCCGGTTCGCGGATTGTGCCGTCCGCATCAAACCAGATGTCGCCAAGCAAATTGACCATGACGGAAGCCGAATGCGGGCGCGGATCATGCAGAGGCAGACCGCACACGTATCCCCTCTCCCGCAAGCGGGAGAGGGGAGTAAGCGCACTCCCAGGCCGTCTCGCTATTTGCAGAAAGCATTATAATGTGTCGAGGAATCCCCTGCCTCAAGGCAGGGGCGACTCAACAGCGACTCAACAGCTTTTCCAAAAGGCAGAGGGTTAGTTCGGTCGCGCCGCGATTCTTTCCGGCAAAGGCAAGGGCGGATTCACGCATGGCTTGCAGCTTAGTGGGGTTGACAAGCAGTTTTGCGATTTCTTCGCCCAGTTCAGATACGTTTTGTACGCGTCTGGCGGCTCCTGCGGCAATGGCGTCAAGCGTGGCCTGGGCAAAGTTGAAAGTGTGGGGGCCGATTAAAACCGGACAGGCGGCTGCGGCGGCTTCGATCAGATTTTGTCCGCCCAGTGGCAGCAGACTGCCGCCGATGAACGCAATGTCCGCTAGGCGGTAGTAGGCGGGCATTTCCCCCATGCTGTCGCCCAGCCAGACTTCGGCGTCCCTGTCCGGCAAGCCTTGCGAGCGGCGGGAAAAGAGAAGACCATGCTGGCCGATTAATTGGGCTACCGTGTCGAATCGTTGCGGGTGGCGAGGAACAAGAACCAAGAGAGGGCGGGGTTCAGGGAATTTTCTTTGCAGGTCAAGCAATAACGCTTCTTCGCCTTCGCGGGTGCTGGCGGCAAGCCAGACGGGACGATTAAGTTCCTTCTTCCAGTCCTGCCCCAGCTTCAACAATGCGGGGTCGGGGAGCATGTCGAATTTCAGGTTGCCGCAAATGCTGATACGCGGCGCGCCGAGAATGGCGAGCCGGTTGGCGTCCGCCTCGCTTTGCGCGGCGACGGCGGCAAGGCTTGCCAACGCCGGACGGATTAGCGGCGTAATTCGGGCATAGGCGCGGGCGGAACGGCTTGATAAGCGGGCATTGACCAGCGCAATCGGCAGTTTGCGTCTGGCGGCGTCAAAAAGCAGGTTAGGCCAGATTTCCGTCTCCATGACAATGCCGAGCGCGGGCTGAAAACGTCTGAAAAAACGTCGCGTCGCGCCGGGCAGGTCGTAGGGCAGCCAGGTTTGCAGAATGCGCGGCTCATGCCGGTAGAGTTCCAGCGCAGTCGCATATCCGGTGGGTGTTGTGGATGTTATCAGCAGGCGATAATCTGGATAATGTTCAAGGAGCGCGTCAATCAGGGGTTTGGCGGCGCGGGTTTCGCCTACGGAGACGGCGTGCAGCCAGATAATCGGCATTTGCGACGGGCGAAGGCTGGGCGAACTGTAGAAGGCAAAGCGTTCCCGCCATTTTTGCCGATAACCGGGCTGTTTTCTTCCGCGCCAGAAAAGGCGCAGCAGAATGAACGGCGTTGCCAGATAAAAAAGAAGGCTGTAGAAAAAGCGGGGCATCATGAACGATAGTCGGGTAAAAATGGAGCAAGCGCGGTCAATGCCGCCTCTAAATCCGGGATTTGGTTTTTTCCGCCCAGATTTTGATGCCATTGTCGGCAAAATACGCCGGTGCGTTTCGGGTCTGTGGCAGTATGAATAACGAGGGTCGGCAATCCTACTGCCGCCGCAAGGTGGGAAAGGCCGGTATCAACGCCGACGGCGAAGCGGGCGTTGGCAAAGAGAGCGGCAAGGTCGGCAAGGCGCATCGGCGGGATAGCCTGCGCGCCGGGAATTTGTCCCGCGATATGTTCCGCCCGCCGCCGCTCTATGGGCGAGCCGCCGGGCAGGAGCACGATAAGCCCGCAAAGGGAGAGGGCGCGTCCCAGATTGATCCAGCGCGTCTCCGGCCAGAGCTTGTCGTCAAGGCTGCAAGCGGTGAGAAAGACTACCGAATCGCTGTCTTTCCGAAGCGAGAAACCAAGGCCATAATCGGGGCCGTCTGCCGGAATGTCATGGCCGAAAGCCGTCGCCGCCAGACAACGGTTGCGCTCGACGGCATGAAGGTTTTTCGGGACGGACAGGCGAATATCATAAGCGCGAGCCGCCAGGGATTCGCGGGCTGAATCGGCGGCAAAGCCGAATTTTTTTCCCTTTGTCCAGTGTACGATCCAGGCGCTTTTGACAAGTCCCTGGGTGTCAAGTATAGCGTCATATTCCCGCGCTGCGAACATGGCGCGTGTCGCCTTGATTTCCCGCCAGGTTGTCGGAGAGAAGGGGCGCTTTTTCCAGCGGCGAAAGGCAACCGGAAGAACATCGCGCGCGGCAGGATGCAGGCGGGGAATGTCGGCAAAGGATTCTTCCACCGCCCAATCAAGCGTGGCATTCGGAAAGTTGGCGATAATGTCGCTTGCCACCGGCAGGTTATGGACGACATCCCCCATCGAGGAAGTCTTGACCAGTAGAATGCGAGGGGCGGCGGGAAGGTTGGTCATGGCATGGCAGCGGGATTAGGGCAGTTAAGTCTTATACAGCAAACGGAAATTTTTGTTCTGGATTCCTGCCTTCGCTGAGATGACAATGGGTTGTAGTTTGCGCTAAAAAGTGACTGCATCTGGTAGTCTCAAGGTTTATGTGAGCCAAATGCGCTCCACAATATTGTGCCTTTCAGCAACCGCTCTTTGTTGGAGTTCGCGCTGATCACCCCAACCTGTAGCGCTTCGGATATCATGATCGCCACGCGTGCGATTCCACATCCGGCAAAGTCGTTTCAGGCGGATTCAAGGATTGTTAAACGGCAGTGGAAGTTGCCCGATATGCGAACCATCGGGGTCAGGATTGCGAGCTACATTTGCCGTGCGCGGTGCTAACCGTTTCAGCGCAATTTCCAAGGTACGGTCGTCGAACAGCCTGTTCTTTCGCCCCGCCGCGTCGGAGTCACGACACCAATGGTGCAGGCTCTCGCGTACGGCGGACACCGTTGGAGTCACGCCATCCTTTATCAGCAGCCAGTCTACTGTAGCCAATAGTTCCATGCCGAAAGGTGACTCGAAGCCGTCAATCAAGGCCGCTGTGGCTTCCAGCGCCGGGGCATACTCCTTGGCCTCGTTCTTCAGATAGGTCTGGACGAAGGTTTTGCGTTCGTCGTCAAACCAAATCACATCGAACGGATCGGCATCCGCAATCCGCTTTTCGCAATGCAGATAGCTGCCGTCCAATCCTTCTAGCAAATGACGCAGGCGGTCAGCATAGGGACCGTACGTGTGCGGCGTGAAGCGTAAATCCAGCGACTTCAAACCCTCGCGCTCAATGTTGCGCTCCAGAAACCATGCTAGTTTCTGAATTTCCAGCAGACTGCATTCCATACCCAACACCCAGTAGCGGCGCACTAGTTCGGCAATCAGGGCACGAGCTGGGGTTAGCTTCTCAACTCCGGTGCGCTTGACTACATTCTGATACTTCGAGGTTGGCTCGAACACGATGATTTCGGCATCCAGATCAGCCAGAGTTGCCTCAATATGCGGTCGTACTTTGTCCCAGGTCAGTCCGCCATTACCCGTGCCCAGCGGCGGGATAGCGATGGATTTGACCTTATTTTCAATCACGAAACGGCGCAGGTCTTGTAACCCTTCTGTGATCCATTCTATGCGCGAGTTCCCGCGCCAGTGTTGTTTGGTCGGGAAATTAACGATCCAGCGAGGGATGTCCAGTTCGTTGATCTCGGTGACGAACATCTTGCCGGTGTGCACTTTATTAGCCTTGCAGGCGGCAGCATAGCGGCGAAAGTTTTCGCTAAAACGCTCCTTGAACATAAGCGCAATGCCCTTGCCCATCATGCCTACAGTATTGACGGTGTTGACCAGCGCCTCAGCGCGAGCATCTAATAGATTGCCTTGCGTGAACGTAATCATCGGAAATACCACTTGGTGCTGGTCAAGACAGTTAAGTTCAGGTTTCGTGCCTGAAGCTGTTGCTCAATGGACTGCTTCAAATTATCCGTGTAACACACAATGCTACGCAAGCCATTAATCGGCAAGTGCAGGTGAACCAGCGCTTCTGCCTGATACCGCTCGAATTTGGCAGGGTTTTCCGGGTCGCGCTGTAAACCTTGCTCTTGAAGTAGTGACCAATCGATCTTGTCAAGATCGGTCAAATCGGAATAGAAGTTCGCCCACTGGTAGTAGGCATGGCTGTCGGTAAACAAAAAAGCCAATCCTTGCGCGGCGATGTGACGCAAACTGGAAACAAGAATCACGATTTCCTCATTGGATCGTTTCTTGATGCCGCCATAGCCGGTTGTGATATTGAGCAGCATCGGCGAAAACGGTGTGAAATAGAACGGTACATAGTCGTTCAGACATCCGTGTGGCGGTAGCGGCACCCGACGGCTGGCGCGCTTGTCGATCAGATCCTGATTACCTATGTTTACCCAGTCCGGAGACTTCGCGTTACTACTACTGCAATGCAGACCGTTGTCCAGAATCCACGGCAGATTATCTCGGTGCATGATGCGCCAAATCATCGCCTTTTCTGGATTGAGAATAGGGTGGCTAGCCATACACGGACATTGAAGCAATATGGAAAGTACCGACTATACTATCAGCAAGGAACATAGTTTGACAATGAGCAAATCGGACAATGTTACCGTTTTCCAATCTGACCGGCGTTGTCCGAGGCAAGCCGCCATGATCCACGCTCAAACCGCGCCTTCTCCTGTTTCTCCGGTGCGGATGCGAATGGCCTGTTCCACCGGCGAGATGAAAATTTTTCCGTCGCCGATTTTGCCGGTGCTGGCGGCCTTGACGATGGCGTCAATGACCGCCTCTACGATGTCATCCGCCACCACGGCTTCGATTTTGAGCTTGGGCAGAAAGTCCACGACATATTCCGCTCCCCGGTAAAGCTCGGTATGCCCTTTCTGGCGACCGAAGCCCTTGACCTCGGTGACGGTCAGACCCGTTACGCCGAAGGCGGAAATGGCTTCGCGCACATCGTCGAGCTTGAAAGGTTTGATGATTGCTTCGATTTTTTTCATGGGAAATTCCTTTCGTATGAGTAGCTGGCTATCGGATAACGCCAATTTTTGCCGAAACCGCGTCGGGTGACAAGAATGCCGACCGGAGCCTGACGGCGTTTGTATTCCGCCAGATGAAAAAGGCGTATGACCTGGGCAACGTCTTCCCTGGGCAATCCATCCTTGACGAGTTGGGCGGCGCTCTTGTTTTCTTCCATATAGCCTTTGATGATGGCATCCAGTATCTCGTATGGCGGCAGGGAATCCTGATCGGTCTGTCCCGGCTTCAATTCGGCGGAAGGGGGGCGATTGATGATATTTTCAGGAATCGGCGCGTCACCGGGTTCCCGCTGGTTGCGATAGCGGGCAAGACGGTAGACCATTGTTTTGGGAATATCCGTTAACACCGCCAACCCGCCAGCCATGTCGCCATAGAGGGTGCAATAACCGACCGCCATTTCCGATTTGTTGCCGGCGGTCAGCACGAGGTCGCCGGTTTTGTTGGAAATAGCCATGAGAATCATGGCTCTGGCGCGGGCCTGAATGTTCTCCTCGGCAGTATCGGCGGGCATTCCGGCAAAGTATGGCGCAAGCAGATTTGCATAAACGCGCATGACCGGCTCGATGCCGATTTCGTCATGACGTGTGCCTAACGCCTCTGTCATGGCACGGGCGTCGTCAATGCCCATTTGCGCCGTATAAGGGGAAGGCATTATGACCGTCCGCACCCGGTCGCGGCCAATGGCGTCGACGACCAATGCCAGAACCAGCGCCGAGTCAATTCCGCCGGACAAGCCAAGGAGCGCGCCGGGAAAACGGTTTTTTTCCACATAGTCGCGGATGCCAAGAGTTAGCGCCCGCCAGATTTCTTCTTCGAGGCAAAGGTCGGGGGCTATGGCAGCGGCACAATCGCGCAACGGGGCGCAAAAATCGCCTTCCCTACAGTCTATGCAAAACAGGGTTTCCCGAAATTGGGGCAACCTTGCCGCCAGCTTGCCTGAACGGTCAACCGCCAGGGAGCCGCCATCGAAAACAAATTCGTCCTGATAACCGACAAGATTGACGCAGAGCGCCGGAAGATCGTTTTCCCGCGCCCGACTGGCGAGATTTCGGGCGCGTTCGGACGGCTTGCCGATATGGTAAGGCGAGGCGGCGAGAACCAGCAGCAATTCCGCCCCGGCAGCGCGGGCAAGCCGCGCGGGAGTTTCACTATCAATATCTTCGCCAATGACAATCCCGCAGGCGACACCGCCGATGTCGACAACCAGGGGCATACTTCCACAGGAGAAATAGAGATGTTCGTTAAACGCTACGGAGAGCGACATCTTTCGGTAGACGGCGGGCGCATAGCCGGGGCGCAGCACACTTGCCGCGTTGTAACGCGCTCCATCCATAACGGCAGGGTGGCCGACAATCAGGGCAATGTCGCCCAAGGCTTCGATTTTTTCGGCAAGGCTGTTTACGGCATTGTCGCAGGCGGCGAGAAAATCCGGGCAGAAGAGCAGGTCTTCCGGCGGACAGCCGCAAAGAGCCAGTTCAGGCGTGACAAGCGCGTTTGCGCCTGATTCTCGCGCTTCTTCCACTGCGGCGAGAATCCGGTCGGTATTGGCGGCAAGATCGCCCAATGTCGGATTGATTTGCGCCGCCGCGATTTTGAGCGGCGAGGCGGGGAGGGCAGGGGTGAGAGGCGGGGGCATGGCGTGGTTTTCAGTCGGCCTTGGGCAAAGCGTTAATTTTACGTCTTCGGGCGCAGGGGGCGCATGATGCGTTCTTCAAACTCGGCGGGCGCGACGTACTGCAAGATATTCTTGCCCTTGCTGTCGAGCACGATGTCCAGGCCCTTGTCCGGGTACAAATAATGTTGCAGGTTTTCTCCCGTGGTTATCACTTCGGCAGGACGACCAAAGCGCGAGGCTACGGCTTCGGCGTCAATACGCGCATTGGGAACGAGGGTAATTGCCGCAATCGGCATGGTTTTGGCGATCCTTATGTCGTCGGGATGCAGGATAAATTTTCTGCTTCCGTTTCGCATGTATTCTACGTTGATTGAACGGGCAAGCATCGCGGTAATCATTTCCTGCGGCGCATCCAGAGAGAGAACCATCCTTGTCTGGATGAAGTCCAGGGAAACCCGGTTGTAATAGCCTTCCAGCGCGGCGTCATTTGTTATTTCTTCTCTGGGGATATTGGCGGCAACCATGACGGCGATCTCCATCTCCTCGCCAAATCGCGCGATGACATCCGAGAGGGAGCTGATTCCGGGATAAAGCCCGAAAACGCGGGTTTGCCCGGCTTCGTCAAGTTCGATTTGCCAGGGAAGCCCGATGTCGCCTTGCGGTGTTTTCGCCACGGGAAACAAGAAGGGCAGGAAGAAGAGGGCGACGGTAATGGCAACGAAAGCCAGACAGGAGAGCAGAATTTTTTTCATCGCGGCAATAAAAAAGGGCGGGCTGTGTATCGTAACAGGTAAATCGGCATGGTTTCACGGAATCCGCAGAAGGGTCGGGGAAATCTCATTTGCCCCTGCCGGGGGTTTGCAAGCCGCATAGCGGTATAGCGGCGTTTTTATAGTGTCCCCTTGCGTTTGATTTGTGTTCAGGGTATGGTTACGGGGTGTTTGTGAATTGTTCAAGGTTACTGTAGTGCAAGCAGGCAATTTTGTGAGTTACCCCAAGGCTCCGGCTTTTTCGCCGCAAGACAAGGGAGCCTTCGGCTCCGCCATCAACCGCGCCGTCAAGGCGAGTCTTGCCGATCCCGCCGTGAATGGCGGGGTTTCTTCAAGACATGCGGTTAAAAAAGTCTTTGAAGAGGCCAGTTCTGGCCTGATTCTTGCACACACACACACACACACACACACACACACACACACACACACACACACACACAAGTGATCGCCGCTTAGACCTTGCCGCGTTCAGGCTCCGCAAGGCTTTTGACAGTTCACGTTCCCGCAAATTCATAGCCCCGCTCCCGTCAGGAGCGGGGCTTTTTGTCGCGCAGGACAAAAACCGCTCCAGCCGTTAAGGAATAGTCATGCAAAAGCTCAAGATGCGCTCTTTGGATTTGGTTTGCGATAACGTTGCCCGTATCAGGGAGTTGTTTCCGCATTGCGTTACCGAGGCGCATGACGCCGGGGGAGAGGTGACGCTCAAGGTGGATTTTGATCTGTTGCGGCAAGAGCTTTCCGACGAGTTGGTGGAAGGCCCGCAGGAACGCTATCGTCTGGATTGGCCGGGGAAGCGAGAGGCTTATGCTGCCGCCAACGCGCCCATTGCCAAATCCTTGCGCCCTTGCCGCGAGGAAAGCGTGGATTTTGACGCGACGGAAAACCTGTACATCGAGGGCGACAATCTGGAAGTTCTGAAACTCTTGCAGGAAAGTTATCTGGGCAAGGTCAAGATGATCTATATTGATCCGCCATACAACACCGGCAATGATTTTATTTATAAAGACAACTTTACGGAAGACGCCAGGGAGTTTTTGCATCGTAATGGGCAGTACGATGATGACGGCAATCGCATGAAACAGAATCTGGAAAGCGACGGGCGCTTTCATTCAAATTGGTTGAGCATGATATATCCGCGCTTGCGTATTGCAAGGAATCTTTTGGCTGATGATGGGCTTATATTATTAAACATAGATGAAAATGAAATTACCAACATGCAAAAAATTTGCGAATTGATTTTTGGTGAACCAAATGATTTAGGAACAATAGTTTGGGATAAACGCAACCCTAAAGGTGATTCAAGGGGTGTTTCTTATCAGCATGAATGCATTATAGTGTTTTCTAGAAACAAAGAAACACTGTTAGCAAACTGCAAAATGCTACGACCAAAGAAAAATGCTGAATTAATGTTAAAAAAAGCAGAACAACTCTTCAAAAAAATTGATTCAAATTTTACGCTTAAAGAGATAAACAAAGAATTTCAGGCGTGGATTACAATGCAAAAAGATTTTAGCAGTGGAGAAGCTGCGTATAAGTTTATAGATAATAATGGTGATGTATATCGCCCTGTTTCAATGGCATGGCCAAATAACAAAAAAGCTCCAGATGATTATTTTATACCACTCATCCACCCAACAACCCACAAGGCTTGTCCGGTTCCGCAAAAAGGTTGGCGGAACCCATCAGTAACAATGAGGAAGCTACAGGAATCTGGGCTTATCATTTTTGGCAAAGACGAAAGTATCCAGCCAAATCGAAAATATTTGCTGAAAGAAAATATGGATGAAAATATTTCATCACTGCTTTACTATGGCGGCAGTGATACTGACATGCTTGCAGAGATGGAAGTTCCATTTGATACACCTAAAGTAGTCGCTATCGTAAAAGAGCATATAAATTCTTTTACAAAGCCAGACGACATAATCCTCGACTTCTTCTCCGGCTCCGCCACCACCGCCCATGCTGTTATGCAGCTCAACGCAGAAGACGGCGGCAATCGCAAATTCATCATGGCGCAATGGCCGGAAATATGTCCTCCGGGTAGCGAAGCCGCCAAGGCCGGTTATAAAAACATCTGCGAAATCGGCAAGGAGCGCATCCGCCGCGCCGCAAAGAAAATCATGGAAGAAAATCCTCTCGCCACCCAGGACCTGGACATCGGTTTCCGGGTGCTAAAAGTAAAACCTTCCTGCATGGCAGATGTTTATTACGCGCCGGATGAGACAAAACAGCAGGAGCTTGGCCTGTCCGACAACATCAGGGATGACGTGACCCCGGAAGACCTGCTCTTTCAGGTGTTGATTGATTGGGGCGTGGAATTGCATCTTCCTGTCATTACCGGAAGCATAAAGGGCAAGAAAGTCTTTTTTGTGGATGACACCCGCCTTGCCGCCTGTTTCGATAACGGCATCAATGATGAATTCATCAAGGAACTCGCCAGTCATAAACCCGCCCGCGTGGTTTTTCGTGACTCCGGTTTTGCCGATGACGCCGCCAGAATCAACGCCGAGCAGATTTTCAGGCAACTGTCTCCGACAACCGAGGTGCGCGTGCTATGAAGAAACAGGAAAAAGCCCGCGGGCAGTTTTGATTACAGGAACGACTACATGAGCCAATCCGCCATGCGCTTGCAGTTCAGGATACAGCCGTTTCAGACCGAGGCCGTCCGCTCGGTGGCGGAGTGTTTCATCGGACAGCTATTGTCCGAAGGCTCCGGTTATCGCGCCAATCCGGGCAACGAATCCGGCCTGTTGGAAGAACAAGGCTGGAAAAACGCGGATATATCCATTTCCGAAGAAAGGCTGCTGGAGAACATCCGAGCCGTCCAGAAAGAACAGGGTTTGGCAATGTCGAAAAAACTGGCGGAAAGCGCGGGTTGCCGTTGCAATCTGGATGTGGAAATGGAAACCGGCACCGGCAAGACCTATTGCTACATCAAGACCATTTTTGAACTGCAAAAAAAGTACGGCTGGAGCAAGTTCATCATCGTCGTGCCGAGCATCGCCATTCGGGAAGGCGTCCTGAAAACCTTCCAGATAACCGAAGACCACTTTGCCGCAACCTACGGCAAAAAGGCGCGATATTTCATCTACAACTCAAGGGAATTGAACAATCTGGAGAGCTTTTCCGCAGACAGCGGCATCAACGTAATGATCATCAACATCCAGGCTTTCAACGCCACCGGAGCCGACAACCGCCGTATCTACGAGGAACAGGACAACTTCCAGAGCAGAAAGCCAATTGACGTAATCAGCGCCAACAGGCCGATCCTCATCCTGGACGAGCCGCAAAAAATGGAAGGGGACAAGACCCTGGAGGCGCTGAAAAAATTCAGGCCCCTGATGATCCTGCGCTACTCCGCCACCCACAGGACGAAACATGACAAGATTCATATCCTGGACGCAGTGGACGCCATAAACAAAAAACTGGTCAAAAAAATCGCGGTGCGCGGCATAAGCGTCAGAGGCACAGGCGGCACGGCTCCCTACCTGTTTCTGGACGTTATCAAAAAATTTGACGACAAGCCGCCTGTAGCCCGAATGGAAATGGAAGTCAGCCGGACAAACGGCATCCCGTCCCGCAAAATCCGAACATTGAAGCATGGCGACAACCTGTTCGAACTATCCGGTCAACTGGAACAATACAAGGGCTACACGGTCGCGGATATTGACACTTTCGCCGATACGACGGCCTTTACCAATGGAATTGTTATCGGTAGGGGAGAAACTATCGGCGATGTAGCCGAAGAGGCTCTGCGCCAAATCCAGATTCGGGAAACAATCAAGGCGCATCTGGAAAAGGAAAAACGCCTGTTTTACAAGGGCATCAAGGTTCTCTCCCTGTTCTTCATTGACAGCGTGAAAAAATATCGCGATTACGATCAGTCCGACGAAAAAGGCGAATACGCCCATGTCTTTGAAGAAGAATACGCGCGAATAGTGAAAGAACATATGGACGATCTTGGCGCGGGAGACGAGGCGCTAAAGGAATACTGGCAGAGAGACGCCGCCGCCACGGTGCATGAAGGATATTTTTCCATTGACAAAAAAAGCAAGCGCCTTGTTGACCCTACGGTGAAAAAACGCGGCGAGGAAGCCGGTTTGTCCGACGACGTTTCGGCTTACGACCTGATCCTGAAAGACAAGGAGCGGCTTCTTTCCCACACCGAGCCGGTACGCTTCATTTTTTCCCATTCCGCCCTGCGCGAAGGCTGGGATAATCCCAACGTGTTCGGGATGTGTATGCTGAAACACGCGGAAAGCGGCATCTCCAGACGGCAGGAAATCGGGCGCGGCCTGCGCCTGTGCGTAAACCAGAACGGAGAACGCATTGACGGGCATGACGACAATATATTGACTGTAGTAACGGATGAAAGTTTTGCCGAGTATGCTAAAGGCTTGCAGAGCGAAATAGCCGCCACCCTTTCCAAAAAACCGCCGCAAGTAGATGCCGCCTACTTCAAGGGCAAAACCCTGCCGACTGAAACAGGCGAACAGAGGCCAATCACAGATATGATGGCAAACAAGATAGAGATATGGCTGATCAAGAACGATTACACGGACGACAGCAAGGCCGTAACCGAGGCGTATCATCAGGCCAGAAGGGACGGCGCGCTTGCGCCGTTGCCGCCTGAGCTTGCGGAATTTGACGAGCGGATTTTTTCCATTGTTGACGATGTAGGCAAGGGCGCGCAGGCTTCCCAGCCGGAAGACGACTACGCCAAAAAGCAAATCCGCCTGAAGCGCGACAAGTTCGTCGAATTCAAGGCATTATGGAACAAGATCAACCGCAAGGCCGTCTATAGCGTCCATTTTGAATCGGATGAACTCGTGAAAAACTGCATCGCCGCCATAGACAAGGAACTGAAAATAACCGGAGCGCTTTATACCGTTGAATCAGGCTTGCAACAAAGCGACATTACCGCTGAACAGTTGCGGCGCGGCGACGCCTTCACCGATGAAGGCAGGACGACCGCAAAACTGGAAGGCTCGGCCAGATCGCGGACGCGCTACGATCTGACGGGAAAGATCGCGGGCAATACCACGCTTACCCGCCGGACAATCGCCGCCATATTGACCGGCATCAAGCCGACATTATTTGCACAATTCGCGCACAATCCCGAACAATTCATCGCGGAAGCATCGCGCCTGATCAACGAGCAGAAGGCCACCATCGTCATTGAACGCCTAAGCTACGACGCCATTGCCGAAACGTTTGAGGCAAACATTTTCACGGACGCGGAACGCAACGTCAGCAAAAGCTCCATAAGGGAAACACCGAACAGGCATATCTACGACGCGGTAGCTACGCAATCAAAAATCGAAATGGATTTTGTGGATGAACTGGACAAAAGCAGCGAGGTCACTGTTTACGCCAAGCTGCCCAACGGCTTTTTCATCCCCACCCCGGTAGGCGACTACAACCCCGATTGGGCGATTGTCTTCAGGGACAAGGATGTCAAACATATATACTTTGTCGCGGAAACCAAAGGGGATATATCCACCATGCAATTCAGGAAAATCGAGGACAGCAAGATTGAATGCGCCAGAAAGTTCTTCGGCAGGCTGAACGAAATATCAACCCAAAAAGATAGGGTTACGTATGACGTTGTGGATAATTACGCAAGGCTTGAGGAAATCGTGCAAACGCTCAAAACGCAAGAGCAGGCGTAGTCCGTAAAGATCAGGCGTGAATCATGGAGAGCCGCGGCGTTTTGCCACTCTCTCCATGATTTCCATAACTCCGAACTGGACTTTCGCCGGAATGCGGAACGCGGGATAAAACGATTCCACGAGGGCAAGCGCCGCCTCCGCATCCTTGATTTCGGCTATGTCGGCCAGCGTCTCGATGTCCGATATGTCGCGCGAGCCATCAATGCCTTCCGGCCTCATTGCCATACACTTCATGGCGAACAGATATTGCGGCGTCGGCGTATATATACGCAATCCGCCTGATTCCGAGGGATCAAAATCCTGCATGAGCCGCATATCTTCGTTCGCCGCCGTAAATCCCTTAACGCCATCATTCAGCCAATCTTCCGTCCAGTCTTCCTCGGCTGCCACCTCTGCCGCCGCCTTGCGGAGAAAGTCCGGCGAGCCGCGCACAACCGCATCCACGTCCCGCGTAGCGCGGCGAATGTCAAAGGCGATAGCCAGAAGAGCGCCGCCATAGATTGCAATTTCAGCAATAACCCCGGCTTCCTTTGCCTTGGCGTCAATTTTCATGAGACCGCGCAAAATATCGTCTTTTTCAAGAGCCTGCACGTTCCGCTCCAAATGACATTCCAAAAACAGGCACATCTTTGCGAGGACGATACAACGGATTCGCAGCGACAAAAATCATCCTGCGACGAAAGGCAACCGGACTTTCCATCAGAAGAACGGCCTTCAACGATTCAAGACCGCAGGGAAAGAAGGGTTGCTTCAGGAAACGCGCCGGCGACCTGACCCAATCAGGAGCATTGAGTCGGTAACGCAACGCCAAATGCTCGGCGACTGCCGCAAGGTAAGCGTTGTGACGATCATTGTCACACAGCTGCGGTTCATCAATCAGCATACTCTCGCGCTTTTGGCAATCCTGCTCCATGTAAAACTCATCGAGAAACTCGCGCAAAAAAGCGTCCACGTCGCCGTGGGCAAGTCCGTCCGCCAGCACAGTTTTGAGCGAACGGGGACGACCGGAGAATCCTTTGCTTGCTCTATGAGACATGGTTTTCTCAATCAGGAAATACGTAAGGGTACATGTTCTTTCTCACGCGCTCAAGCTCTTATGCGGTTTTGCGTCTTTCTCGCGCCGCCAACGGCGGCAGAATCGGCAGAACATGCTAGACTGCCACTTTTTGTTCCGGTTGGCGGTATGACCCTTTTCCATCGCTATCTTTTGCTGGCAGCCCTGATTCTTTTGGCGGATCAGGCGACGAAACTCATGATTCTGGCCAATTTCGAGCTATATGAACATGTGGCGCTTGCGCCGTTCCTCAATCTGACATTGGTATATAATCCGGGCGCGGCGTTCAGCTTTCTGGCGGGCGCTTCAGGCTGGCAAAAATGGTTCTTTATCCTGTTGGCGCTGGGTATTTCCGTCTGGATCGTGATTATGCTCAAACGCCACCCGGAACGCCGACGGGAAAATATCGCGCTGTCCCTGATTATGGGCGGGGCGCTGGGAAATACCGTAGATCGTCTCGCCTACGGCAAAGTCGTGGATTTCATTGATTTTCATATCTGGCCGGTCTTCAACCTTGCCGATACCAGCATTACCCTGGGCGCGGCGCTCCTTTTGCTGGACGCCTGGCTTTCAGGTCGCGCCCGCAATAAGGCGAATGTTTCCCCATGAAAAAACTGATACAACCGGACAGCTTCCTGACCCTGCATTACCGGATTGCCACGGATAAAGGAGAAGAACTGGTATCCACCTTCGGCCTCTCGCCCGCCACCTTGCTGATGGGAAGCGGACAGTTATCGGCAGGGCTGGAACATTGCCTGCTCGGCCTGGTCGAAGGCGAGCGTCGGGTATTCGATTTGGAGCCGGAAGAAGCATTCGGCCTTGTCAATCCCGCCCTCATCAAGCGCATTGCCCTATCGGCTTTACCGGAAGGCATGGAGTTGAAGGAAAATTCCCTGATTGAGTTTACGACGCCGGAAGGACAGTCCTTTTCCGGCTTTTTGCGGGAATTGACCGACACGCACGGGCTTTTTGACTTCAATCATCCGCTTTCCGGCAAGGCCATTCGCTTCGAGGCGGAAATTCTGTCAATCCTGTAGCATGGAAATTTTGCTTGCGAATCCGCGCGGTTTTTGCGCCGGCGTGACCCGCGCCATTGTCACCGTCGAGCGCACGCTGGAAAAATTCGGCGCGCCGGTCTACGTCCGCCATGAGGTCGTGCATAACCGCTTCGTTTGCGATGAATTACGCGCCAAGGGCGCGATTTTTATCGAGGATGTGACCGTGGTTCCGTTCGGCAGCGTGTTGATATTCAGCGCACACGGCGTGCCAAAGTCTGTCCAGCATGAAGCGGAGGCGCGAGGTTGCAGGATATTCGACGCAACCTGCCCGCTCGTGACCAAGGTGCATATGGAAGTCAAACGAATGCGCGAGAAGGGACGGGAAATAGTGATGATCGGACACCAGGGACACCCGGAAGTGGAAGGCACGATGGGACAATGCGAGACCGGCATTCATCTGGTGGAAAACATTGATGATGTGGCAACGCTACAGGTCATGACGCCGGAAAAAGTCTCCTTTGTGACCCAGACTACCCTCTCGATCACAGACGTGCACGAAATTGTGGATCATCTGCGTAGGCGCTTTCCCAACATTCGCGGGCCGAAAAAGGACGATATTTGTTACGCCACCCAGAACCGGCAAAACGCCATCCGCGAATTGGCCGCCGCCTGCGACCTGGCGCTTGTTGTAGGCAGCCCGAACAGCTCCAATTCCCGCCGCCTTTGCGAAGTCGCCGCCAGTCTGGGCATGGAGGCGTATCTTGTGGATTCCGCCGATGAAATTCAGGATGAATGGTTGTGGGGCAAGGCAAGGGTCGGCGTTTCCGCAGGCGCGTCCGCGCCGGAAAAATTGGTGGAAGAAGTAATCGAGCGTCTGGACAGGAATGGAGGCGGCGCGGTGAAAGAGCTTCCGGGGGATGAGGAGAACATCCATTTTCCACTACCCAAAGGGTTGTGATGATTCGACAAAAATTCAATTACTTCAGTACGTCCTTATAGTGACTCCCGCAATTAAAAGGACTCCATAATGATATACGCAATATCAGATAGAGATTTGTTTTGCCATTTTCGTTTGATGTTTGCCCATGGTTTTGGGGTTGATATGTGGGGAATATGGGGGCAGAAATAGCAGGCGATGTCCGGCTTGCTGGATAAGTTGCATGATTGAACTCTGGAAGCGCCTGAAATCAGCAGAAAATAGTCCCGCTGGCAGCGGCGCATATCAGGCGCGTCACGATAGACAAGGCTATACTGGCGACAACACATTTACGAGTTTCTCCAGCGCCTTGCGGCTTGGATTGCCGAGTAATGATACCTGAATCCAGTCGCGCTCAAGCAGGTACTGGCTGCGATAGTTCAGCCAGAAGCCGCGCATGCCGAGTTCTTCGCCCAAGGCCGCCGCCGACCTTTCCGGCAATATACAGCAATCCCCAAACATCCCAATACTTTGTCGGCTTCGCCTTGCAGTACTGCTCGTACTGTCTGCGGCTCGTCCTCGCGTCCTGGTATTTTGGGGACTTACTATGGTCACAATCCCCGGACTTGCCGCTGCTTCCGGCGCTACCAGCCGGAATCCTGACGCGCAGAGTTGCTGGCGCAACCATCGCGCATTGTCGTCAATCTGTTGCATACGTGTAGTCGTCGCCTGACTTACCGCCACATCCAGCGCGGCTATCAGGTTGGACGGCTGGGTGTGCGGCACGCTCCGGTGCGCGCGCCAATGCCCAAGATCAAGATACCCCGGCAAACGATCCGGCGCTGCCGCAGGCTGATCTTGATGGAATACCATGCCGATGCCGGAAAAACCGCCCAAACCTTTGCCGCTGGCGCAGGTAGCCAGATAAACATCGGACAGGTCAACCGGCATGGCTCCGATTGAACTGATAGCATCCACGCATACGTGAAGGTTGAATCGCGCCGCCAGTTCTTTCAACGCGGCGAGCGGATTCATGACGCCGGTTGACGTTTCATGGTGCGCGAACCAAATCCATCCGCCATTTCCATTGCCTGCAAGCCGCTTGACCAGGCGCTCGACCTCTTCCATGTCGAAAACCTCTCCCCACGGCAGCCGCAGCCATTCGAACCGCAATCCCGCGCTATGAGCATTGCCCGCCAGACGTTCGCCAAATTCGCCATTGGAAATAATCAGTCCTGTTGTCCCCTTCAAGGAAAGCTGGGCAGCGACGACGGCATTGGCCAATGTTCCCGAACCTGGCATAAGCTGAACATCGCAGGCATTGGTCAACCGGCGAAGGCGGGCGCGAAGGTCGGTCATACGCTCCAGAAAAAGCTGTCCGCGATGCGATATGGCCGCTTCTGCCAGAGCCTTACGCACTTCCGGCGTTGTAGAGACCGGGCCGGGAAGAAAATTGTAAACATGTTGCTCCGGCGCGGCTTTTTCGACGAAGCGGCTGCGCGCGAAGCTGCTGCGCCCTGCCGTGTCCTCAAGCGTTTTTCTGAAATTTTCCAATGCCAGATACATCGGTTGATAAGGAGCCTGTTCCGACCCAACCATCGGCCCAAAAGGAATAAATCCCATATGTTTATACAGTTTGAGTTGCCTGGCCGCGCCGGAAATCAAACAAATATCATAGCCAGCCGTCAGGCAGTAACGAACGACTCGCTCAAACAATTCAGGGAATACGGTAGTTTTTCGGGCGTCCGGCTCAACCGCCAAAAGGCGCACCTCGCAGGGATTCTGCCAATCCGGCAGGTACGTGTCGAGATCAGGCAATTTGGCGTCAAGGGAAAACGGACGTTTGCCGCGCACCGCCAGCATCCCCATGAGCCGTTTGTCCAGCAGAGAGATGATGTAGGTATTTTCTTCATGGAAGCGATCAATCAGGCGTTCTTCAGGGTTTGGCGCATGTTGGGGAATTTCCTCAACAAATGTCCGGTAATTCAGGCGGTGAATCTGCTCGAACTCCCACGCTTCGGAAGCGATTTTATAAAGATAGCCGGAAGCGCCGTTCACGGTCAAAACCTCATTATCCAGTTGTTCAAACAGGCCACGACCGTACTCTACTCCTGGCCTTTGTCAAGGCGGACTGCCCTTGTCATGGCCTGATACAAGAAAGAGCCTGCCACAAGCACTATCGCCACAGTAATACAGATAACCGCCTTGTAAAGTGTGCTTAACATCCAGAAATCATGCACTGCCAGCTTCAACAACGCCATGAACACAAGCCCTATACCGGCAAACATGATGTAACGCGCCTTGTTGTCAACCGTGCCAACCATATCAGGCAAGCTGGCATAACGCGCCTTGCCGCTGCCTATACCGGCAAACAATGTCAGCATACCGTATATACTCCACGCTAGGGTATAAGCTACGGTCTTTGCCAGAGAATCGCCAGTCCCAAGCCCAATGAAACCATCCGAATAATAATGGGCTATTTGCAGATTGATCAATATGAAAACCGTAACCCAGGACAGAGCCAACAATATGCCCGGAATGTGCTCCTTTTCAAGCTCGGTCTTATTGGCAAAAATGCTGCCGAAAAACATTGCCGCCGCGCCCAGGCCATATGTAAACATAAGATTCCAGGAGATTCCGGCAGCGTCCACAGGAATAATGTCAACGAGGGTGGTTTTGATAAACAGCCACAATAACCATGCGAAAGCCACCGCAAGCAATAAAGCTCCGCCCTGGTAAAACCAGCGCACTTTGAAACGCTCATGCAGCCAGAGCATGGCCGCGCCTTCCAGAGCAAGCGCCGTGGGCAGCCAATTACTGGTCGTTTCATTGCCTATAATGACTGTCAGCGCCATAAAGAAAACGGCTGAGAGATAAGAAACCCGCCTGTGTATCGCCTCATTCAACGGTCTCTCATAGACAAGCGCAAGCGCAAAAAAGTAGCAGACGGCAACAAATGCCGCCATCGAAGTGAGGTCTATCGGCGAGCCGTATGTAACATTTGCCTGAAATATGGATGCCACGAGAAGGCTCACGCCAGCCAGGGAGCCGACAATCCAGCTTGCTGCGTTTTCACTGTCTCTCTTCCGGCACAGAAACGGGTAATATAGGAATAACGCAAAAATCAAAACCTCAGTCGCAACAATAGTATAAGACAAGTCATGATACATTGGAGTCAATAAAATACGCAACACAAAACTTCCGGCCAGCGCGTAAAGCGGATAATATCTGTTTTTGTTGAAGTATGATACCGTCAAAATGATTGCCGTCAGAATCGCGCAAATGCCGAAAGCGTATTCGACCAGCGCGTTTTGTCTGCATACATAAACCATGAGAAAATAGTAGGGCATCAAAACCGCCAGAATGCCAAGACCGTCTATTCCTTTTGGTCTTGCCTCATTCTGGAGGAATCGCAAGCCGTATAACAAGCCTGTCATGATTGTTGCGACGAAAATAACCTCCGTTAAGCCAAAATCAAAACGATAACTCCAAAGCCCCCTATGCATGAGCGCGGCAAAAACGATAAGCGCGAAAAACGCCGCTATGACATTTCCGCCGCGCAGCGCAAATACCAATGCGGCAAGCAGAAAAATCAGCGTGAATGTATATAACGTAAATAAACTTGTCCCCGGAATGAGGAGCAACAAGAGCATGGCTGCGGCAGGCATGTATGACGCAAAATCACTCTCCTCTTTGTCGCGCCGCATTCCGATAAAGGTGTTAAGCGCCATGAACAGAAGCATGGTCATCAGGAGTATCAGATCGCCGACATTACGGCCTTCGTCGGAAGGTAGCCAGCGGGCAAGCAGCAAAAATGCCGCTATGCTGATCAGCTTGAAGTATGCTCCGTATACCCTGGGTTCAAGGTACAGCAAGCCCACAAGCAAGGCATTCATGAAGAAGGCCAGACCTATAACAATCAATGGCATATCAGTCATGAATATGAGAATGAAACTTCCTATGATATATCCCGCCAGAACTCTTTTGGATAAATCACCCAGCATATCCCGGCAATAATATGCAATTGCTGCGGCTGATCCGGCATAAGCGGCGAAGATAATACAGAAAATGTTTGTCCTGCCGCTGTCGAAGTTCGGGAAAAACCAGACAAACTGGGACAAAAGGCTGAAGATTACAGTAGCGCAAATCAGTTTTTCCCAGCGTCCCTTAATGCCGGCAGCTATGGCTCCGGCGTTTATAAACGCCAGATAGGTAAAAAGCGCCAGATAATTTTTTAAGCCTGTGCTCAAAATAAACGGCGTCAAAAAGCCGGTTATCACGCCAAGGTATCCTATATACTGCGCCCTCTTGTGAACCGCCAGCCCGAAGGAAGCTATTGATACAATCTCCATAAGCGTGAAAGCCACAGGTATCGGTAGGTAATCGTAAAAGTATTTGGCGCAAAATATAACTGCGTATAAAACCGCCAGACCGCTGCCGCACAAAGTATCCGCAGTCACTTTATATTTTTCCGCCTTGATGAAGAAAGAGGCGACGATAAGCCCCAAGCCAAACAACATGCCGCTTATCAAGCGCATTTGAGGACTGATAAGATCATTTTCAACCGAGTATTTAATGCCGTAGATAATCCCCAAAAACAACAGAAAGCCGCCGATCCAGGAAAATATTTTCCCCGCAGTCATATTGGCGAAATAAGGGTATCTGTCTGAAAATTGTTCCAATGAGGCT
The DNA here is from genome assembly GCA_009777245.1 of Betaproteobacteria bacterium. Taxonomy (GTDB): domain Bacteria; phylum Pseudomonadota; class Gammaproteobacteria; order Burkholderiales; family Rhodocyclaceae; genus Azovibrio. Next base: position 31,614 of record WRMF01000012.1, read on the forward strand.
GGCAGAGGCTTGTCGAGTGTTGCAGGCGCAGGCGGACAAATCTCCTCTTCCTGCCAGGCCACAGCAGACTCCGGCGCTATGGGCAGAGGCCCCGGCGAAATAGCGGATTCAGGCGCGGGCTGGATATCCGCGATATGCAAGGCTGGCGTAACGAGTATCGGCGCGGATCGGACTGGCTCTTCCGCTATAGGATGAGCGGTATCTGTAGCGGCAGGCTGTGCGTCCAGGCGCTTTTTCAGCTTGTCTACTTCCTCTTGTAAACCACGCACGCTTTTGCGGATATTTGTCATATCCGTAAAAAGAATTACTAATGTGATTATTACTGCCAATGGAATTGCCATTGCCAAAACAAGAAATTCAAAGATCATAAATGTTCTCCTTGCTGTTTCAGCGTCCGCATGATGGTTTGCATCCGCATATTATGCGCTTCATTTACATTTCCGGTAAGCGGAAAGTGAAGGATTGCGGCAAATTTCGCGTCGCCGAATAGTCATGCCCGTAATTAGAGCGGTTTCGGTTCAAGCGCGTACACTTTTTCTCAAGGCTGAAAGCTGGCGCGGCAAGCCCTCTCCCTGCTCTTGGCTACGCCGGAGTGGCCACGCTTTTCCACTCGCTCTGATGCCACACAAGCGGGAGAGTTACCAGTATTCCGGCTACAGCTATTATCAAAATCCTCATCACATTTCTCCTTGCCGTCTCCCTGGCAAATTATTTCCGCATGGTTAAGACAAGGCGCAATGTAAAGCAAATGTCCTAACCTTGCAACAACAGTCCCGCATGTTCGCGCATCGGGTGAAACTCGATTTTCGGCCAGCGCTCTTTGGTCAAGCCAAGGTCAAAGCGGGAAGCAAGAAGATAAGCATGAGCCTCGGCGGCGTCCATATAAACCTTGCTGCCGTTGGCATGAACAAAGCGGTTCAACTCCACCGGATCAAGGCAGGAAATCCAGCGCGCGCCGGTATAGTTGGCGGCGGAAAGCCGGGCATCCACGCCGTATTCCGTTTTCAGGCGATGCAGCGCCACTTCAAATTGCAGTTGCCCAATCGCCCCCAAAAGCATAAGACTGCCCAACAACGGGCGAAAGACCTGAATCGCGCCTTCCTCGCCCAATTCCTTCAAACCCTTGGCAAGTTGCTTGGACTTCATGGGATCAGCCAGCTCTATGGCGCGAAAAATCTCCGGCGCGAAAAAAGGCAGGCCGGTAAATTGCAGCGCCTCGCCTTCGGACAACGTATCCCCCAATTGCAAACCGCCGTGGGTGGCAATGCCGATAATGTCACCGGAATATGCGGCCTCGACCCTGTCCCGACGCTGCGAAAGAAAGGTTACGACATTGGTCGGGCGAAGCTCCTTGCCGGTTCGCCGGACTTTAAGCCGCATTCCCGGCTCAAAACGCCCGGAGCAAACGCGCAAAAAAGCAATCCGGTCACGATGGGCGGGGTCCATGTTGGCCTGAATCTTGAAAACCACACCGGAGAATTTCGCTTCTTCCGGCTGGACGATACGGGAGAGCGACTGTCTTTCGCCGGGAGAAGGAGCAAGATCAACCAGCGCGTCCAGCACTTCCCGCACTCCGAAATTATTGATGGCGGAGCCAAAAAAGACCGGCGTCTGCCGCGCCGCCAGAAATTCCGTATGCGTAAAGGCTGGCATGGCTCCCCTGACCAGAGCCATTTCTTCGGCAGCCCTGACATATTCGCTTCCGAAACGCGCTTCAAGCGCCCCTCTATCCAAACCGCTCAGGGTTTCGTCATCTTCCGTCAGGCGATCCCTGCCGGGACGAAATACCCGAATAACATCATCGCGCAAATCGTAAATGCCGTGAAACAGCTTGCCCTGCCCGACAGGCCAGGTAAGCGGAACCGAGGCCATGCCGAGCGCGGCTTCGATTTCATCCAGAAGTTCGAGCGGCTCGCGCACTTCCCGATCAAGTTTGTTTACAAACGTCAAAATCGGCGTTTTACGAGCGCGGCAGACATCAATCAAGCGTCTTGTCTGCTCTTCCACGCCGTTTGCGGCGTCAATTACCATCAAGGCCGCGTCCACAGCGGTCAGCACGCGGTAGGTGTCTTCCGAAAAATCCTGGTGTCCTGGGGTGTCAAGCAAATTGATAACGCAGTCCCGATACTCTATCTGCATGACCGAGGAAGCGACCGAAATACCGCGCTGCTTTTCGATTTCCATCCAGTCGGATGTGGCGTGACGCGAGGCTTTGCGCGCCTTGACGCTGCCCGCGATCTGGATTGCGCCCGCAAACAGGAGCAGCTTTTCGGTCAGGGTGGTTTTTCCCGCGTCCGGGTGGGAAATTATGGCGAAAGTGCGGCGGCGACGCACTTCCCCTGCATGGGGCGAAGAAGTCATGGAGAGGCAAAGAAATCGCGCACCTTGTCCATCCAGGACTGGGCGCGGGGATTGTGCTTCGCGCCGTCGTTGCCGCTGGAGAGAAATTCAAGCTCGCGGAGCAGTTCCTTTTGCCGTTCGGTAAGGCGTACCGGCGTCTCGACCACGACATGACAGAGGAGATCGCCGTATGTGCTGCTCCTTACTCCCTTTATGCCTTTGCCGCGCAAACGAAAAACCCGCCCGCTCTGGGTTTCAGGCGGAATCTTGAGATTGGCCGCGCCGTCCAGAGTGGGAATTTCAATCTCCCCGCCCAATGCGGCGGTAGTGAAAGAAATGGGCATTTCGCAGTGCAGGTCGCTACGTTCGCGCACGAAAACCTGATGCTTCTTCAAATGCACCTGAACATAAAGATCGCCCGAAGGGCCGCCGTTTACGCCATGCTCGCCCTCGCCGGAAAGGCGAATGCGATCCCCTTCATCCACTCCGGCGGGAATTTTGACCGCCAGAGTCTTGTGTTTTCTGACTCTTCCCGCCCCATGACAATCAAGGCACGGGTCGGAGACGAACCGCCCTGTCCCGTGACATTTGTGGCAAGTCTGCTGAATGGAGAAAAAGCCCTGCTGCAACCGTATTTGCCCGGAACCGCCGCAGGTAGGACAGGATTTGGGTTCCGTGCCCGGCTTTGAACCTGAGCCGTGACAGGTTTCGCAGGATTCCATCGCGGGAATGCGGATTTTGGTTTCCGTCCCCTTGGCGGCTTGTTCCAGAGAGATTTCCAGGTTGTAGCGCAAGTCCGCGCCGCGATACGCGCCGCCGCGATGGGCATGTCCGCCGCGATTGCCGAATATCTCGTCAAAAATGCCGCCGAAAGCATCGGCGAAGTTGCCAAAGCCCTGTCCACCGCCGAATCCGGCCTGCGGGTCGACTCCGGCATGACCATACTGGTCATAAGCGGCGCGTTTTTGCGCGTCGGAAAGAATCTCGTAAGCCTCTTTGACTTCCTTGAATTTTTCCTCCGCCGAAGGATTATCCGGGTTGCGATCCGGGTGGTATTTCATGGCGAGCTTGCGATAGGTCTTTTTGATTTCCTCCTCGCTTGCGTCCTGGTTTACGCCCAGCACTTCATAAAAATCTTTTTTCGACATGAAATTTCCTTAGCGCAATTTTTGTTTAATCCTGTACAACAGATTTTTTGGCTTCGCCGTAAGTCAAAGGGGGTGGCTTTGATGCCGTCGGGTGTTTGCTTTGTGCGTCTGTTGTCAAACCCCCGCCCTTGCGGGCACCCCCTTTCAAAAGGGGGCTTTCAAACCGCCAGCTCTTCCATCCATAGGGCGTTGGATTGAAGCCAATTCGCATGAAAAAATTATCCAGACAGTACTGCGCCTTCGCGGGACTGACGAATAAATTACTTCCTGTGCATGAATGGCTGGGTCGCATACGCCGGAATCCAGAATGTGTATCCATTTGAAGCCTTGCTGCCCTGGCCGCTTGCAACCAAGGCAGCAAGGACGGGACTATTTCTGCTCCTTGTCCACTTCGGTGAATTCAGCATCCACCACATTTTCGTCGTTTTCGGCCTCGCCTTCGGGCGCGTCTGAAACATCTCCGGCAGCAGACTCTGAAGAAGCGTACATCTTTTCGCCCAGTTTTTGCGCGGCCTTGGAGAGAGCCTCGGTCTTGGCGGCGATTTCATCCTTGCTGTCGCCGCGAGCCGCGTCTTCCAGTTCCTTGACGGCGGCCTCGATGCTCTCCTTCTCAGCGGCTTCGAGTTTGTCGCCGTATTCGGCAAGGGATTTTTTCACCATATGCGTCATGGCGTCCGCGCCGTTACGCGCATCGGCAAGCTCACGCGCCTTTCTGTCCTCTTCGGCGTGCAATTCGGCATCTTTGACCATAGCCTGAATTTCCGCTTCCGAAAGGCCGGAATTGGCCTTGATGGTGATCTTGTTTTCCTTGCCGGTTCCCTTGTCGCGCGCGGATACGTGCATGATTCCGTTGGCGTCAATATCAAACGTTACCTCAATCTGGGGCACGCCGCGCGGCGCGGGCGGAATTCCCTCCAGATTGAACTGCCCCAGGCTCTTGTTGCCGGACGATATTTCCCGCTCGCCTTGCAGAACGTGAATCGTCACGGCGGACTGGCTGTCGTCGGCGGTGGAAAACACCTGGTTCGCCTTGGTCGGAATGGTGGTGTTTTTCTGGATCAGCTTTGTCATTATGCCGCCCAGAGTTTCAATGCCGAGCGAGAGCGGGGTGACATCAAGCAGCAACACGTCCCTGACATCGCCTACCAGAACTCCGCCCTGAATGGCCGCGCCTACCGCCACGGCTTCGTCGGGATTGACATCCTTTCTCGGTTCCTTGCCGAAAAATTCCTTTACCTTCTCCTGCACCTTGGGCATACGGGACTGGCCGCCGACGAGAATGACATCATCAATATCGGCGACTTTTAGGCCGGCATCCTTGATGGCGATGCGGCAGGGTTCGATAGTGCGGGCGACGAGATCGTCGACCAGCGACTCAAACCTGGCGCGATTGATCTTGTGCGTCAAATGCTTGGGGCCGGTCGCGTCCGCCGTGATGTAAGGCAGGTTGATTTCGGTCTGCGTGCCGGAAGAAAGCTCGATCTTGGCCTTTTCGGCGGCCTCCTTCAAGCGTTGCAGGGCGAGTACATCCTTTTTGAGGTCGACGCCGGATTCTTTTTTGAATTCCTCGATGATGTAATCAATCAGGCGCTGGTCGAAATCTTCGCCGCCAAGGAAGGTGTCCCCGTTGGTAGCCAGCACTTCAAACTGGTTGGCTCCCTCCACTTCGGCAATTTCGATGATGGAAATGTCGAATGTGCCGCCGCCCAGGTCATAGACGGCGATTTTCCGATCCCTGCCGTCGGCCTTGTCCATGCCGAAGGCAAGCGCCGCCGCCGTGGGTTCGTTGATGATACGCTTGACTTCCAGACCGGCGATACGTCCGGCGTCCTTGGTGGCCTGACGCTGGCTGTCATTGAAGTAGGCGGGCACGGTGATCACGGCCTCGGTGATGTCTTCGCCCAGATAATCCTCAGCGGTTCTTTTCATCTTGCGGAGCACCTCGGCGGAGACTTGCGGCGGCGCGATTTTTTTGTCGCGCACTTCCACCCAGGCGTCGCTGTTGTCGGCCTTGACGATTTTGTACGGCATGAGGCCAATGTCTTTTTGCACCTCTTTTTCCTCAAAGCGACGGCCTATCAGGCGCTTGATCGCGTAGAGGGTGTTTTTCGGATTGGTGACGGCCTGCCGCTTGGCGGGCGCGCCGCAGAGAATTTCACCGTCCTCGCTATAGCCGACGATGGAAGGCGTGGTGCGCGCCCCTTCCGAATTTTCGATGACCTTGGCGCTGCCGCCTTCCATGATGGCTACGCAACTGTTGGTTGTACCAAGGTCAATGCCGATGATCTTGCCCATTTAATAATCCTTTCTGAAAAACTGCCGCCTTGGGTAAAAACTCCGCCTCTGGCAGATAGAAAATTGAAAAAGTCCTGACCGCAAGATAGGGACGACAGGACGAATTTCAAGCGTCAACTTGCTTCTATGATTCCCTGGCTCTGGTCACGAACACCATAGCCGGACGCAATACCCGTTCGGCCAGCAGGTAGCCTTTTTGCAGGACGATCGCCACCATGTTCGGTTCCTGCTCGCTTTCCACGGTCTGAATGGCCTGATGCAGGTTGGGGTCGAATTTTTCGTTGATCGGGTTTACTTCCCGGATGCCCGACCTTTCAAACGCGGAAACCAACTGCTTCAAGGTCAATTCCACTCCGTTCCTCAATGTTTCCACGCTCTGGGCGTCGCTGTTCAAGGCGGCTTCCAGACTGTCTTTCACGGCGAGCAATTCGCCCGCGAATTTCTCGATGGAAAATTTGTGCGCTTTTGCGACTTCTTCCAGGGCGCGGCGGCGCGTGTTTTCGGTCTCGGCCTTGGCGCGCAGCCAGTTATCCTCGCTCGCGGCAAGTTTGGCTTCCAGTTCGGCGATGCGTTGGGATTCGTCCGCAGCACAAGGCTCGTCCGTTTCCGGCGCATCCGGCAGGTTTTCCGGCGGATTCTCCGGCGTTTCGTGTTCAGGCATGGGGATAATTCTCCTTGATGACCTGTCCATTCATGGGGGCGGGTTGTTTTTTTTCAAGTCTTTTGCCAATGTTCATGTAACATTGACGAATGTTGAGATGAATTTGGCTAACATGGAGAATATCGGCAAATATAAAGTCATCAAGGAGCTTGGCAAGGGAGCCACAGCCGTGGTGTACCTTTGTCACGACCCTGACGCGAAGCGGCAGGTAGCGGTGAAGATCGTGCGTTTCGACCAGGAAAACGCGACTGTTTCGCGCCGTATGCGCAAGCTGTTCCGCACCGAACGCGCTGTTGCCGAGCGGCTTACCCATCCCAATATCGTCGGCGTCTTTGACGCCGTGGTGGAGGAGGATCGCGCCTACATCGTCATGGAATACGTTGAAGGCACGTCGCTGGAAGAGTTCTGCCAGATTGAGCGCATGTTGCCCTTGCATCGGGTGATCGGCATTATTTTCAAGTGCTGTATGGCGCTTGACCATGCTTATCGGCAGGGCATCATCCACCGCGACATCAAGCCCGCCAACATTCTGATTGACAAGGACGACAATCCCAAAATCGCCGACTTCGGCCTTGCGATCAACATCAAGAAGGACATGGACAGGGATTCCACCTTTGTCATGGGCGTAGGCTCGCCCGCTTACATGTCGCCGGAACAGTTGAAGTCCTATCCGCTGAACCAGAAGACCGACCTTTATTCGCTGGGTGTGGTGTTTTTCCAGCTTTTGACCGGACGCTTGCCGTTTCGGGCGAAAAGCCAGGCTGCGTTGATCTACAAAATTATTAATACCGATCCGCCAGCCGTATCAAGGATGAACCCCAACCTGCCCAAAAAGCTGGACATGGCCATCAAGAAGGCGCTGGAAAAGGAGACCTACAGCCGTTACAACAACGGCGCGGAATTTGCGAAGGAGCTTGCGTCCGTGCGCTATAAGCTCCAGGGCGATGAAGATGAAATCAGGGCTGAGGATGCGCGTCATTTTGCGATTTTACGCAAGATGGATTTTTTCGTCGAGTTTGAGAATGTGGAGCTTTGGGAAGTGCTGCGTTCCTCGGTCTGGCGTGATGTGGGGAAAAAGGTCGCTCTCATGCGCGAGGGGGAGGCAAATCAGATCTTTGGCATTCTGACTGCGGGCGAGGTGGAAGTCTCGGTCGCGGGCAAGGTCATTTGTCGACTGGGTGTGGGAGAGCCGGTGGGCGAGATGTCCTATCTTTACAAGAGAGACCCCACGCACAGCGCGACGGTTGTCGCCTTGACGCCCTGCCGCCTGCTGGAGATCAGCATGGCTGCCCTGGCGCTTGCTTCGGAAGAATTGCAGGAGCGAATGCAGGACGCGCTGGTTAGCCGCGTTGTGCAGCGTGTGCGGCAGGCCAATAAGCGCCTTGCCAAAATTGGCGCTGCCGCCAGCCAACCCGACGAAGTTATTGGCGAGGCGGATGTGAAAGGCAAATTTTCGCTGGAACTGGCGCCGGAGTAGGGCTTTTTCATTTTCAGCTTGTGGAGCGTTGTCATGTTGATTGCCGGACATAATCTGGTCGCAAGATGCCGCCACACTGGTTTGCGAAGAGTAACTGTCGCGGACAATGCGTCCGGCAGCATGAAAGTCGCTTTATGGAAACGCTGATTTATTCAGAAAACCAAGCCACCGACCAACCGAACTCATTGTTTTGTAAGGGGCAGTTTTTTGACAAGTGAATAAATCAGCGTTTCCTTATAGTCATTCCCGTAAATAATTGTGCTTTTTCGCATAATGTGCGGGAGAGGGAGAACATTGCTCCCACGCTAAATTATTCGTCATTCCCGCGAAGGCGGGAATCCAGAACAGCCTTTCCGTTCCTCTGGCGTTTCCGCATGGGAATATCGCTCCTGTCCTGTTCTGGAAATTTGTCGTGGCTTTCCAGTGCCATACTGGATTCCCGCCTTCGCGGGAATGACGAATGCGCTAAATTATGTGCGAAAGAATGACTATGCCTGATAGTCGTTTTATTTGAGAAAAGCATTATAATCTGGCCGCAAGATGCCGCCACCCTGGTTTGCGAAGAGTAGCTGTAGCGACCAATGCCGTCCGGCAGCATGAAAGTCGCTTTATTCCTGTCGAATGGCGATCTTGGCCATCTTCCGGCGCAGGAAGGCAATCTGGGTTTTCAGAGGCAGATATTTGGGGCAGACATCATGACAGGCAAGAAGCGACATGCAGCCGAATACGCCGTTGTCGTCGCCTATCAGCTCATAAAAATCGTCGTCCGCGCGGATATCGCGGGGATCGAGGCGAAAACGGGCGATTTTGCCAAGACCGACCGCGCCCACAAAATCCTGACGCATCTGGGCGGTTCCGCAGGCGGCAATACAACAACCGCACTCAATGCAGCGATCCATCTCATAGACGGCTTCGGCTACTTCCGGCTCCATCTTTTCCTCAATCCGACCAAGGTCGGGCGATTCTTCCCGGGAATGCAGCCAGGCTTCCAGGTGTCTACTCATGCCGCGCATCCATTTGCCGGTGTTGACAGAAAGGTCGCCAATCAATTCAAAGAAGGGAAGGGGGGTCAAGACAATCGTTTTCGGCAGATCGGATATGAGAGTGCGACAGGCAAGCCTGGGTCGGCCATTGACCATCATCGCGCAACTGCCGCAAATTCCGGCGCGACAAACAAAATCAAATTGCAAGGTCGGATCCTGTTGTTCGCGGATTTCGTTCAAGGCGATAAAAAGCGTCATGCCGCTGTCTTTTTCCAGCGTATAGCTTTGCAGGCGCGGCTTGGAAGCGACATCCTGCGGGTTGTAACGCAGGATTTGAAAGGTGATTTGGCGGTTCTTCATCTGCGCTCCAAAGGTTCGTCCAATCGCTCGTTTTTGCCGCGCAGGCTCTCGGGCAGATAATCGGCATAGGGCATGAGAGCCTCTTGCAGGGCAAAACGATCCTTGCCAGCCGTCAGGTAGCTGTACTTGACCTCCGCCACCTCCAATTGCCGCGCCAAAGTGTCCGGGTGATCAATGTAGTCCTTTGAGCCATAGCCGCGCCAACCCGGCGGCAGTTCCATCCGCTTTACATCGAGCGGTTCATATTCCAGGCGGGGCAAGTCGGATTCAGGATCATTCGACCAGAAGGCCAAGGTTCGCTTGAGCCAGTTTTGGTCGTCCCTCTTCGGAAAATCTTCGCGGAAGTGCGCCCCCCGGCTTTCCACGCGCCGATAAGCGCCCTCGGCGATGGTAATGGCGAGTTTCAACATCCGCCGGACACGATAGGCGGCGACCAGTTCCGGGTTGCTGCCGCCGCTCTTGCCGACAATTCCAATGTCAAGACTTTTCCGCAACAAGCTCCGAAGATGGGCTACCCCTTCCTGAAGATTGTCCGCGTTACGGAAGATGCCTACAGAACGGGTCATGACATCCTGCATTTCCGCGCATAAGCGAAAAGCGTTTTCCTTGCCGGGATGGTAGAGGAGCTTTTCCAGCGCGGCTTTTTCCCGCCGGACAAATTCTCCCGCGAGCAGGATAGGCGGCGCGACGGTATTTGCAGGGTTGTCGCAGAAGTCGGCGATAAATTCGCCGACAATCATTCCCGCGACAACGGTTTCAGCCACGGAATTACCGCCCAGGCGGTTAAAGCCGTGCAAATCCCAACAGGCTGCCTCGCCCGCCGCGAACAGACCTTTCAACCAGGGCGATTCGCCGGTGTAGTTGGTGCGGATGCCGCCCATTGTGTAATGCTGCGCCGGACGCACGGGAATCCAGCTACGAGCGGGGTTCATGCCCAGAAAAATCTCGCAGATTTCCTTGACTTCGCGTAGATTATGCTCGATGTGCTGCTTGCCGAGCAGGGTAATATCAAGCCATAGATGCTTACCGAAGCGCGAGGAGATGCCCTTGCCGTTGCGGATATGTTCCTCCATCCGGCGGGAAACGACATCGCGCGAGGCAAGCTCTTTCTTTTCCGGTTCGTAATCGGGCATGAAACGATGCCCGTCCGCGTCGCGCAACAGGCCGCCGTCGCCCCGACAACCCTCGGTGACGAGAATACCCGCAGGGAAAATGCCGGTGGGATGAAATTGCACGGCTTCCATGTTGCCAAGCGGAGCTACTCCAGTTTCCAGCGCCAGCGCGTGTCCCATGCCTTCGCAGATTACCGCGTTGGTGGTGACGCGATAAAGCCGTCCCGCCCCGCCGGTTGCTATGATCGTAGCCTTGGCCATGCAGGCAAAGAGTTCCCCGCTGACAAGGTTACGCACTACCGCGCCATAACAGCGTTCGCCGTCGTGAATCAAGGCTAGAGCCTCGGTACGCTCCAGAACTTCAATGTCGTGCCTGATTACCTGATCGCTCATGGTAAACAGCATGGCGTGTCCGGTTCCGTCCGAGACGTGGCAGGCGCGCCATTTTTCGGTCCCGCCAAAATCGCGCTGCGCGATCAAGCCATGCGCCGCGTCGCGCTCGGTAAGGGTTACTTTCTCGCCGTTGATGACAACGTTATGGTCGCCTCGACGCACCCGGCTCCAGGGCGTGCCCCAGGCCGCGAGTTCGCGTACCGCCTTGGGAGCGGTGTTTACGAACATGCGCGCGACTACCTGATCCGCGCCCCAGTCGCTGCCGCGCACGGTGTCCTCAAAGTGCACGTCCTCGTTGTCGTCCTGGCCACGAATCACATTGGCAAGCGAGGCTTGCATCCCGCCCTGCGCCGCCGCCGAATGGGAACGCTTGGGCGGAACCAGAGAGAGGATAAGGACGCGATGTCCGCGCTGTTTCGCCCCGATTGCCGCTCGCAATCCGGCAAGGCCGCCGCCGATTACCAATACATCTGTCAGGATGGTATTCATGGCGACTCTTCGGTCAAGGTTGGTTGCGGCAGGATGATATTGGGAAAATCATCTGTCGGCGAAAAACGCAAGAGCCAATCGGGCAATGTTTTCGGGGTATAACGTTCACCATACTGAAAGCGATGTTCATATCCGATTTTCATATACGCGCCCAAGGTAGCCAGGCCGAGAGCCAGGAAAAATACGGTCAGCCCCCATTTCAGCCGTTTCAGGAAGGCAAGGGAGACCGGCAGCAAGTCCCATTTTATTGCCAGACGATAAAGGCCGATGCAGGCGTGCAGCTCTATCGCCAGCAACATCACCAGATAAAACGGCCATAACCCGTCGCTCCAGATACGGTCGGCGGAAGCGTAAGGGCCGATGTCCTGCGGCCAGATCATCATCTGATAGAGATGCGCCGAAGCCAGGAAGAAAAGGAGAAAGCCGGTATAAACCTGCCATATCCACAAGGTTGAATCCCCGTGCCGCATTGCCTTGGCGTGGGCGCGGACAGCGCGCCACTGCCGGTAATTGCCTGGAAACTTGCGAACCGCGAGGAGCGCGTGGACGAAGAACACCAGCGCCACAAACGCGACGACCAGGGACACAAGGCCATAATAGGATTTTCCGAAGAAAAAATAGCCTTCAAACATCCGGGTGACTGTCCACATGGCCGTCTTGCCCAGAAGGATGGAGGCGACAAAACACATATGCCCCCACATGAACAGGGCGAGAAAGAGTCCGGTTACGCTTTGCAGAACATCCAAGATGCCGGGCAGGCGGCTTTTGCGCGTTTTTTCCGCAAGACCAGACTGGACAATGAATACGGAAGCAGACATAATTCAACAGGGTTAAGACATGGACGGCATTATATGTTGCATCGCAGCATTTGCATAGAAAAATACTGTTACGGAGAAATTCTGTAGCGGCAATACAATGAGCAGCAGGGGGCAGAGATCAGGGGTCATGGCAATAGCTGTGATGATTAGAGCGGTTTTGGTTCAAGCGCTTACATTTTACGCATACTCTCCCGGTCTTTGGCTCTGCCGCAAGTGGCAGACATCCGTCAAACCTGGACGCTACCTATCGTGCTTTACATCCGATAACGATTGCGCGGGCTGTTATTTATGCGGCTGCGTCTTCCGTAAGCCAAAGCGCGGGGGCATCGCCAGTTTCGTCTGCGCTGTCATAATAGTTTCATATACCGTCTATATTTTCCAAGTGATTATGGCGACAAAAGGGAAAAAACTATGGATCACCCAGGCAGGGACATGTTGTTGCCCGATCTTCTGCCGACGGAGAAGTTGCTTGCCGCGTTGGCAGCCGAGTTCGGACTGGATGCCGCTCCAGAATGCGAAGCCAGTGTGGTTTATGCCGACTCTTTCGATTGGCGGCTCTATCGGAAAGGCTATTTGCTCCATTGTCACGGCTCCTACTGGTCACTATGTCATGGCGATAGCGGCGAGGCGGCTACCCAACCGGACGGCCCCAAACTGCAAACCTCTTGTTTCGCTGGCGATTTTCCTCCCGGCGAGTTGAGAAAACTGTTGGAGCCGATTTTGGGGGGTCGTTGCTTATTGCCATTGGCAGAGGTTAATTTGCATAGCAGGCAGATTAGCTTGCTCAATCGGGACAAAAAGGCGATTGCCGCGATCGAAATCAGGCAGTCTGCTGACAGGGAGCGGCGCACTCTCCTGTTACGCCGGGTTCGTGGTTATGAGGGCGAACATGAAGTCATCCGTCGTATTCTTGCCGAAAACGGCGTTACCGAATCCGTCTTGCCATTGACCTCCTTTGAAGATGCGTGTCGGGCAAAGGGGCGTAGTCCCCTTGATTACAGTCAGAAATTCACGCTTGAACTTGACGGCGACGAAGCCGCCCGTGAGGCCATGATCCGCATCTATCAAGCCCTTCTGGACACGATCACCCTTAATATGCCGGGCGCGCTTGCTGATTATGATCCTGAATTTCTCCATGACATAAGGGTTGCCATCCGCCGCGCCCGCTCCGGTCTGATATTTGCCAAGCGGGTTTTGCCCGATTCGGTATCGTTGAGTCGGATGTTTCGCCGCCTCGGAGCTATAACCGGCCCTACCCGCGATCTGGATGTTTATCTTTTGGCGCAAGATGATCACGTAAAGAGGCTGTCTTCTTGTTTGCGCCCGGGGTTGCAGGAATTTTTCGCCGAATTGAGTCGCAAGCGACAGGTTGAACAGAAAAAAATGGCGCGTATGCTTGGCTCCAGGAAAACCGAAGCGTTATTCAGCGCCTGGCAGCAAGCCTTGAAACGACATGATCGGCAGACGGCGGACTTGTCCGACCTGCCGATACGGGAACTGGCCGACCGGATTATTCTAAAACGTTATAAACGGGTTATGCGCGGCGGTCGGAATCTTGACGCAACCACTCCAGATACCGAGACGCATCGCTTGCGCCTCCAGTGCAAAAAGTTGCGTTATGCCATAGAACTGTTCGGCTCCCTCTATCCAAAACAGGAACTGAAAATCGTGACCCGGCAGCTAAGAAAGTTGCAGGATATTCTCGGATCTTTTAACGATCTCTCGGTGCAGCAGGAGATGCTGCGTCAGAGCGTGATAACCCTTGCTGCGGAATCGCCGCAGAAGCTCGATCAGGCTGCGGCTCTCGGCGGTCTGCTACAGAGTCTGTTCCAGGAACAAGAGGCTCTGCGTGGTCGTTTTGCCAGGGCGTTCGCGCGATTCGGCAATCAGAAAACAGTTATGCTGTTCCATAAACTTTTCAGAAAGCGGGGGAGGTAGGTATGAGTGTCATTGCGGTCTACAACATCAAGGGCGGAGTGGGAAAAACAGCTACTGCGGTCAATCTGGCTTATCTCTCCGCACGACAGACCGGCAAAACCCTGCTGGTGGACATGGACCCTCAGGCATCGGCTTCTTTTTATTTCCGTGTCTGTCCGCAGCAAAATTTCGGGGCAAAAAAACTGCTGAAGGGCGGCAGGCATATTGAAGAGAATATCAAAGGCACAGATTATTCCGGCCTTTATATGTTGCCCGCTGATTTTTCCTATCGCAACATTGATCTGGCTCTGGATGAGCGCAAGGAGTCTCACATGCGACTGCACAAGGTGCTGGCTCCCCTGATGGCAGAGTATGAGTATATCATTCTCGATTGTCCGCCGAATCTGACTCTGTTGTCGGAAAATATTTTATACGCCGCCGATTACGTTCTGATGCCTCTGATTCCAACGACTTTGTCCTTGCGCTCTCTGGATCAACTGTATGCCTTTCTTGACAAGATTGGTTTGGGGCATGACAATTTGTTACTCTTTTTTTCAATGGTCGAGAAACGAAAGAAAATGCACGCGGAAATCATGTTGTCCCTGCGGGAGCGATTCAGGGTGTTGCAAACCACTATCCCTTACTCGGCGGACATCGAGCGGATGGGCGTCTACCGGCAGCCGGTAGCCGCCGCTTTACCCGCCTCGACCGCCGCCGCCGCATATGCAAGTTTGTGGCGTGAAATTCAGGAGAACCTATGACCCAATTCAAGCTCTTTGTCTGCCGACATGCCAAATCAAGCTGGCAGGATGCCGATCTTGGTGACTTTGAGCGCCCCCTGAATAAACGCGGGGAGCGCGACGCCCCGGAAATGGGACGCCGTCTGGCGAAGCAGGGAATGACGCCTGATCTGATCATGTCCAGTCCAGCGGTTCGCGCTATCAATACCGCGATTCATTATGCTAATCAACTTGGAATGCAGCCTGAAGAGATAAGGCGCAATCAGGAGCAATATGCAGCCTCGGTTTCGGAGTTGGTCAATTTGATCCGTACAGTCGACTCTGGCGTAAAGACCTTGATGCTGGTCGGGCACAATCCGGAAAGCACTGATCTGGCCAATGCGCTGGGCGGATTGAACATAGACAATATCCCGACCAGCGGCATTGTAGCCCTTGCCTTTTCCCAGGCATGGGCTGACCTTACGGTAGGCAGCGGCGACCTCTTGTTTTTTGACTATCCCAAGAAAACGAGGGTTATACTCACACCTTGAACCGCGCCATTGTCATTTTGACGGAGTTCATCAGTAGTCCGAGGCGCTGCGTGCTGGCTCCCGCCCCTTCTATCGCCGCGTTGTTCTCGTCGGTCATCTGGGCGATGCTCTCCATATGGCGGGAGATTTCCTGGACTGCCTCGCTCTCTTCCTTCAGGGCGCTGGAGATTTCCGTAACCGCTTTTGCAACCCTGCTTGCCTCCTCGAAGATCAAGCTCATCTTCTCGCCCGCTTCCTGCGCCAGAACCTGTTCGCGCTCAACATTTTGCACAACCAGATTCATTTCCTCGACCGCCTCTTTCGCGGATACCTGAATCTTGCCGATCATCGCGCTGATATCGCCGGTTGATTGGGCGGTGCGTTCCGCAAGTTTCCGCACTTCGTCCGCCACCACAGCAAAGCCGCGTCCTTGCTCGCCCGCGCGCGCCGCTTCAATAGCCGCGTTTAGCGCCAACAGGTTCGTTTGATCCGCAACTTCCTTGATGACCTGCACAACCGAGGAAATCTGCTCCGAATCTTCGCCCAGCGTCTGAATTACCCTGGAACCCTGCGCGACGGTATCGGAAATTTCGCTCATTCCATGAACAACGCGCGCTATGGTTTTGCTTCCTTCATTCGCGTCCTCGCCCGCGCGACGCGCTATGGAGCTGGCATCATCCGCGCTGGCGGACACAGTATTGATGGAAACCGTCATTTCTTCCACCGAGGCTGCCATCGCGGAAGTGGAAGTAGACTGGCTTGCAGAGCTTATCGAAACCTGATGCGCCGCCGTGGAGAGCGTCTCCAGCGACTTGGTCACCTCTTCCATTTGCACGTAGATATCCTTGAATGACTCTTGCATCTCTTTCATCAAATGATTGAAGGATCGCACGATTGTCCCCATCTCGTTGTCGCTCTTGTAATCTACCCTTGAACCCAGATCGTGATCTTTTGCGACCTTGCTCACCACTTCAATTATCCTGTCAAGCGGCACAAAGGTGGCTCTCACCAACTTGAAGGACACCCCGGAAATGAGAATGGCGGCAATGACCGCCAGAGTAATCTGCAACATAATCGCCCGTTCCTGGCTCTCAATGGACTCGGCGACCGATGTCTTGATAATCTCCGTGTTCCGTTCTACCAGCCCGCCGGCGCCAGTTCGAAGACCGATCGTAAGCGGGCGAAAAACCTCAATGGAAGCATTCATCTCTGCGTTGAAACGAGCCAGAATCTCCGGGCTGGGGTTGGCAACCGCGCTTTCCAGCCGTCTGGTCTGCTCTACCTGTAACGGATACCACTCCGCCCAGAACTTGGAAGTATCATCCCATCTTTGCTGCATGTCAGGCGTGTGCGGCAATTTGTCATATAGATTGAAAGCCTGTGCCGCATTTTGATCCGCTTGCTGTTTCAGAGGCAAAAGCCGACGCAGCTCGGAAAGCTGCTCTTCATACGGAAACTGCCCCTTATGCAAAATCTCGTAGAATCGCAGCGCAATCTCGGTTATGGCGAATTGAAATTCAGTAAGTTCAATCACTTCCTGATATTTCTCTTCCCCAACCATATGCATGTTGTTATTTGCGCCGTGCATACTTGTGATCCCAATCCCGGCGACAGCCAGCAACGTGACCCAGGATGTAGCTACAAGCACATAGAACAGAAATTTAATTTTCATGACAATTCCTCATAATCAAGTGAAAAAACTGTTTAGAGAAGCGGGCGGTTTAGCCCCTTTGCCAAAGGGCATGGCGCATAGCGCTTGATCTCGCGCCTCGAAGAAGTCTCAAAATGAATGGCGGTGTGAGCGAGGCAGTTGTTTTGTGGAGTATTGATGCCATCCTCATCTGTGGCGAGGAAGTCCCAACCTCCAGGTTGGGGTGACTCACAACAAAAGGCTCCCCTCTCCCCCGGCCCCAATCGTCCGCAAGACCGCGCAAGCTGGAGAGGGGAGTTGTGAGTGCCTCTCCCGCTTAGTAAATAACGCCGAAGCGGTAGGAAAGGAGCCGGGGGAGAGGGGAGCAAAAACACGTGTGCGCGAGAAATCACGGGCGCAAAAAACAGCTTCCTTTCGGATAGCCGTTGATTTGAGGGAAAGGTAGACGCCAGAAGCAGCGCCAAGCCAGAGCGTATCTAAACGACGATAGCTTGTGTGTGCAAAAAGCAAGCCAGAACCGGCTTTGGCAAGAAGTTTTTTAGCGAAGACTTTGTTTGCTGCTGACATTATTTACCTTTTGCAAAATTTTTAACACTCCTGCATAAAAACAGGCGACTTGATTGTAGGCATCGTAAACCATTTTTTGATTGATGGCAAGACGAAAGATCATTTTTATACGATGAATGTTTATCTAAATTGTAAAAATTGACAAAGAATGAGCGACAATGACATATCTCCTTGTAAACAATCGAAAAATTGCATCAAGGCATAAAAAATTCACACTCTGCAATCGGCTCCACACAGAAAGACATAAAACCCTTTTATGATAAAGGGTGTAGCGGAGCACTAAAAACCATGTAAGCATAGTGGTAATAAATTCGTATGCCATAACAATATATCCATAAGCAAAAAGCATTTATCGCCTACAGATTCACTATTCCCGCAAACAAAACATGGATTTATAATTGCATGATAAACAATTATCTTAATGTCAAATATCGACGCGCTTTTCTCGATGATGTTATTATGTCAATCAAGTATTATGGATTATAGCGCTTTCCGTTAATCAAGCGATGGTCAAGTGATGCGCGGGAGAGGTAGAACCTTGTCCCACGCCAAATTATTCGTCATTCCCGCGAAGGCGGGAATCCAGCAAAGCCTTTGCTTTCCTGTGACATTTCCGCATGGGAATATCGCTCCTGTCCTGTTCTGGAAATTTGTCGTGACTTTCAGCGCAGTACTGGATTCCCGCCTTCGTGGAAATGACGATGGGGTTGTAATCTGTGCGAAATAGCGACCACGCTGCTGTATAGGGTAAAAATTTTTAACCCCTACAGCGGCGTGGTTAGCCCCCTTATAGTAGCTTTATTTGCGGCAAGCACTATAACGCGACTGTTGGGCGCGCGTTTCAATCAAAACCTCCCTACCCTCGCCGTCGCATGAAATCAGCCATGAATAGAATCAACGCTTCCACGCCTTCCGTGGGCATGGCGTTGTAAATGGAAGCGCGGATGCCACCGACGGACTTGTGTCCAATAAGTCCCATGAACCCCGCCGCCTCCGATTCACGGACAAATTCCGCCTCCAGCTCAGGGGTCGGGAGATTGAAAGGCACGTTCATGTTCGACCGGCAGGGCGGCGCGACATGATTCCGGTAAAAGCTCCCGTCAATGGCAGCGTAGAGTTTAGCTGCCTTGGCGCGGTTGATTTCCGCCATGCGGGCAAGACCGCCCTGCTCCTTCAGCCATCGGAAAACCAGTCCGGCAAGATAAATAGCAAAGGTTGCAGGCGTATTGAGCATGGAGCCGTTTTCCGCCTGAATCCTGTAACTTATCGGGGCGGGCGCATTGCCCGTCGCGCCTTCGCAAAGGTCTTCCCGGATGATTACGATTGTAAGGCCGGAAGGGCCGATATTTTTCTGCGCTCCCGCGTAGATAAGGCCATAGCGGGCGACATCGAGAGGGCGGGAGAGGATATTTGAACTCATATCCGCAATGATCGGCACATCGGACGACAATACCCCGTCCAGCCAGGCGTCGTCGTGAATTTCAACGCCATCTATCGTCTCGTTGCCGCACAGATGCAGGTAGGCCGCCTTTTCGTCAAGGACGATATTTTCCGGCTCTGGCAGGCGGGTAAAAGCGGGAGCTGGCTTGTCCTCCGTGTTCGCCGCAAGGTGGATTTTTCCCGTAAGTGGGAGTCTTGCCGCTTCCGTGAAGGCTTTTTTCGACCATGCTCCGGTTATGAGATAGTCCGCGCTTCTGCCTTCGACCAGCAGATTCAGCGGAATTGCCGAAAATTGCAGGGTTGCGCCGCCTTGCAGGAACAGCGTCCGGTAGTGTTCGGGAATTGCGAGCAATTCGCGCAAATCGGCCTCGGTCTCCTTAATCACCTCGATGAAATGCCTGCCGCGATGGTTGACTTCCATGATGCCCGCGCCAATGCCGCGCCAGTCGAGTAATTCCTCCTTTGCCTGTTGTAATACGACCTCCGGCAAGGCGGCAGGGCCGGCGCTGAAATTCCAGATGCGAGACACAGGAAACTCCTTGTTCAGATTTTATGGAAGTCAACCGGCGCAGATATATGAGACCACTCTGCGGTTGACCTTTTGATTTTACACGGAACAGCCAAACCGCAATGTATCGAAGCCCGCCCGGCTTCAATCCGCGTCTGGACAAGCGCGTGAAGGGCGAGCGGGGCGTTTGCCGCGAGTCCATGCCACAGGCAAGGCTTCGGCGGGCGGCTTTGACTGGCCTACGCCCCTTCGTTCCATACTGGCCTACTGTCTGTGCGAAATAATGACTATCACCGGCACTAATTTTACTTACGGGAATGGCTATATATGCTCGGTCAATCAGGCTTTCAGGGTTTCTTCCTTGTCGCCCAGCCAGCGTTCACGATGCCGGTTTGCATGTTCGGGATAGCGTTCGATGAGAAGCGTCGCTAGGTCGCGGGCTATCTCCACCAGATGAACGTCGCTTTCCAGATCGGCATAGCGCAGCATCGGCAAACCGCTTTGCCTGCTGCCGATGAATTCGCCGGGGCCGCGCAGTTCCAGATCGCGGCTGGCAATCTCAAAGCCGTCGTTTGTCTCGAACAGGATTTTCAGACGTTCACGCGCCGTAATGGAAAGAGGCTCGGCGTAGAGCAAGACGCAAACACTCTGTTCGCTGCCGCGCCCGATACGCCCGCGTAACTGATGCAACTGGGCAAGGCCGAAGCGTTCGGCATGTTCAATAATCATCAGGCTGGCGTTGGGCACATCCACGCCTACCTCGATTACCGTGGTTGAGACAAGAAGCCGGATTTCCCCGGCGGCAAAGGCGGCCATGACCGCCTGTTTTTCGGAGGATTTCAGGCGGCCATGCACAAGGCCGACAGCATGTTCCGGCATTGCTTCGGACAAGACGGCATGGGTTTCCAGCGCGGTTTGCAATTCCAGAGTTTCGGATTCTTCGATCAGGGGGCAGACCCAGTACGTTTGTCGGCCTGTTGTCATTTCCTGCCGCGCCCAGGCCATGATTTCCTCGCGCCGCTGCATACGGACAAGACGGGTGCGGACGGGGGATCGCCCCGGAGGCAATTCGTCCAGAGTGGAAACATCCAGATCGGCGCAATAGCTCATGGCAAGAGTGCGCGGAATGGGCGTCGCAGACATCATCAACTGGTGCGGCATCTCGCCCTTTTGCCGGAGAGCAAGACGTTGACGCACGCCGAAACGGTGCTGCTCGTCAATAATGACAAGACCCAGGCGGGAAAAATCCACGCCTTCCTGAATCAGAGCATGGGTTCCGATGACCAGTTCCGCTTCCTGTGCGGCTTTGCGCTCCTTTTTCTTGTCACTTGCCTTTTTTCCGCCGGTAAGCCATGCGATACGCGCTCCAAGCGGGGCGAGCCATTCGGAAAACTTGAGGAAATGCTGTTCGGCGAGAATTTCCGTCGGAGCCATGAACGCCACCTGAAAGCCGGATTCGATGGCTTGACAGGCTGCCAGCGCGGCGACCAGGGTTTTGCCTGAGCCGACATCGCCTTGCAATAGACGCTGCATGGGATGAGGCGTTGCCAAATCAGCGCAAATTTCGGCGGCGACGCGACGCTGCGCGGCGGTGAGCGAGAAGGGCAGACTGGCGATTAGCGCGTTTGACCATTCTCCGTTTCCCGAAAGCCTAGGGGCGCGGCTTTTGCGCCGCGCCTGATAAGCCAGACGCAGCGAGATTTGCTGCGCGAGCAGTTCGTCGAGCTTGACCCGCTGCCAGGCCGGATGGGTGCGGTTGATAAGCGCGTCCTGCTCGGCCTTGGGCGGCGGATGGTGCAGCATGGTAATCGCTTCCATCAGCGTGGGAAGTTCAGGCAGGGCGGCAATGCCTTGTTGCCATGCTTCCGGCAGGGTTTCCGGCAGTGTGATTTTTTCCTGGGCGCGGGCAATCAGCTTTCTTAGCGCGGCCTGTGACAAGCCTGCCGTCGTGGGATAAACGGGGGTCAGGGTTTGCGGCAACGGCGCATTTGCTGAAGACAGGCGGGGATGCACCATTTCCAGCCCGAAAAAACCCTGGCGCGTTTCCCCGAAGGCGCGGATTCGCGCTCCGGTCGTCAGCATCTTTTGTTGGTACGGATAAAAATGGAGAAAGCGCAGCGTGATTGTGCCGCTCTCGTCATTCAATCTGGCGACCAGTTGGCGGCGGGGTCGAGGCACGATCTCGCAGGCTATTACGGTTCCCTCGACCTGCGCGGCATCATCGCCGGTGAGATGAGCGATGGTTGATATCCGGCTTTCGTCCTCATAGCGCATCGGCAAATGCAGGAGCAGGTCTGCCTGCCTTGATAGTCCAAGGCGGGCGAATTTGGCGGTCAGGGTATCAGCCAGATTGTCTTTTGCGCTTTGCGCCGTTTTGCTCACGCCAGCCACAAAACAGCGTCCGCCTCAAACAGAGCGCCTCTCGGCAATTCCTTGACCCCAACGGCGGCGCGCGCCGGATAGGGCGTTTGAAAGTGCCGGGACATTGCTTCATTGACCTTGTTGAAATGAGCGAGGTCGACGAGGTAGACATTCAGCTTGACCACATCGTCCAGCGAGCCGCCGACGGCCTTGGCGACTGCCGCGAGGTTTTGGAAAACCTGCTCGATTTGCGCGTCAATGCCGTCCGCCATAGCTTGCGTTTGCGGGTCAAGACCGATCTGGCCGGAGAGATAGACTGTTTGCCCGGCGCGAACCGCTTGGGAATAAGCGCCGATGGCTGCCGGCGCGAAAGGAGTGGAAATGTAGGACCTGGACATTATGGGCATTCCGAAGAAAGACACCGCATATTATAACGGCGGCAAAATCGTTAGGCAGCGGCGAACGGAATACGCAACAGTTGATTCTATTGAGTGACAAAGGAAGCCACTACCAGGGCACTCAAAAACCCTGCTCTTTGCGACGCTGCTGATATAAGATGCCAATTTCCTGATAGGGGAAATATATGGGAACAGCCGACACGATTCGGAATGGTATGTTCAGCTACCAGACGCTGAAAAAGCGATCCATCCCTTGAGGAAGCTGCGGATGCTGGTTGATAACATAGCCAATGCGCCGCATTCGCGCATCGGCTGTATCGGGATTCCTCCTGAACGGCTGTTGCAAACAAGCATTTCGCAGGGTCTCCCTTTACGATTCGTTCCGAGCGACTGGCGCGCCTGGGGCGCATGTGGGTCACTGGTGGAATCATGCCGGATCATGCCAACATTGGACGTTTTATCGTCATGCGCTAAGGCTCTCTCTGCCATGGTTTTTTTGAATCGCTCACGTACTCGATATTGAAAGCAGGCGGGTACGGCGGCGCGCGCCTTGCCGGAGACGGCACGGTCATTGAAGCGGCGTGTTCGCATTACAACTTGCTCAAGGCCGATGCCGTCAAGGGCGAGGCAGAATGCGCCAGGAAAGCTGCCTAACGTGCCCAGGATGCTCCGTTTTGCATCGCTTCTACGGCTTACCAGACTGGCGACGGGAGACTTGTAACGCAACTTATGCTTAATAACCTTGACGCGTAGATAGCATGGCTTCTAACATTGCGAATCTTTCACAAAACGGGAGCAATTTTGTCGTTACAGCAGCTTTACGCCATAATCGGGGAAGACATGAAAGCAGTAGACGCGGTAATCCGTCAGCGTTTCTGCTCCGATGTGGCATTGATACGGCAAGTGGCGGAGTACATCATCGCAGGCGGCGGCAAGCGTCTGCGTCCGGCATTGTTGCTGATGGCGGCGAAAACCTTTGGCTACCGGGGAGAAGAACATCATGAACTGGCTGCGGTGGTGGAATTCATCCATACCGCAACGCTCCTGCACGACGATGTGGTGGATGAATCCAACTTGAGGCGCGGACGGGATACCGCCAATGTGATGTTCGGCAATGCGGCCAGCGTTCTGGTCGGGGATTTCCTCTACTCGCGCGCGTTTCAGATGATGGTTAAGACCGGAAAAATGCGGGTGATGCAGGTGCTATCCGATGCGACCAACATCATCGCGGAAGGGGAAGTGCTCCAGTTGATGAACCGCCACGACCCGGATGTGGACGAGGCTAATTATCTGAAAGTCATTAACTGCAAGACAGCCAAACTCTTTGAGGCGGCGGCGCAACTGGGCGCGATTGTGGCGGACGCTTCACCGGAAGCTGAAGAGAGCATGGCGCGTTACGGCATGTATCTGGGCACAGCCTTCCAGCTCATTGACGACGTGCTGGACTACTCCGGCGACGAGGCCGATACCGGAAAGCGTCTGGGCGACGATCTGGCCGAGGGCAAGCCGACCTTGCCCCTGATTTATGTCATGCGGCACGGCACGGCGGAACAGGCGGCCTCAGTCAGACACGCCATTAAAAGCGGCGGTCGGGATGACTTTCCGGCGGTGCTTGCCGCGATTCGCGCCTCAAACGCGCTGGAACATACCCGACAACGGGCAAAAGAAGCGACAGAACAGGCAAAGGCGGCCATTTCCATACTTCCCGATAGTCAGCACAGAAAGACCTTGCTAGAATTAGCAAGTTTTGCGGTTGAACGCTCGCATTAAAGCGGGCGGTCAGTCAGTCAATGTCGGAGTGTAGCTCAGCCCGGTAGAGCACTGCGTTCGGGACGCAGGGGTCGCAGGTTCAAATCCTGTCACTCCGACCAAAGACAGCCAGAATGCGCGTTTTGCTGCGTTCTTCTCACGCTCGGCGTTCGCCTGGGCAATGATGGTCAAGGCTAACGACTCAACCGAAACCGCTCTAAAGATTCTCATAAACTCTCGGCACGCGCCCTGCCAAAGCGCAGAAGAGTGTGTAGCTGATCGTTCCGGCGGCTTCGGCCAGCGCGTCCGCATCAACCGCGCCGCCTTCGCCGCTCCCCCACAAGGTCACGGGACTGCCTATCATGGCGTTTGGCACATCGCGCAAATCGCAGGCGATCATGTCCATGGAAACACGCCCCAGGGTGCGGGAGAGAGCGCCTGCCACCGCAATCGGCGCGCCCGTCGGCGCATGACGCGGATAGCCATCGGCATAGCCGCAGGCGACGATTCCGACCGGCGTATCCGCTGTTGCCTGCCAAGTTCCGCCATAGCCTACCCGCTCTCCGGCCTTGACGGTCCGCAAGGCAACCAAACGACTTTCCAATGTCATTACAGGGCGCAGACCAAGCTCTGCCGCCGTACGACCGGGCGTTAATCCGAACGGGCTGCCGCCGTAGAGCATTATGCCGGGACGCGCCCAGCCTCCCAAACTCTCCGGGCGTTTCATCAAGGCGGCGGAATTGGCAAGGCTCCACGGTAAATTTGCGCGCCCGGCAAGCTGTCGCGCCGAATCAAGTTGCGCGGCAAAACCCGCTCCGGTATCCGCGTCGGCAAAGTGGGTCATTAGCGTGATCTGCCGGATGCCAAGCTGCTCCAGTTGTTGCAAGACCGCGCCTGTCTCCTGTTGCTCAAAGCCCAGCCGGTTCATGCCGGTATCAATTTTCAGATAGACATGCGCCGGACGACTGCGCGCTGCGGCAAGCATTTCCAGTTGGTTCTTGCTGTGTATGACCGTGGTCAGATCGTATTGGACGATGCGGGCAATTTCTTCCGGCGCGAAAAATCCTTCCAACAGCAAAATTGGTTGTCTTAAGCCCTGTTCGCGTAACGATACGGCCACTTCCGATTCCAGGAGCGCGTACCCGTCCGTCAATCCGTCCAGCGCGCGCGCTGCCGCGAATTGCCCATGACCATAGGCATCCGCCTTGATGACTGCCCAGAGTTTTGTATCTTTTGCGTAACCGCGCGCGACAGAAAAATTATGGCGCAGGGCGGAAAAATCCAGCCGCGCCCGAATCGGACGACAGCATGGAGAAGAATTCACAGGAGAGAATACGCGCTCGTTCGTGGTCATGATCTATTCATAAACGCTTGTTCAGAAAAAGAGCGTAAGTATCCAGACCGTCGCCGCCAGAACGAGGCTTATCAGCACGGCGGCGCTGCCCATGTCTTTGGCGCGTCCCGCAAGCTCGTGCATTTCCGGCGATGCTTTGTCGACTATTGCCTCAAGCGCGGAATTCAAAAGTTCCACGATTAAGATCAAGAGGACGCTGCCCACGAGCAATGCGCGTTCCACGCCGTTTTCGCCCAGCCATAGCCCAAGCGGCGCTGCCGCCATAACCAGCAATACTTCTTGCCGGAAAGCCTCTTCGCTCCGCCAGGCGGCGGCAATGCCCTTGATGGAATAACGTGCGGCGTTCCAGAGTCGTGTCAGTCCGCGTTTGCCTTTCATGTCGGCTGCGGAAGGCGGCGGCGCGCTCATGGGCGTCCCCGCACCTGGGCGGAATTTTCAAAGCGGGTGTATTCGCCCAGGAAGGTCAGGATGACGGAACCTGTAGGGCCGTTTCGTTGCTTGCCGATAATGATTTCCGCAAGCCCTTTTTGCTGGGATTCTTCCTTTCTGTAGTATTCGTCGCGGTAGAGCATCATGATAACGTCCGCATCCTGCTCGATTGCGCCGGATTCGCGCAGGTCGGACATGAGCGGGCGCTTGTCGTTTCGCTCCTCGACCTTTCTGGAGAGCTGCGAGAGGGCGATGATGGGCACGCGCAATTCCTTCGCCAGCGCCTTGATCGAACGGGAGATTTCCGAGAGTTCGGTCGCGCGGTTTTCGTTTTGCCGCGTTGAGTTCATGAGCTGCATGTAGTCAATGATGATTAGTCCCAACTTGCCCTGACATTGCCGATGCAGGCGGCGGGCGCGGGCGCGTAGCTCGATGGGGTTCAAGGCTCCGGTCTCGTCAATGTAAAGAGGCGCTTGATAGAGGGCATCAAGCGAGGTGGTGAGCCGCGCCCAATCATCGTCGCTCAAGCGGCCTGTGCGAAGTTTTTGTGAGTCCAGACGGCAGTACGAGGCCAGCATTCGCTGCGCCAACTGGGCGCTGCCCATTTCCATTGAGAATACGCCGACTGCCTTGCCGACACGAGCCGCCACATGTTCGGCGATATTGAGCGCGAAAGCGGTTTTGCCCATTGACGGGCGTCCGGCGACGATTATCAGGTCGCCGGGTTGCAGTCCGGTGGTCATCCGGTCAATGTCAATGAAGCCGGTGGGGATGCCGGTGACTTCTTCAATATCTTCCTGCGCGGAGAGTTCGTCAAGCCTTCTTATCGTGTCGGCAATCAGGGGCTTGATGTGGTCGAACCCTTCGCTGCTGCGCATACCCTTTTCCGCGATTTCAAAAATTTTTGCTTCCGCTTCGTCCAGAATTTGCCGCGCTTCCCGTCCGGCAGGATTGAGCGCACTGCCTGCTATGTCGTCGGCGGCGGCGATTAGCTGACGCAGAACCGCCCGTTCGCGCACGATTTCCGCATACCGGACTATATTTGCCGCCGAGGGGGTATTGTTCGCCAGATCGCCAAGATAGGCCAATCCTCCGGTCTCTTTACCTTCGCCCGCGCTCTCCAACGCCTCCGCGACCGTGATTACATCGGCGGGCTTTCGGTTTTCCAGCAGGTTGCTGATCTGGCGAAAGATGCGGCGATGTTCGTCGCGGTAGAAGTCGCTGTCGCTTACCCTGTCGCCGATGTTGTCCCAGGCGCGGTTGTCCAGCAGCAGTCCGCCAAGGACTGATTGCTCAGCCTCGATGGAATGCGGCGGCAGGCGAAGAGTAGCGACAGCAGAGTCGGAAGAAGCGGGGCGGTTCATGAGGAAACGAGGACGCAGCGTAAAAAAACGATAGTTTAACCGTTCCTGGGAAAATGATGGAGAGCGGATGCGGGAAGCGAAAGACAAGCGCATTTTGGGGTTGATGTTTCAGCCTGAACGCAGGCTCACACGAAGGAGCGGTAAAACAAGCTCGCGTGGGCAAGGGATTACGCTGCGGTTCATCCCAGACTACGCAGGCTTGAATTTTCGAGCAGGCTCATCTTGAGCGACCTTATTTCCGCCAGCAATTGAGGAATATCTTGTCTTACATGTGCAATAAAGATTATTGAGACTCAAAAGGTTGAAAAAGGCGGCGGAACACAATCTCGCCACCCATCAAATTCTTGCCGCCCAAACGATCATCCACAAAGATATCTCCTGTCTGGTAAGCAATCCTAACGTTACCGAGGAGATAGA
>WRMF01000013.1 GCA_009777245.1 Betaproteobacteria bacterium
AGAGCACCTTGCTCTTGCAGGCGTTAAATAGCTTGTCTCGGAGCCTCGATGTCCTTTACGTGAGCGGCGAGGAGTCCGCCGAGCAGATTGCCTTGCGGGCGCAGCGGCTTGGCCTTGCCGCAAGCCGGATGAAGCTGCTTACTGAAATTCATCTGGAAAAAATTCTTGCCATACTGGCGCGGGAACGTCCACAGGTTGCGGTCATTGACTCGATTCAGACCCTTTGGTCTGACCAGCTTGCTTCCGCGCCCGGCTCGGTGGCGCAGGTGCGCGAATGCGCCGCGCAACTCACCCGTCTGGCAAAACAGCAGGGCGTCGCGCTTTTTCTGGTAGGCCACGTCACCAAGGAAGGCACACTGGCTGGCCCGCGTGTGCTGGAACATATCGTGGATACTGTGCTGTACTTCGAGGGCGATACTCATTCCAGTTTTCGCCTGATTCGCGCCTTCAAAAATCGCTTTGGCGCAGTCAATGAACTTGGCGTTTTCGCCATGACCGAAAAAGGCTTGAAGGGCGTATCAAACCCGTCCGCGCTTTTTCTCTCCCAGCATCGGCAGGACGTGCCCGGCTCATGTATTCTCGTCACGCAGGAGAGCAGCCGTTCCCTGCTTGTAGAAATTCAGGCTTTGGTTGATACGGCGCACGGCAACCCGCGCCGGTTGACAGTCGGGCTGGACGGACAACGCCTTGCCATGTTGCTTGCGGTGCTGCATCGTCATGCGGGCATTGCCTGCTTCGATCAGGATGTGTTCCTGAATGCTGTCGGCGGAGTGCGTATCAATGAACCCGCCGCTGATTTGGCGGCTTCGCTTGCCATTGTTTCTTCCTTTTCCAACCGCCCCCTGCCGGAAAAACTGGTCGTTTTCGGAGAGATTGGTTTAGCGGGAGAGATACGCCCCGCTCCGAGGGGACAGGAACGCCTGAAAGAAGCGGTCAAGCTGGGTTTTACCCGCGCTCTTGTTCCTCATGCCAATCTGCCCCGCCAGCCTATCAGCAATCTGGAAGTCACCGGCATATCAAGGATTAGCGAGGCGGTAGAGTACATCCGGGGCGGGTGAGAATCCGCTCTGGATTGAAAATTGGGTGCTCTCGTCCGTATCCTGCCGCAATTCTCGTAATTATAGCGATTCCCACAAATAACGAGACGACAGGTGAAAACACGCGTTGCTCCCATTTCCCGCTTGCGGCGTAGGGGTTAAAAATTTTTAACCCCTGCAGTGGCGTGGTTAGCCATCTTTTTATAGTGCTTTTCGTGAATAATTATACTCTTCCCTGAGCGATCAGGAGAGTGAGAGCCTTGCCCCCACTTCCAATCACTCGTCATTCCCGCGAAGGCGGGAATCCAGCGCTGCATCAAAGTTTGTGACTGATGTCCAGTATGACGAGAAGCGGGAATGCTATTCCTCTTGCGGTATGGGAATGCCGTTCCTGTTCTGGAAAACTATCGCAACTTTCAGCGCCGTACTGGATTCCCGCCTTCGCGGGAATGACGAGTGGATTATAGTCGGTGCGAAAAAATAACCGCACCTGATAGTCGTTTTATTTGCGAAAAGCATTATATAGTGTTTGCTGTTAATAAAGCGACTGTCAGGGAGAACACGCTTTGCTCCCCTATCCAGCATCTAATCATACGTCATCGCAGCGAAGG
This sequence comes from Betaproteobacteria bacterium, assembly GCA_009777245.1. Lineage (GTDB taxonomy): Bacteria > Pseudomonadota > Gammaproteobacteria > Burkholderiales > Rhodocyclaceae > Azovibrio. The sequence goes on from WRMF01000013.1 coordinate 1,649, forward strand.
TGGGAATCCAAAGCTACGACAGGTTTCCAGAGCAGGACAGGAGTGATATTACCATGCGGAAACGACAAAGGAGCGGAAAGGCTGGATTCCCGCCAGGCGGGAATCCAGAGTTTCCTTACTGCTACATGTTCGGATAGTTCGGGCCGCCGCCGCCTTCAGGAACCGTCCATTTGATGTTCTGGGTCGGGTCCTTGATGTCGCAGGTCTTGCAGTGCAGGCAGTTTTGCCCGTTAATCTGCAAGTACGGCTTTCCTTCTTCCTCGCCCAGAATCTCATAAACGCCCGCTGGACAGTAGCGCGTCTCCGGCGAGGCGTAGTGCTTGAAATTGACGTCTATCGCCTTCTTCTCATCCCGCAAAACCAGATGACAACACTGGTTTTCCTCATGATTGACGTTGGCAAGAACAAGCGAAGAAAGACGATCAAAGGTAAGCACCCCGTCCGGCTTGGGATAATCAATCTTCGGATAAGCGTTTTTGTTTTTCAGCGCCTCATGGTCGGCACGAATGCGGATAGTCCAGGGAGTGCGCCCGAAGAGCGCCGTCTCCAGCCCCGCAATGAACAGCCCTGCCCAAATTCCCCAATGAAAACCGGGGCGAATGTTGCGCGCCTTGTAAAGGTCTTTCCAAATCCAGCTTGCCTTGACCTTGTCCGTGTAGGCAGTAACTTCCTTCTCGGTTTTTTCCGCGGATAAATGCTCAAAGATGGCTTCCGCCGCAAGTATCCCGGACTTCATCGCGTTATGAGCGCCCTTGATTTTGGGCACGTCAAGAAAACCCGCATTATCGCCCGCAAGCACGCCGCCCGGAAAAGTGAATTTGGGAATAGACTGAAAGCCGCCTTCCGAGAGAGCGCGCGCGCCATAGGCAAGCCGCCGCCCGCCCTCAAGCAATGAACGCATGGACGGATGCGTCTTGAAACGCTGTAATTCCTCAAAGGGCGACAGCCAGGGATTCTTGTAGTCCAACCCCACCACAAACATAATGGCGACCTGATTGTTTTCCATGTGGTAAACCGCAGTTCCCCCATAGGTCTCGGTATCCAGCGGCCAGCCGATAGTATGGATGAGTTTTCCGGCCTTGTGGTTTTCGGGCTTGACTTCCCAGATTTCCTTGACGCCTATGCCGTAGGTTTGCGGATCGGCATCCTTTCTCAAATCGAATCGCTCGAAAAGCTCCTGGGTCAATGATCCGCGACAGCCTTCGGCAAAAATGGTCTGTTTGGCAATAAGTTCCATGCCGGGCTGATAGTTGGCGGTTTGCTGCCCGTCCTTGCCGATACCCATGTCGCCGGTAGCGACGCCCCGCACGCTGCCGTCCTCGTCATAAAGAATTTCCGCGGCGGCAAAGCCAGGGTAGATTTCCACGCCAAGCGCCTCGGCCTGCTCGCCCAGCCAACGGCACAGACTAGCCATGCTGATGATATAGTTGTTATCACCGTGCATCTGCGGCGGGGTAGGCATCTTGATAGCCCGCTTCTCGGTCAGGAAAAGAAAATTGTCGTCTATGACCGGAACATTCAGAGGCGCGCCCCTTATTTTCCAGTCCGGGAAAATTTCAACGAGCGCGATCGGCTCAAAGCAGGCTCCTGACAAAATGTGCGCGCCTACTTCCGATCCTTTTTCCAGAACGCAGACGGACATTTCCTTGTCCGCTGCGTTAGCCGCCTGCTTGAAACGAATCGCGGCGGAAAGACCGGCAGGACCAGCCCCGACAACAACAACGTCGTATTCCATGGATTCACGTTCAGTAGCCATGTTCTCCTCCATTTAGTTTGCTTTTCCGGAATTGTGTTCCGGGGGCGCTTGAAAAATCGCGCTTTATTCCAAGTCCCCCGACCATGATAAGGCCGGGGGCTTGGGCGTCGTTGCCTGTCTCGCTTATCCCGCCATAAATGGCGGGATAAGCGGTTAAAACAACGGTTCGTCCAGACCAAACACAGACGGGCCGCCTTCCATGATTTCACGGGCGACGGCATCGGCCTGCACCAGCCAATGCCTGGCGTAGTAACGGGTCGTGGCAATCTTGCCCTTGTAGTAGCCGTCCGTATCGCCTGCGGCGATCTTCTGCCGGGCAATCTGCGCGGACTTGGCCATCAACCAGCCGCCGATTACGATCCCGCCCAGTTTCAGATAAGGCACAGAACCGGCGGAAGCCACCTGCGGTTCAGGGCCGTAGGTTTTGACCGCCCACTCGGTCGTGTCAATCAGCGCCTTGGCCGCTTCCTGCAAGTTCTTGCCGATGTCGCCAAGCTCGGCGTCTTTGGCAAGTTCGTCCGCAAAGGCGGCGATGTCCTTGTACATTGCGCGAGCCGTAAAGCCGACTTCTCCTGTTTCCTTGTTGACTTCACGCGCAGTCTTGCGACCAATGTAGTCGTTCGCCTGAATGGCAGTCGTGCCTTCATAGATTGAGGTGATGCGGGCATCGCGCATGTACTGCGCCGCGCCGGTCTCCTCGATGAAGCCGGTGCCGCCATGTACCTGAATGCCTTCCGAGGCGATCTCGATCGAACTATCCGTGCTCCAGCCCTTGACAACAGGCGTTAAAAGCTCGACATAGGCTTGCGCTTTTTTCTGTACGGCGGGATCGTTCGAGAATTTGGCCAAATCCATGTTGCCCGCCGCAAAATAACCAATCGCGCGCAGAGCCTCGACGCGAGCCTTCATGTCCATCAAAAGGCGGCGCACATCCGGGTGGAACAGAATGGGCTTGGGCGTTTTTTTGCTCTCCTCATCGCCGATGATCGCTCCCTGAATGCGCTCGCGCGCATAGGTCAAAGCGTGCTGGTAAGAACGCTCGGCGACCGAAATGCCCTCCAGCCCGACGTGGATTCTGGCATGGTTCATCATGGTAAACATGTAGGCCACGCCGCCGCCGGCCTTGCCGACCAGCCAGCCCTTGGCGCCAACCTTGTCGCCATAGGACATGACCGAGGTGACGCTGCCCTTGATGCCCAGCTTGTGCTCAATTGCCGAACAGATGAGATCGTTCCTCTCGCCCAGACTGCCATCGTCATTGACCAGGAATTTGGGAACCACAAACAGGGAAATCCCCTTCAAGCCGGGATCGGAATCCGGCAGGCGGGCAAGCACAAGGTGGACAATGTTTTCCGCCATGTCATGCTCGCCCCAGGTGATGAAAATCTTGGTTCCGGTAATGCGATAGGTTCCGTCGCCGCTTGGGTCGGGCACGGCCTTGGTGCGGATCGCGGTAAGGTCGGAGCCTGCCTGCGGCTCGGTGAGGTTCATGGTTCCGCCCCAGGTTCCGTCTACCATCTTGGGTAGATATTTCTGCTTGATTTCGTCGGAAGCGTGATGCTCGATAGCATGAACCGCGCCCATTGTCAGCATCGGGCAAAGCGCAAAGGCAATGCTGGCGGAACGCCACATTTCATTGACCGCAAAATTGACCAGGTTGGGCAGACCTTGTCCGCCATATTCAGGGTCGCCCGGCATTGCGTGCCAGCCGTTTTCGCAGAATTGTTTGTATACACTCTTGTATTCCGGGCTGACCGTGACCACGCCGTTATCCCATTTGGGGGGATTTTGCCGGTCGCCGATAATATTGATCGGGTCAATCTGCTCTGTTGCAAACTTGGCAGCCTCGTCCAGAATGGAATCAACCGTATCGGCATCAATTTCAGCAAAGGCCGGAAGGTTCAGAATGTCTTTGAGACCGGCAATTTCATTCATGAGAAATCGCATGTCTTTGAGGGGTGCGGCATAGGTGCTCATTATTGTCTCCTTGATGATGAAGCGAAAAAAATTCGCCGCCAGCAGAAAGCCCGACGGCGGAAATGGAAAGTCTTACAACTTGGCGACTAATTCCGGCACGGCCTCGTTAAGATCAGCCACCAGACCATAATCGGCTATCTGGAAAATCGGCTCGTCAGGATTCTTGTTGATGGCCACAATGACCTTGGAATCCTTCATGCCCGCCAGATGCTGAATGGCTCCTGAAATGCCGACCGCGATGTAAAGCTGCGGCGCGACAATCTTGCCGGTTTGCCCCACCTGAAAATCATTGGGGACAAAACCCGCGTCCACCGCAGCGCGGGAAGCGCCCAGCGCGGCGTTCAGCTTGTCGGCCAACGGCTCCAGAAGTTTGCGGTAATTTTCACCGCTGCCCATGCCGCGCCCGCCGGCAATGACCACCTTGGCCGCGCCCAGTTCAGGACGCTCCGATTTGGTCAATTCCTGCCCGACTTGCTTGGAAAGCCCGGAATCCGGCAAAGCCGCGAGATTTTCCACCGGGGCGCTGCCGCCGTCTTCCACTGCGGGAAAGGCGGTAGCGCGCACGGTTACGACCTTGGTTTTGTCCGCGCTCTCCACGGTTGCCAGAGCATTGCCCGCATAGACCGGGCGCACGAAGGTGTTTTCGGACAACACCGCGACAATCTCGGAAACCTGCGCCACATCCAGAAGCGCCGCGACGCGGGGCATGAAGTTTTTGCCGAAGGTTGAAGCGGGCGCGAAGATGTGCGAGTAATTACCCGCAATGGAAACCACCAACGCCGCCAGATTCTCGGCGGAGAGGTAATAAGGCACGTCCGCAAGCAGCACCTTGGCAATCCCGGCGCAGGCCGCGCCCTGATTGGCCGCCCCGGCGGCATTGTTGCCCGCCACCAGGAGATGAATGTCGCCGCCTACCTTTGCGGCTGCCGCCAATGCGTTACGGGTCGCGCCCTTCAGGCTGGCGTTGTCGTGTTCAGCAATAACGAGAGTAGTCATTTCAGATCACCTTTGCTTCGTTTTTCAGTTTGTTGACCAAATCGGCCACATCCGCCACCTTGCCGCCGCCTTGGCGTTTCGGCGGCTCGCTTACCTTCAGGGTTTTCAGGCGCGGAGCGATGTCGACGCCCAAATCGGCAGGAGTCTTGGTATCCAGCGGTTTTTTCTTCGCCTTCATAACGTCAGGCAATTTGGCGTAGCGCGGCTCGTTCAGGCGCAAGTCCGCCGTAACCACGGCAGGCAGCGAGACTTCCAGAATTTCCAGACCGCCGTCGACCTCTCGCGTCACTTTCGCGCCGTCGCCCACGATTTCCACTTTGGAAGCGAATGCCGCCTGCGGCCAGCCCTGGAGCGCCGCGAGCATCTGCCCTACCTGATTGGCGTCGTCATCAATGGCCTGTTTGCCGGCGATTACCAACTTGGGCGCTTCTTCGACGCATACGGCTTTCAGGAGCTTTGCCACAGCAAGCGGTTGCAGCTCGGTTTCGCCGCAATCCACCAGAATCGCCCGATCCGCGCCAACCGAGAGCGCGGTACGCAATGTTTCCTGACTTGCGGAGGAACCGCAGCTTACCACCACGACCTCGGTAGCCGCGCCGTTTTCCTTCAGGCGCACGGCTTCCTCCACGGCGATTTCGTCAAAGGGATTCATCGCCATCTTCAGGTTTGCCAAATCCACACCGGACTCGTCCGCCTTGGGACGAACCTTGACGTTGGCATCTACAACCCGTTTAACGGGAACCAGTATTTTCATCATGTTTCTCCAGTTACGTTACTTGCGGAATCTGTCGGCAAAACCGGGAGCCGCATGGTATGCGACCAACGTCGGCTGATTAGCCAACACGGTAAGATGAGGAGAAGGAAATGCACAAGATAACGGCAAAAATACGCTCGCTTGCGCTGTTTAGCTGTCCTGCATCTGACTATCCCGCAATGTACTTGATTGCAACGGCAAAAACAACAACTCAAATCATTCTTTTAGTGCTGCAATGCAGCATGAAATGGGCGTTCAGCGTAACCCCAGCGAATGAATATCCGGGTGATGAAGACGGCGTTCGTGAGTGCAAAGGTTGAACCGAATCGCAGCGGACAATTCCTGGCGGAAATTCCGGATAATATAACATTCGCCTAAATGCTTGTTCCGACAAGGATTTTGACGAGCGATTATTTTTTAGGCATATTTTCGTCCTGCTGTGGCAGGCGTTCACCCCAGGCTTGCCGCGCAGACCTGGCGACGGAAAAGTACTCTTCCAGAGTCGCGCCATCATGATTTTGCAGCGCAACTTTGAATTCTTCCACTTGTCTCTGATAGACGTTTATTTCTTCCATCAGTGCGTCCCGATTGGCAAGGCAGATGTCGCGCCACATTTCAGGATGGCTTGCGGCAATCCGAGTGAAATCACGAAAACCGGAAGCGGCGAACTCGAAAAAAACATCGGCATCCGCCCGGCAAGCCAGATCACGAACCAGCGCGAAGGCCAAAAGGTGCGGCAAATGGCTGACTGCGGCAAACACGCGGTCATGCTCTTCGGCTTTCAGGATATGGACTGCCGCGCCGCACTGCCGCCATGCCTCCTTGATCAGCGCCTTTGCGTCCTCGTCATTTTCCGGCAATGGCGTAATTACAACCTTGCGTCCATGAAACAGATCGCGCTTCGCCGCCGCCACGCCGCTATGCTCCGCGCCCGCGATTGGGTGCGCCGGAACAAAGCGGGCAATTTTCCCGCCAAGCGCCATACGAGCGGCGGCAATCACATCGTTCTTGGTGCTGCCGCCGTCGGTGACAACAGTTTTTTCGCCCAGATGGGGCGCGATTCTGGCAAAAATTGTCGGCATCTGTCCTACCGGAGAGGCAACCAGAACGAGATCGGCATCCGCCACTTCCTCTGCCTCGGTCGCGGCGCGGTCAATCACTCCCAGACGCAACGCTTCTTCCAATGATTGCGAACTGCGCCCCAGGCCGACGATTTCCCGCGCAGCATGAGCGGATTTCAAGGCCAGGGCGAATGACCCGCCAATCAGACCAACGCCAAAAATTACGATTTTGTTGAAGCCAGGCATGTTTTCACCCAGTAGTTAAATGAGATAGTCAGGAGAATGTTTTACTCCCCTCTCCCGCTTGCGGGATAGGGGGTAAAGCGCACTTCCCGACCGTATCGTTATTTACGGAAAACACTATACATGGTAATGTTGTTTCTGGCCTGTTCTGAAAAGCTGTCGCAGCTTTCAGCGCCGTACTGGATTCCCGCCTGCGCGGGAATGACAAACCCCTGCCTGCATACTGCCCGCTCGTCATTCCCGCGCAGGCGGGAATCCAGAATGACTTGAACCCAAAACGTTCTGACCTCATCACGATACCGCCTGAATCTCTTTCTTCACCAGCACATCCTGCATTATCAGATAGCGCAAGTCCGACCCGAAAAACATGTTCAGCGCATCGGCAGGCGAGCAGATCATCGGCTCGCCTCGACGATTGAGCGAGGTATTCAAAACCACGCCGTTGCCGGTCAGTTTTTCTAGTTCAAGCATCAGATCGTAATATCGCGGATTGAATTCCCGCTTCAACACCTGGGCGCGGGAAGTGCCGTCATGGTGGACGACTTCAGGAACGCGGGTTTTCCATTCGTCGTTCACTTCAAAAGTGAATGTCATGAAAGGCGCGGGATGATCGATCTTGAACATCCTGGAGCCTACGCTATCGAGCATGGAAGGGCAGAAAGGCCGCCAACGCTCGCGGAATTTGATCTGGGCATTGATGCGATCCGCAACGCCGGTCACGCTGGGACATCCGAGGATGGAACGCCCGCCCAGAGCGCGCGGGCCAAATTCCATGCGCCCCTGAAACCACGCGACAGGATGCCCGTCAGCCAGCATTTGCGCGATTTTCTGCGGAACTTCTCCGGCTTCAATCTTTTCCCAATCAATCGTCATGTCATGTTCGCGCTCAAAACGGGCAAGCGCGGCGATGACATCTTCGTTTGCATATTCGGGGCCAAGATAGACATGTTCCATTTTTTCGACCGCCGCGCCCCCTTGCTGTGAGACGTAGGCTGCCGCGCCCACCGCCGTGCCCGCGTCGGAAGCGGCGGGTTGAACATACAGTTCCTTGACTTCGGGGCGGGCGATGATTTTCTGGTTGAGCTTGACGTTCAAGGCGCAGCCGCCGGCAAAGGCTATCCTGCCGGTTTCCCGGATGATGTCTCCCAGATAGTAATCCATCATCTCAAGCGAGAGTTTCTCGAATAGCGCCTGAATGCTGGCCGCGTAATGGATATAAGGCTCGTCTACTTCGTCTCCTTCTCGTTTCGGCCCCAGCCATTCCACGAGCCTGGGCGAGAAGTAATAGCCTCTGCCTTTTTCCTTGTATCGCCTGAATCCGATCACATTGACATAATCTGTGTTGATGACGAGTTTTCCGTTCTCGAATTTTGCGAGGCGGGAAAAATCGTAGCGGTCAGGGTCGCCGTAGGGAGCCATGCCCATGACCTTGAATTCGCCGTCTAGCATGTCGAATCCGAGGTATTCGGTGAGCGCGCCGTAGAGACCGCCCAATGAATCGGGATCAAAGAATTCCTTGATTTTGTGGATTTGTCCGTTTTCGCCCCAGCCGAAGAAGGTGGTGGCGTATTCGCCCTTGCCGTCAATGCCGAGAATGGCTGTTTTTTCCTTGAATCCGGAACACAGGTAGGCGCTGGCGGCATGGGCAAGGTGGTGCTCGACCGGCACGATTTCTGTTTTTTTTATGTCGAAGCCAAGCTGGATAAGACACCATTCGATGCGCTTTTTGTAACGCCAGTATCGGCGGTTGCCGGTCAGGATCGCATCCAGCGAGCGGTCGGGCGCATAGGCGTAACGGCGCGCATAGTGCCAACGCGCCGCGCTGGCTAAGGAGATGGGCGCGAACGGAATGGCGACGGCTGTCACATCGGCGGGATTGATGCCCGCATGGGCAAGGCAGAATTTGGCCGCCTCGTAAGGCATACGGTTTTTGGCGTGTTTGTCGCGCAGGAAGCGTTCTTCTTCGGCGGCGGCGACCAGCTTGCCGTCGACGTAGAGCGCGGCGGAAGGGTCATGGCTGACCGCGCCGGAGAGGCCAAGGACAATAAGCGGTTGGGAAGAATCGGGAGCAGGGAACACAATCGGGCGGCAAAAATTGGTAAATGACTATTGTACCGTGTCAGAGCCGTGATATGATACTTAATGGCGGGTCTCCCCGCATTGCAGAATGGTGAATCTGGTCAGGTTCGGAAGAAAGCAGCCACAGCCGTTTTATGCGAGTGCCGGGGGTTAGGCTCGCCACTTCACTTTTTTACTAAAAAGACGCATGAGTTATCAGGTACTTGCACGCAGGTGGCGTCCCCGCAATTTTTCGACTCTGGTGGGTCAGGAGCATGTCGTTCGCGCCCTGACTCATGCTCTTGACGAACAACGTCTGCATCATGCCTATCTGTTTACCGGAACACGCGGCGTCGGTAAAACCACTCTCGCCCGCATTCTTGCCAAAGCCTTGAACTGCGAGGCGGGCGTTTCTTCCGAGCCGTGCGGTCGTTGTCTCTCCTGCGAAGAAATTGACGCAGGACGCTTCGTTGACCTGATCGAGGTCGACGCGGCCACCAACACCAAGGCCGAAGAAATGCGGCAACTGCTGGAGAACGCAGTCTATGCGCCGACCAGAGGACGTTACAAAGTTTATGTGATTGATGAAGTGCATATGCTCTCCGGTCACGCCTTCAACGCGATGTTGAAAACGCTGGAAGAGCCGCCGGAGCATGTCAAATTTGTGCTGGCTACGACCGACCCGCAAAAAATCCCGGTCACTGTACTTTCCCGTTGCCTGCAATTCAACCTGAAGCAGATGCCGGTTCTGGCAATCGTCGAGCATTTGGGGCGTATTCTGCAAAGCGAAGATATACCCTATGAGGGCGAGGCGCTGACTACGCTTGCCCGCGCCGCTTCCGGCAGTATGCGCGACGCCTTGTCCCTGCTTGACCAGTCCATCGCGCACGGGGCGGGCAAGGTGGAAGCCGCCGGAGTGCGCGACATGCTGGGCGCGGTTGACGCCACCCGTCTTCTGGAAATGCTGGAAGCTCTTGCCGCAGCCGATGTCAGCCGGATGCTGGCCATCGCCAATGAAATGCTGTCGCGCAGTCTTTCTGCCGCCGGGGCATTGCAGGAATTGGCAATGCTTTTGACCCGCGTCCAGCTTCTGCAACTCGCAGCCGACGCGGATACCGGCGAAGATTCGGAACGTGAAAGGCTGGAGGCGCTGGCGCGGCGCTTTACGCCGGAATTTATCCAGCTTGCCTATCAAATCGCCATTCAGGGACGCGCTGAACTTCCGCTTGCGCCGGACGACGAGAGCGGCCTTGTCATGACTATCTTAAGGCTCCACGCCTTTGCGCCTTCCGGCGAAAATTTCCAGATTGAGGCAGTGCGCGAGCCTCTCCCTTCTTCCGCGCCTGCTCCTGCCGCTTCTGTCGCGCGACCGGAGCCGGACGGCGTGTCCGCCAGGCCGCAGTCCTTGCCGGAAACGGTTTTCGCTAAATCAGGGCGCGAAGAAACAGCGGAGGAGGAGAGTGAATGGCATGCCATTTTCGCCGCCTTGAAACTTACCGGCGCAACCCGACAACTGGCGCAAAATTGCGACCTTATCCGGCGGGAAGGCGATCTTTGCCTGCTTCGCCTTTTGCCGGTGCATCAGGCGCTGCTTCAGCCGGATTTGCAGGAAAAATTGAAACAGGCGTTGAGCCAGCATTTTGGCTCCCCGATTCGTTTGTCTATTGAAGTCGCTTCCCCGGAACGGACAACCCCCAGAGAGCGCAAGGCGCAAGAAGAGGCGCGGCAGCAGGAAGAAGCCATTGCCGCAATCGAGGCCGATCCTTTCGTGCGGGAAGCCATTGAAAATCTGGATGCCAGACTGGATCAAAAATCCATCCAACCCCTTCTTTAGAGCGGCTTCGTTAAGTGCATACACTTTTTTTCTCCAAGCTGAAAGCTGGCGCGGTCAGCCTCTCCCCCGGCTCCTCTCCCACAAGTGGGATAGGGTGGTCGCTCGCGGCATAGCCAAAGGCCGAGAGAGGGCGCATAAAATGTATTCGCTTGAACCGAAACTGCTCTAACATTCATAATTGCCCATTTTGAAGGAGAATCCCATGATGAAAGGCGGACTAGCCGGTCTGATGAAACAGGCGCAGGCCATGCAGAACAACATGATGAAAGCGCAGGAAGAACTGGCGCAACAGGAAGTCGAAGGCCAGGCAGGCGGCGGCATGGTGAAGGTCGTCATGACTTGCGGGCATGACGCGCGCCGGGTTTTTATTGATTCTTCCGCGCTGGAAGACAAGGAAATGCTGGAAGACCTGATTGCCGCCGCCATCAACGACGCGATGCGCCAGGCCGAAAGAAAAAGCTCCGAGATGATGGCAGGCTTTACGGCGGGGTTGAACCTGCCGCCCGGCATGAAAATGCCCTTTGGCATGTGATCCCGTCCGGCTTGTTTCCCGTCTGCGCAGGAATGACGTTCATGTTTTTTCCGCTGTGGTCGTGCTCCTGCTGTTGCGTTTTCATTCGTTATTCCCGCGTAGGCGTGAATCCAGCCCGTAGGTTGGGGGGAGCGTAGCGAACCCCAACATTCTCCGAGCAGCGTTGGGGTTTGCAGGCTCACCTCAACCTGCCATGCTGTTCCGGCTGCGCCAGAGTTTCCGTTCGTCATTCCTGCGCAGGCGGGAATCCAGAACAATTCTCTAACGCAATACCATGATGACACTCCATTCTTTTGCCGAACTGATTGAGGCGTTGCGCGTCCTGCCGGGCGTTGGCCCCAAGTCGGCGCAGCGCATGGCTTATCACCTGCTCCAGCACGAGCGTCCTGCCGCCGCGCGGCTGGTGAGGGCTTTGCATAACGCTTTGGAGACCCTTAGCCATTGTTTGCGCTGCAATGCCTTTTCCGAAACGGAAGTATGCGCCCGCTGCGCGTCCGGCAAGCGCGACGGCACGCAGCTTTGCGTCGTGGAAACGCCGGTGGATATGAATCGGCTTGAGGAAACCCAGGCATATCACGGACTTTATTATGTGCTGATGGGACGCGCCTCGCCTCTGGATGGCATTCCGCCGCAGTCGTTGGGTGTGGAAAAGCTCCTTGCCCGTATTCATGAGGGCGAGGTTACGGAGGTAATTCTGGCTACCAACTATACCAATGAAGGCGAAGCGACCGCGCACTATATCGCTGCCCAGCTTGCCGCCAGCGCCCCGCCTGAACTCAAGGTCAGCCGTCTGGCGCGGGGCGTGCCTGTCGGCGGCGAACTGGAATTTACCGCGCCCGGCACATTGGCCCAGGCGCTAAGGGAAAGACGCCCGGTCGGGGGATAGACGCGGTTTTGCCGCGCATTCCTGCCTCCTTACTGGCTCTCGTTACCCGCTTGCAGCCGGTTATAGCGCACAAATTCTTCCATTTTGGCCTTGGCCGCGCCTGAATCCAGCGCGTTGTTCGCAGAGGCGATGCCTTCCGCGATTGTTTCGACCATGTTGGCGGCGTAGAGAGCAACGCCGGAATTGAAGACCACAATGTCACGCGCAGGCCCTGGCTGATTGTCCAGCACGCTTCGCATCATGGCGATGGATTGTTCGGTTGACTCGACCTTCAAATTGCGGGTTCCGGCCATGCGGATGCCGAAATCTTCGGGATGGATTATGTACTCGGACAGCTTGCCGTCCTTCAATTCGCCGACCATTGTCGGCGCGCCCAGACTAATTTCATCAACTCCGTCCAGTCCATGCACGACCAGAACATGCTTGCCGCCCAGCCGTTCCATAGCCCGGACGAGGATGCCGACCAGATCGGCATGGAATACGCCGAGTAGCATGTTGGGCGCGTCCGCCGGATTGATGAGCGGCCCCAGAATGTTGAAGAGGGTACGCACGCCCATTTCACGCCGCACCGGAGCGATATTCCTCATCGCGGCATGAAAATTGGGCGCGAACATGAAGCCAAGCCCTGTATCAGCGATAGAGGCGGCAACTTGCTCCGCGCTTAAATCCAGAGTTGCGCCCAGAGCTTCGATTGCGTCCGCCGATCCTGATTTCGAGGACACGCCGCGATTGCCGTGCTTGGCGACGCGCGCGCCGCTGGCGGCAATCACGAAGGAACTGGTCGTGGAAATGTTGAAAGTATGTGAGCCGTCCCCGCCTGTGCCTACGATGTCAATAAAATTGTCGTTTGGCGGAGGAACCTTAACCTTGACCGCCATGTCGCGCAGCACGGTAGCTGCGGCGGTGATCTCTCCGATGGTTTCCTTCTTCACCCTGAGTCCGGTGATAATGGCGGCGGACATGACCGGCGAGAGCGCCCCGGTCATGATCTGGCGCATCAGGTCGAGCATTTCGTCATAAAAAATCTCACGATGCTCAATGGTGCGTTGCAGGGCTTCTTGCGGCGTAATAATGGCTATTCCTTGTCCAGAAAATTGCGAAACAGGTCATGTCCGTGTTCGGAGAGCACGGATTCAGGATGGAATTGTACTCCTTCGACGGCAAATTGACGGTGCTTTAGCCCCATGATTTCGCCATCGTCCGTCCAGGCGGTTACTTCGAGGCAATCGGGGAGCGTGTCACGCAGGACGGCGAGCGAATGGTAGCGCGTGGAGACAAGCGGATTGGAGAGTCCCCGAAATACGCCTTTGCCGCTATGTTGCACATTGGATACTTTGCCGTGCATCAGGCGCTTGGCGCGCGCTACCTCGCCGCCAAAGGCTTCGCCGATTGCCTGATGTCCCAGGCAAATGCCCAGGAGCGGAATTTTTCCGGCGAATCTCTTGATTGTCGCAAGCGAAATGCCCGCTTGCGATGGCATGCATGGGCCGGGGCCGATGACGATTTGCAGGGGATTAAGCGCGTTGATTTCTTCCGGCGTGATGACATCGTTGCGAAACACCCGCACATCCGCCCCCAACTCGCCAAAGTATTGCGCGATGTTCCAGGTAAAGCTGTCGTAGTTGTCAATCATGAGCAGCATGGCGGGCGGCGTGGCTTGTCCGAAAAGAGAGAATTATAGTCTTTACGTCGGCAAGGCCGCGCCAGATTTTCCGCTAAAGTTTTTCTCCCGGATGCCGATAACGTATTGATTAGCAGAATTTTTTTCCATCAACCTACAGGAGTTATGTCATGTCAGTAACTTTCACAAATACAAACTTGTCCGCCGTTAACTCATTGCTCAACAAGGCCGGTCGTGGCGACGAAAACAAGCAAAATCCAGTCCGGCAGCAAGGCGTGGACGGCGACCTGCAAGCGCCGGGTACAGCCGCAGGCATCAGCAATGTGGTGCGGCATATGACCGGGGTGCAGATTTTGCAGGCGTCCGCCGAGGTTTCGATCAAGGCTGGCGAAAAGGCGCAGGCATTGGTGTTTCGTTCCGCGATTGACCGGATCAACGACATGTTGCAGCCCGAATTTGGGCCGGACGCGCTCCAGACAGCCGCCGCTTCAGGTATGGATTTCTCGCCGGAAGGGACGGCGGGCCGCATCCTTGCGATGTCGACGGGATTTTTCGAGGGCTATGTCGCCCAAAATCAGGGGAAAGAGCGTAACCAGCTGGCAGAGGATTTCGTCGCCCTGATTCGCGGCGGCTTCGAAAAAGGATTCAATGAAGCAAAGGACATTCTCGCAGGCTTGAACGCGCTGCAAGGCGGAATCGGGGAAAGCATCCAGCAAACTTACGACTTGGTGCAAAAGGGCTACGACGATTTTCTGGCCTCGATAACTGCAAAATAACGCCGCTTGACCACGCTTCTCGCAAAAGCCCCGCCATTTATGGCGGGGTGAGCGAGAGCGTTCATGGAGCCGAAGGTTTCCATAACTTGTGGCGAGGAAGCCCTGATCTTCAGGTTATGGCTACTCGCCTGTCAAGCATCTCCCGTTGCTGACCTTGCCCTTGTCAGGTGCTGTTGCGCTTGTGTCTTACGGACGGCAATTCCTGCGGACGCAAGATTTCATATCTGCTTGCCCGAACAGGCCTTATACATAGATGCAACCTGGTTCCTTGTTCAAAAGCAGAAGTTGACAACCGGGGCGAGTCCATACATAGGTTGTGGCGAGCCAAACGCGAACCCAAACTTGCAGCAGTTCATTACACAAAACGGCGGGCATTCCAGTTTTAACGACAACGCCTATTCATGTCATCGCCAACGGCAGTACGACCATTGCCCCGGCGCTCGTGCGATAGGATGGCATTGGTAGCTGCGGTCTGCCGTCGTCCACCATACGCCAATACATCTGCCAACATAATCTTGTCAAAGATGTATGGGTAAAGATAAGATTAGCGGAGGAGGAAATGCCATGAAAAACCTGTTTATCGTCCTGTTGTGCCTTGTTGCAGCTTCCGTATGCGCGTCCGAAGAGGAGGGCAGGGCAGTCAAGGTGGGGCTGTTGATCGGTGCCCCGTTTGTGATTGATCTTGGTTCCGGCGATTATTCCGGTCTGGCGTTCAATTTATGGGAAATGATCGCCGAGCATCGTAATGTGAAGAGCGAGTACTTTCCGTACCATTCGATAGGACAAATCCTTGAAGGCGCCAATAACGGGGAGATAGATATTATTGTGGGAAATCTTGCGGTCAGCCATGACCGCGCCGAAAACCTGAAGTTCAGCTTTCCCTGGTATGATGACGGTCTGCGGATTCTGGTGACAAACCACGGACACAGTATCTCGGTATGGAACATTTTGCGGGAGCGCGGACACATCAGAGCCTATATGTGGATTTTGCTTGTCGTAGTGGCTCTGGCCGTTGGGCAGGCTTTGCTGCGGCGGAAGAAGGACATTGACTTTCCCGCGTGCTGGCTGGAAGGCATGAGTCTCAGCCTTAATGAGGTGGTACGTTCTGCCAAGGCGGGAGTGCCGCAAAAAAATGTTCTGGGCTGGGTCGGATACCTAATCCTGACCTTATGGATGATTTTCGGCTTCATCCTGCTGGCTTATGTCACCTCCACGCTCACCAGCGCCATGACCACCGCCAGTATACAGCGCGGCGGAGAGATCAATTCGCTGACAGACCTGGCGGGCAGAAAAACAGCCGTGCCTGCCAACAGCGTAGGCGAACGATACATGCGGGAAACCGGCGCAAGGCTACTGTCGTTTGAAACTCTGGAGGAGGCAGTGGATGCCCTGATGAAGAATGCCGTAGTCGCCGTGGTTTGGGATGCCGCCGAACTTGAATACTGGGTTCACAGCCACCAGAAAATGGATGTCGAAGTTGTGGGCAACACATTCAGCCCGCAAAAATATGCCTTTGCCGCCAGCAAAAAGTATGAACGGGATGCTCGCCAGATGGACGCAGTGTCGGAAGAAGTAATCCGCCTGCTTGGCGACGGAACTGTGGAAGGCTTGAAGGATAAATACTTTGGCGTGGTGCGTTTTTAAATCAAAACAAAGATAACTTCCATTCCGGTCATGCAAGAGGGCAGATTGCCGGGAGCGGCTTACCACCCGGTCAACTCAACGCTTCAGCGCCAGCAAAAGCGCTCCTGCGCCGATCATAAGAATTCCAGTCCATTCGCGGACGGAAGGACGCTCATCCAGAAAGAAAAACGCGAATACCGCAACCAGGAGGATGCTCAATTTGTCAATCGGCGCAACTTTGGAGACTTCGCCCAGCTTGAGAGCGCGAAAGTAGCAGACCCAGGAAGCGCCGGCAGCCAGCCCCGACAACACCAGAAAACCCCAGGCGCGCGCAGGCAATTCAAGGGGATTACGCCACTTGCCCGCGAAATAAACAAAACCAGCCAGCGCCACAAGAATCACGACCGTGCGAATCAACGTCGCCAGATCGGAATCAATATTATCAACCCCAACCTTGGCGAAAATGGCAGTCAACGCCGCAAATACGGCTGACAACAAAGCCCAGAAAATCCAGTTTGACGCTAACGACACGACTGCCTCCAAAAAACGCGATTATGACGATTCACCTTGCGCATTGTATACCTCAAGCAGTCTCTATCCCTTGGCAACGACGAAATTATTTCCCGCGCCGGACGCAACCCGCCCCCATGAACCAACGCCATGCTTGCAGCGCGCGGCATGTATACTGACACCTTGAATCTGTCACCTCACATTTCCGAATAAACGATGCGCTTCTCCCGTCAATTGAGCCGCTTCTCCTGCCCCGCCGGATAACCATGTATTCGTACCCTGACCTTCCCGATTCTCTCCCCGCCTGGCTTGATTATCTGGAGCATTTGCATCCGCGCGGCGCGGCAGGCATTGAGCTGGGTCTGGATCGGGCGCGACAGGTCAGTGAAGCCTTGCGCCAGCGCCCTTTCTGCCCAATTCTGACCGTGGCGGGCACGAACGGCAAGGGTTCCACCGTCGCTTATCTGGCTTCCATCCTGAATGCGGCAGGCTATCGTGTCGGCAGCTACACCTCGCCGCATCTCTTCCGTTTCAACGAGCGTATCCGCGTAAATCTTCAGGATGTTGAAGACGACGCCTTGTGCGCGGCATTCGCCGAGGTGGAAATGGCGCGGCGGGCTGCCGGAGAAGTTTTTCTGACCTATTTTGAATTCACAACGCTGGCGGCCTGGCAAATTTTTGCAGCCGCCCGTTCTGAGGCGCTGGTTTTGGAAGTCGGGATGGGCGGACGGCTGGATACAGTCAATCTCTACGACCCTGACGTATCCCTGGTCACTACCATTGGCCTCGATCACCAGGATTGGCTGGGCAACGACCGGGAAACCATCGCGTTTGAGAAGGCAGGGATTTTCCGCCCGCGCCGTCCTGCCCTTTACGGCGATTTCGACCCGCCACATAGCATAATCGCGCGCGCTGCCGACCTTGACGCGCCGTTATTTGTACAGGGACGCGACTTCGGCTACCGAAAGGACAGTGAATCGCGGATGCAGTGGACGTTCTGGCGCAACCGCCCGGAAGGCATCGAGCGGCGTAACTTCGCCTATCCGGGTATGCGAGGCGATATGCAGCTCAAAAACGCGACGCTGGCAGTCGCCGCGCTGGAAACTTTGCAGGCCAAACTGCCCGTGACCATGCAGGCTATCCGCGAAGGCTTGATCCGCGCGGAAATTCCGGGGCGTTTTCAGGTCTTGCCGGGAAAGCCCGCAATCGTACTGGACGTGGGGCATAACCCCCAAGCCATGCGGACTCTGGCGGACAACCTTGCTGACATGGGCTTTTACGCAAAAACCTATGCCGTGTTCGGCATGTTGGCGGACAAGGATATAACCGGCAGCATTGAGGTTCTGTCTAATCGGATAACGCACTGGTTTCTTGCTACCCTTGATGACTCGCGCGGCCTTGCAGCGGAGGCGCTCGCCGCGCGAATGCGAGCTTCCTTCCCCGACATTTCCTGTAGTTGTCATGCAAACCCGGAAGAAGCGTTTTTGAAAGCGGCGGATATTGCCGAAGAAAATGATAGAATAGCGATATTTGGTTCGTTCCACATGATCGCCGCCTTATCATCGGCGAGAAGGAAAGCCTGAATATGCCAAACGACGACCAGTTGCAAAAAAAAGCTCGCCGCCGCCTGATCGGGGCGGTCGTTTTTGTCCTGTTTACCACGCTTTTACTCCTTTTTGCGATGGATGCCGAGCCGCCCGCCGCGCCGCCGCCCACTCTGGTTATCCCCCTGGAAGACGGCGCGACAGAAGTCTTTACCCTTGATGGCAGCCTTGCCCTACCCCAAACTTCTCCGCCGCCTGAACCAGCGACCGATAAACCTGCCGCCATCGTTCGCGCCGAACCTCCCCGCCCGATCGCCGCGCCCACACCTGCCGCAGCGAAACCTGCGCCCAGTCCTGCTCCTGCCGTAGTGAAACCTGTGCCTACGCCCGCCGCAGCGAAACCTGCGCCCAGTTCGGCCTCTACCGCAGTCTCGCCGACTCCGGGTTCGGCATCAAGCCCCGCCCCGACTCCGGCTCCTGTTGCAAACCCGGCGATACAGGACGCCAATCGCGCTGCCGCCATTCTTGCCGGACGCTCGCCGGAAACAGCATCTCCGCCTGCCGCCGCTACCTCTTATGTCGTACAGGTTATCGCCTCTGGCAATATGGATACTGTCCAGAATACCGTGGAAAGACTTCGCGCCTTGAGGCTTCCTGTCTACACGGAAGCCGCAGGCGGCAACATGACGCGGGTGCGCGTCGGCCCTTATAACACGCAAAGCGAGGCGGAAGCTGCGGAAAGAAGAATCAATCAGGACGGCAAAATCACCGGCACAAAAATTTTCCCGCAGTCGCCTTCTCCCCGCTAACCATGCGAAACCATGACTGTTTTCGATTACGGCGTTCTATGTATCTGCATACTCTCCATGTTGCTTGGCTGCTGGCGCGGCGTAGTCGGGGAAATAATAGCCCTGGTCGCCTGGGTAATAGCCTTTCTAGCGGCGCGCGCGTTCGGTCAGGAAGCCGGAGAATTGCTGTATTTCGCGCATATATCCGAAGCGCCCCTGCGTACTGTCGCAGGCTGGGCGACAGTCTTTGCAGCCGTCATTATCCTGCTTGTGCTGGCAAGGCATATGATGCGCGCCCTGATTCAAGCCTTGGGGTTGACTCCGCTCGACCGCTTCGCGGGAATTTTTTTCGGTCTGGCGCGGGGATTGCTGATCGTGCTCGTATTGGTCGCCGCTGGCGGTTTGACCACTCTTCCCCAGGAAGACTGGTGGCGCAATGCCAGATTGTCTCCGCCGCTGGAAATTATCGTGCTCACCAGCATCCCTTCCTGGCTGCCGGAAGAGATTGCCAAAGAGATCCAATTCAGATAGCTACTCAACAGGTGTAATCATGTGCGGTATTCTTGGCATAGTCGCCACAACTTCGGTAAATCAGCTTCTTTATGACGGTCTGATGGTTCTTCAGCATCGCGGACAGGACTCGGCGGGCATTGCCACTGCCGAAAACAACACCTTTCACCTGCACAAGGAGCCTGGGCTTGTGCGCGACGTATTCCGCACCCGCAACATGCGGGCGTTGCCGGGTAACTGGGGCATCGGGCATTGCCGGTATCCTGTTGTCGGCTCAGCCTGGAATTTCGCGGAAGCGCAGCCTTTCTACGTCAATTCTCCCTTCGGCATCATGCTGGCGCACAACGGCAACCTGACCAATGCGGAACCGCTGAAACGCGCCACTTTCGATCAGGATTTGCGGCACATCAACACCAATTCCGATTCGGAAGTATTGCTGAATGTCCTCGCGCACGAATTGCAGGCGGCAGCCCGCGGCGTCAGGCTTGACCCATCCGCCATTTTTTCCGCCGTATCCGGCGTGCATCGTCGGGTAAAAGGCGCTTATGCCGTAGTCGCCATGATCTCAGGCTATGGCCTTCTGGCTTTCCGCGACCCGAACGGCATTCGGCCTCTGGTCATCGGAACGCATGAAACCAAAGAGGGCGTTGAATTTATTGTCGCTTCGGAATCCGTGGCTCTGGATGCGCTCGGTTTTAACCTCATGCGCGATGTCGCGCCCGGCGAGGCTGTTTTCATTGACCTCAATCATAAGTTTTTTGCCCGACAGTGCGTGAACAATCCCTGCCTTTCGCCCTGTATTTTTGAATACGTCTATCTGGCTCGCCCCGATTCCATCATAGACGGTATTTCCGTCTATGAGACCAGGCTTTCTATGGGCGAATTTCTCGCCGACAAAGTACGTTCGCAAATTCCAACCAGCGAGATTGACGTGGTCATTCCCATTCCGGATTCAAGCCGCCCCGCTGCGATGCAACTGGCGCATCGGCTGAACATTCCCTATCGGGAAGGCTTCGTGAAAAATCGTTATGTGGGACGCACCTTCATCATGCCCGGTCAAGCCATTCGGGAAAGATCCGTGCTCCAGAAATTGAATACCGTCGGCCAGGAGTTTCGGGGCAAGCGGGTTTTGCTGGTGGATGATTCCATCGTGCGCGGCACGACCAGCAAGGAGATTGTGGAAATGGCTCGCTCCGCTGGCGCTCTGAAAGTATATTTTGCTTCTGCCGCGCCTCCGGTGCGCTATCCCAACGTCTATGGCATAGACATGCCGACCCGCGCCGAACTGATTGCTTCGGGGCGAAGCGATGATGAAATCGCCCGCACAATCGGCGCGGACATGCTGGTTTATCAAGACCTTGAAGCGTTGCAAAACGCTATTTTAAGATTGAATCCGCAGATTTCCACGCTTGACGCTTCCTGCTTCAACGGTCATTACGTCACCGGCGACATTACGCCGGAATACCTTGAAGCCATTGAGAGAGCGCGCGGTAAATTGGGCATGCATAGCGAGGAAGACAACTCGCAACAAATGGCGCTGGGGCTTTAGCAGGTTGCTCAAAAACCCAGCGTTCTGTATCGCTGAATTCCTAAAGGCAAACGTCAACCCGCAAATATAGAGGTTCCTGCAAATAACAAGACGGTCGGGGAGTGCGCTTTGCTCCCCTTTTCTCTTGTGGCGTAAGCAGTATCAAGTCTACATTGCAGCAATGTGTTTATAGTCATTCCCGTAAATAATTGTGCTTTTTCGCATAATGTGCGGGAGAGGGAGAACATTACTCCCACGCTAAATTATGTGCGAAAGAATGACTATGCCTGATAGTCGTTTTATTTGCGAAAAGCAATATAACTGATTGTTTTGATGAGTATTTTTCGATCAGTAGCAACATAAAAGCGCTACTGCCTGTGGCGCAGGGGTTGAAAATTTTTAACCCCTACTGCGGCGCGGTCGGTAGAGGACGGTCGTACTTGCAACATCGCCGTTTCAGGGCGTGATTTCTCCAAACAATTCCGTCTCATGCCTGCCGCAAATCGTCACATTTTCCAGACCGAGTAAAAACCATACAGGGCGTAGGCGAGAAGGAGGATGCCCGCCGTCTTGCGAAACAGCGGGTGATGCGTCCAGTTTTTCAGGCGGGTGAGCAGAAAAGCCGCGAGGAGCAGATTGGGGAGAGTTCCGAGGGCGAAGGCGAGCATGATGGAAGCCCCCTGCAAGGATGAGCCGGAAGCCAGGGCGGAAGCCAGAGCGACATAGACCAGACCGCATGGCAGCCAGCCCCAGATGAGGCCGAGGAACAGCGCATGTCCGACATGCCGCGCGGGAATGAAACGCCGCCCCAGAGGTTGAATGCGTCGCCAGAGCGTTTGTCCGGGTCGTTCCAGCCAGAGCAGGGCGCGTCCTGCGCCCAGCATGTAAGCGCCCATCAGGAAAATAAGAAAGTTGGCGAATATGAACAGGGCAAGACGCAGCGGCAGTCCCTCCGCCAGCATCATGCTGCCGCTTCCCGCCGCGCCTGCCAACGCGCCTGCAAGGATATAGGACATGCCGCGTCCGCTGTTGTAGGCCAGATGCAGGGAGAGTCTGGGGGCGCTCCCGGCGGTCAACGCCCCTACAATGCCGCCGCACATGCCGACGCAATGCCAGCCGCCCAACAGCCCCGCGATAAAGAACGGCCAGACGGTAAAAATCAGGGAAAAATCGGAAATAGACATGGTGTTTGCCGAGAAGAAAAGGCAATTATCCAACGAGGGCGGTAAAATGTCGCTTTTTGTTTGCTGAGGAAAAGATGTATGACGATCAAGTCCGATAAGTGGATACGCCGAATGGTTGAGCAATATGGCATGATTGAGCCTTTCGAGCCTCGTCTGGTACGCGAGGCGGATGGGAAGAAGATCGTTTCTTACGGCGCGTCGAGCTATGGCTACGATATTCGCTGCGCCCCTGAATTCAAGGTTTTCACCAACATCAATTCCACGGTCGTCGACCCCAAGGCATTCGATCCCAAGTCTTTTGTCGAGGTCGAAGCCGATGTTTGCATCATTCCGCCCAATTCCTTCGCTCTGGCGCGAACAGTCGAGTATTTTCGCATTCCGCGCAACGTGCTTACTGTGTGCGTTGGCAAGAGCACTTACGCGCGCTGCGGCATTATCGTGAACGTGACGCCTTTCGAGCCGGAATGGGAGGGCTTTGTCACCCTGGAGTTTTCCAACACCACGCCGCTGCCCGCCAAGATTTACGCGGGCGAGGGCTGCGCCCAAGTGCTGTTCTTCGAGTCCGACGAAGTATGCGAAATCTCATACCGGGATCGCGGCGGCAAATACCAAGGGCAAACCGGCGTTACCCTGCCGAAGATTTGACCCGCGCAGGCGTCCGCTATGGCGTTGCGTGGGGTTCGCGTTTCGCGCGCGCCATGATAGTGGCAAGGATTATAATGCTTTTCGCAAATAAAACGACTATCAGGCGCGGTTATTATTTCGCACAGGCTATAATCCACCAGTCATTCCCGCGAAGGCGGGAATCCAGTACGGCGCTTAAAGTTGCGATAGGTTTCCAGAACAGGAACAACATTCCCATACCGCAAGAGGAGCGGCATTCCCGCTTCTCGTCATACTGAACATCAGTCACAAATTTTGATGCGGCGCTGGATTCTCGCCTTCGCGGGAATGACGAGTAATTGGAAGCGGGAGCAAGGCTCTCACTCTCCTGAACGCTCAGGGGAAAGTATAATTATTAACGGAAAGCACTATAGATAGTGAAGTCCGTTGCGATGAAGGAGTAGCGACCCACATCGGCATCAAACCGCCATCAACTCGCTTTCTTTCTGCGCGACCAGCTTGTCAATCTCCGCAATGTAACGATCAGTGAGTTTCTGGATGAACTCCTCGGCGCGTCGCTCCTCGTCCTCGGAAATTTCCTTTTTCTTGATGCCGTCCTTCAGGTGGTTATTGGCGTCGCGGCGCAAATTACGCACCGCGACCTTGGCGTTTTCGCCTTCATTCTTCACCACCTTGGCAAGGTCGCGGCGACGCTCCTCGGAAAGCGGCGGCATGGGCACGCGAATCAACTCGCCCTGGGCGGAAGGATTCAACCCCAGGTCGGATTCACGAATAGCCTTTTCCACCTTGACCGCCATCGGCTTTTCCCACACCTGAACGCCAAGAGTGCGAGCGTCAATCAGGGTAATGTTGGCAACCTGATTGAGCGGAACCATGCTGCCATAATACTCCGCCTGAACATGATCCAACACGCCCGTATGGGCGCGTCCGGTGCGAACCTTGGCAAGATCGGCCTTTAGCGCCTCGACGGACTTTTGCATCTTGGCCTCGGCGGTTGTCTTGATTTCTGCAATCACGTTGTCCTCGCTTTCAACAATACACCATCGTGCCTTCCGCCTCGCCCATGACGATGCGCTTAAACGCCCCCGGCTTGAAGATGGAAAACACATTGATAGGAAGTTTCTGGTCGCGGCACAGGGCAAAAGCAGTCGCGTCCATGACCGCAAGATTCTCTGCGATAGCCTCGTTAAAGCTGATTTCCTGAAAGCGGGTGGCATCCTTGTCTTTTTTCGGGTCTGATGAATAAATGCCGTCCACCTTGGTCGCCTTCAAGACGATTTCCGCGCCGATTTCCGCGCCCCGCAAGGCGGCGGCGGTATCCGTCGTAAAAAACGGGTTACCCGTCCCCGCGCCAAAAATTACAACCCGCCCCATTTCCAGATAACGAATAGCCTTGCCCCGAATGTAAGGCTCCACAACCTGCTCGATATTGAGCGCGGATTGCACCCGGCTGACGATTCCGGCCTGACCCAGAGCGTCGGACAATGCCATAGCGTTCATGACTGTGGCCAGCATCCCCATGTAATCTGCGGCGGCGCGATCCATGCCGGCGGAAGCGCCCGCCATGCCGCGAAAAATGTTGCCGCCGCCGATCACAATGCCGATTTCCACGCCCAAATCCACAACCGCCTTGATTTCCCTGACGATTTTGCCTACCACTTCCGGGTTGATGCCGTATGCGTCGCCGCCCATCAGAGCTTCGCCGGAGAGCTTCAGGAGAATGCGTTTGTATTTGAGTGCGGCCATTTCGGTATCCTTTATCCGGCGGTTCAATCTTTCTTTGCTGCGGCAGCCTGCGCGGCTACTTCGGCGACAAAGTCAGATTCTTTTTTCTCGATGCCTTCCCCGACCACGTAAAGAACGAAATTCGCCACAGAAGCATTTTTCTTCTTCAAAAGCTCTCCGACGGTTTCCTTGCCGTCTTCCGCCTTGACGAAAACCTGACCCAACAAGGTAATTTCTTTCAGGAACTTCTGCGCTGTTCCTTCCGCGATTTTGTCCAGCATGTTTTCAGGCTTGCCGGACTCAATCGCCTTCTCGCGGGCGATACGCCGCTCGGATTCGAGCAACGCCGGATCAACGCCGGAAGCATCCAGCGCCTTGGGCTTGGAGGCGGCGATGTGCATGGCAATGTCCTTGCCCAGCTGTTCGTCGCCACCTACGAGGTCAAGCAACACGCCGATTTTCGCCCCGCCGTGAATGTACCGGAAAAGTTGCCCTTTGGCTTCCAGACGGGCAAAGCGGCGCAGGTTCATGTTTTCCCCGATCTTGCCGATCAGCATGGCGCGAACGGACTCCACCGTGCCGTCACCAAGCGGCAAGGCGGACAACGCGGCAACGTCGGCGGGCGACTCGGAAACCACGAGTTCCACACTGTTTTTCACCAACGCCAGGAAATCATCGTTTTTGGCGACAAAATCGGTCTCGCAATTCACTTCCAGAATCGCGCCCTGTCTGCCGTCCGTAGCTATATGAATGCCGACAATGCCTTCCGCCGCGATGCGACCGGCAGCCTTGCCCGCCTTGTAGCCCAATTTGATTCGCAGGATTTCTTCGGCCTTTGTCATGTCGCCGTCGGCCTCGGTCAAGGCTTTCTTGCATTCCATCATCGGCGCGTCTGTTTTCTCGCGCAAATCTTTTACCATGCTTGCGGTAATTTCCGCCATTTCGTACTCCATCAAACAGTTAAAGAAAAGCGAAGCCGGAAGACCCAGCCTCCTTGCTTCGCCGGATTATCAACAAAACCGCCTTACTCGGCGGAGTGTTCTTCGGTTGCTTCGAGTTCCTCGATGAATTCCTCATCGTCATCGCCGCTTTCCACGATTTCATGCGCCGCGTGCGAGCGGCCTTCCAGAATCGCGTCCGCGACGCCGCGCGCATAAAGACGAATGGCGCGGGAAGAATCATCATTGCCGGGAATCACGTAATCCACCCCGACGGGCGAATGGTTGGTATCCACCACGCCGATCACGGGAATGCCGAGTTTGGTGGCTTCGGTCACGGCAATCTTGTGATAGCCAACGTCAATGACAAAAACCGCATCCGGCAGGGTGTTCATATTTTTGATGCCGCCCATTGATTTTTGCAGCTTTCCCATCTCGCGGGTGAAGCCGAGAGCTTCTTTCTTGGACATTTTGCCAAGCTCGCCCGCCTCGACGGCGGCTTCCATTTCCTTCAAGCGTTTCAGGGATTGCTTTACGGTCTTGAAGTTGGTGAGCATTCCGCCAAGCCAACGCTGATCAATGAAAGGCGCGCCTGCGCGAGAGGCTTCTTCGGCGATGATTTCGCGAGCCTGACGCTTGGTGGAAATGAAGAGAATCGTGCCACGCCGCGAGGAGAGTTTTTTCACGAACCCCATCGCTTCGTTGTACTTCTCAAGGGTTTTTTCCAGATTGACGATGTGAATCTTGTTGCGGGAGCCGAAGATGAACGGAGCCATCCGGGGATTCCAGAAGCGGGTCTGGTGTCCGAAATGGACTCCCGCTTCCAACATTTGCAGCATACTGACAGACATAAAAACTCCAGTTTAAGGGTTGAACCGCCATCCGCCCCAAATCGCCGCGCATGACTGCCGCAGCACCCTTAATCAGCGGATGTGAGGATTTTGAACGCTTGAACGTTCCATTCCAGCCGAAACCCCGACCGGAATCTTTCCATTATAACCGATTTGATTTCATTTTGGGAAGAACAATGTTTCGCTATCAGGGCAATCGCATTTATGGCGCTTTCCGTTAATAAAGCGATGGTCAAGTGATGTGCGGAAGAGGTGAGCAATACCCGCCCCGCTTTGCCCCCTCTCTCACTCGCGGCGTAGCCATAAACGGGAGAGGGTAATGTTTCAAGTTGAAATTCATGCTTGACGAACCTGAAACCGGCTTTTAATCCTTTTCTTTTCGCGCCGCAAAAATTACAGTATCCTTGCAGGCAATCCTGCACAGAAGTCAGGAGACTCAACATATAGAGGATCAACATGGACAAGGATTTGCGCGAAGCCGCGCTTGAATATCACCGCCGCCCGACACCCGGCAAAATCTCCGTGCGCCCCACCAAGGGGCTGTTAAACCAGCGCGATCTGGCGCTGGCCTATTCCCCCGGTGTCGCCGCCCCGTGCGAAGCCATTGCGGCTGATCCGGTCACAGCGGCTGAATACACGTCCCGCGCCAATCTGGTAGGCGTAATCACCAACGGAACCGCAGTCCTCGGCCTGGGCGACATCGGCCCTCTGGCCGCCAAGCCAGTCATGGAAGGAAAAGGTTGCCTGTTCAAGAAATTCGCCGGTATTGACGTGTTCGACATCGAACTCGCCGAACACGACCCGGACAAGCTGATAGACATCATCGCCTCTCTGGAGCCGACCCTGGGCGGCGTCAACCTTGAGGACATCAAGGCTCCTGAATGCTTCTACATAGAGGAAAAATTAAAGGAGCGGATGAATATCCCTGTCTTTCACGACGACCAGCACGGCACAGCCATCATTTCCGCCGCCGCCATGTTGAACGGCCTGAAAATCGTCGGCAAGAAAATCGAAGATGTCAGGATTGTCTGTTCCGGCGCGGGCGCGGCTGCTATCTCCTGCCTGGACTTATGGTGCCACTTGGGCGCGCGAAAAGAAAACGTTACCGTCTGCGATTCCAAGGGCGTCATACGGCACGGACGCGACGACAAAATGGACGCTTCCAAGATGCGTTACGCGCAGACCACCGAAGCGCGTACCTTGGGCGACGCAATCAAGGGAGCGGATATTTTTCTGGGGCTTTCCACCGCTGGCGTCTTAAAGCCCGAAATGCTTGCCGAAATGGCTCCCGATCCGTTGATTTTCGCGCTCGCCAATCCTGTCCCTGAAATAATGCCGGAAGAGGCGGCAATCGCCCGGCCTGACGCCATAGTCGCCACAGGGCGTTCCGATTATCCCAATCAGGTCAATAACGTGCTCTGCTTTCCGTTCATTTTCCGCGGCGCTCTGGACGTGTGCGCGACCAAGATTACGGAAGAGATGAAGCTCGCCTGCGTATATGCCATCGCCGCAATGGCGGAAGACGACATAGCCAATGAAGTGGCGGTAGCCTATCCGGGGCAGAATCTGGAATTCGGGCGTGAATACCTGATCCCCAAGCCGTTCGATCCTCGCCTCATTGTCCGTATTCCGCCTGCGGTCGCCCGCGCCGCGATGGAATCCGGCGTGGCGACCCGCCCTATCGAAGATTGGGACGCTTATCATCAAACCCTGTCCGAATTTGTCTATCAGACCGGCGCGGGAATGCGCGCCATTTTCCAGGCGGCCAGAAGCCTGCCGACGAGCCGCCGCATCGCTTATGCCGAAGGGGAAGACGAGCGCGTGCTTCGCACGGTGCAGGTCGTGCGTGATGAAAAACTCGCTTTCCCGCTGCTGATCGGCAGACCGCAGATTATCCTCAACAACCTGCACCGAAACGGATTGCGCCTTTCGCCCGGCGTTGATTTCGAGATAATTGACCCGGACAATCTGGCCCAGTACAAGGAATGCTGGACAGAATATCACCAAATCATGAAGCGGCTCGGCATTACCATTGAGATGTCCAAGGTGCGGGTTCGCGCCGACAACACCGTGCTGGGCGCGTTGATGGTGCGCCTTGGCTATGCCGACGGCCTTATTTGCGGTCTTTCCGGGCATTTCGAGCATCATTTGCGCGAAGTGGATGAAATTATCGGCAAAGCGCCGGGGCGGACAACCATGGCAGCCTTGAATCACCTTATTCTGCCGGGGCGTTCCATTTTCATCTGCGACACCCATGTCAATGAAAACCCGGACGCGGAACAACTGGCGGAAATCACCCTGATGGCCGCCGATACCGTGCGCCGCTTTGGATTTACGCCCAAAGTCGCGCTGCTTTCGCATTCCAACTTCGGTTCTATCCGGTCGCCCTCGGCAAGAAAGATGCGCGAGGCGCTTGCCATCGCGCGCGCCAAGGAGCCGACTCTGGAAATTGACGGGGAAATGCACGGAGATGCCGCTCTTTCCGAGCATGTGCGGGGCTTTTCCGACCCGGATTCGCCGTTGAAAGGCGAGGCGAACCTGTTAATCATGCCCAATCTGGATGCGGCCAACATCTCCTACAACCTGCTGAAGATGACTGGCGGCGACGGCGTAACCATCGGCCCTGTCCTGATGGGCGCGGCTCAGCCTGTGCATGTCATCACGCCTTCGTCTTCGGTGCGGCGGTTAGTCAACCTCACCGCCCTGGTCGTCACGGAAAACATGTAAGCGCAAAGGACAAACCGCAAAGCGGCGCATGAGGTAGTTGCATGATGTTGAGGTGGAGCGAAACGCTCCCCCTCAACCTTTCCTTAGCTTTATTTACATGAGCCGCTATATGAAACCGCACAAGCCTTTTGACCGGAACGGCAAGACCATAATGGTCGGCGATGTCGTGCGTATTGTCGGCGTGCCGGATCTTTCGGGAATATCGCAAGATTGTCTTGCCAAATCGTTACCAGTATTCCAATACCTTGTAGGCAAATACAAGCGCGTTTGCGGTTTCAATGAATGCGGTTTGGCTGAATTCAGCTTCACCATGCACAACGCCAACGGCAAACGCGGCTTGCATTCGGTTTGGATCGAGCCATTCCTGCTTCATATTCCGCAGCGCCAATCCAACCATTAGGTTAGAATGAGCGGAACACGAATCCCAACACGCAGCGGCTGTCGGGAGTACAATGCCAAGGGCGCTCTGCTCACCCTGCACAGGCCGCATTTTTCCAGGAAAACTATCAGCAAACCCTTTCGCCGCTTGTCGAACCAATATAACCTGTGACCCATCACGTTTTTTCCTTCTCATTTTGCAAAAACGGTTAAAATTAGGTTATGGAACCGATTTACTTCACCCACCACTTCCTTATCGCCATGCCTGCCCTGGTTGACCCTTATTTCAACCGGGCGCTGATCTACGTATGCGAGCACAACGCGCAGGGTGCGCTGGGCGTGATCGTAAATAAACCGCTTGACCTTACTCTGGAAGGTCTGTTTGAGAAGGTTGATTTGGAGCTGAAAACTCGTGAAATCGCCTCTCTGCCGGTGCATTTCGGCGGCCCGGTGCAGATGGATCGCGGTTTTGTCCTGCACAGCCCGCCGGGAGAATGGCAATCCAGTATGCAGGTCAATCAGGAAATCGGCCTGACAAGCTCCAAGGATATTCTTGCTTCAATCAGCCAGAACGGGCAGCCGGACAACATTATTCTCACCCTTGGCTATGCAGGCTGGAGCGCGGGACAACTGGAAAACGAGCTGGCGCAGAACGCCTGGCTTACCATTCCCGCCAATTCTGAAATTCTCTTTCGACAATCGCCGGAAGAACGCCTGCCGGCTGCCATGCAGAAACTCGGCATCAGCTTCGCGCAACTTTCCGACGTAGCCGGACACGCATAGGCAAATGGGAACGGTGCTTGCCTTCGATTTCGGAGAAAAACGCACTGGCGTCGCGGTAGGGGAAACTGTTTTACGGCAAGCGCATCCCTTGACCGTCCTCAAAATGAATGACAATGCCGCGCTTCTGAAAGCCATTTCCCGCCTGATCGTCGAATGGCAACCGGAGCGTCTGGTAGTCGGCCTGCCCACGCATACCGATGGCACGGAGCATGACATGACCCTGAAAGTCCGCGCCTTTGCCGGTAGCTTGCGCGAACGCTTCGCTCTGCCGGTTATCGAGGCTGACGAGGTTTTGACCTCGCTGGATGCGATAAGCCGCCTGCGTGAAACAAAGCGCAGCGTAAAGCGCATGAAGACCGTGGTTGACGCGGTTGCCGCGCAACTGATCCTGCAAACCTGGTTTGATTTTCCGCATGACTTTAATTCCGCCCATGACCAATCCCCTTCCCTTTCCCCTGCCTGACGCAGAAGCGCAATGTCTGGCGCTGGCTGATCTGATCCGCCCGTCCTTGACGCCTGATACCGCCTTGGTCGGCATTTTCAGCGGCGGCGCCTGGATTGCCGAGCGTCTGGCCAAAATGTTCAATCTGCCGGATGAAACCGGCATGATTGATGTTTCCTTCTACCGTGACGACTTCGCGGAAAAAGGACTGCATACCCAGATACGCCCGACGCGAATGCCCTTTGATGTTAATGGCCGTCGCCTGATTCTGGTGGATGACGTGCTCTATACGGGGCGCACAACACGCGCGGCGCTAAATGAATTGTTCGATTATGGCAGGCCATCGGCGGTGGAGCTTGCCGTGCTTGCCGACCGTGGTTGCCGGGAATTGCCGATTGCGCCCACATACTGCGTATGGAATCTGCAACTTCCCGATCATTCGACAGGTCTTAACCTCTGCCTTGACGAAGGCCAGTGTCTTTTCTGGGAGGTAGTGTCCCATGCCTGATTTTCACCCGCAAATCAATGCCGACGGCAAGCTGACCCATCTGCTCTCGATAACCGGGCTGCCGCGCGAAATACTGCTGAAAATTCTTGACACGGCTTCTTCCTTTTTGGGGCTTGCGGATCGCGAAGTCAAAAAGGTGCCGCTTTTGCGCGGAAAGAGCGTGTTCAATCTGTTTTTCGAGAATTCCACCCGCACCCGCACCACTTTTGAGATTGCCGCCAAACGCCTGTCGGCGGACGTAATCAATCTGGACATCAACCGCTCTTCGGCTTCCAAGGGCGAAACCCTGCTTGATACCATTGACAACCTGTGCGCCATGCACGCCAACATGTTTGTTGTTCGTCATGCGGAGAGCGGCGCGGCCTGCCTGATTGCCGAACATCTGCGTCGCATGGGGCATGACGACATCCATGTGGTCAACGCGGGCGATGGCCGCCACGCTCATCCTACCCAGGCGTTGCTAGACATGTATACCATCCGGCATTTCAAGAAGGATTTTGCGCCGCTTGCGGTCGCCGTTGTCGGCGATATTCTCCATTCACGGGTCGCCCGCTCGAACATTGCCGCGCTGACCGCTCTGGGCGTCAGGGAGATTCGCATTATCGGGCCGAAAACCCTGCTGCCGCCGGAATTGCCCCGGATGAATGTCCGGGTTCACCATGATATGCGCGAAGGTTTAAGGGATTGCGACGTGGTAATCATGCTGCGCCTGCAAAACGAGCGCATGAACGGCGCGCTTCTGCCTTCGGCCAGGGAGTATTTCAAATGTTATGGACTGACCCCGGAAAAACTCGCGCTTGCAAAGCCGGACGCGATCGTCATGCACCCTGGCCCCATGAATCGGGGCGTGGAAATTGATTCTTTCGTAGCGGACGGCCCGCAAGCAGTGATTCTGGATCAGGTCACTTTCGGTATTGCCGTTCGCATGGCGGTCTTGAGTATTCTTGCGGGAAACTGACATGAACATTACTATCAAAAACGCCCGTGTGGTTGATCCCAGGAACCGGATTGACCGTGTCGCCGATATTTTCATTTCTGACGGCAGGATTGCCGCCTCTGCCGCTGCCGGTCAGGAAATTGACGCTTCCGGCCTTGTCGCCTGCCCAGGTTTGATTGACCTTTGCGCCCGTCCCGGCGATTTGGCGACCGACCTTGCCGCTGCGGTCGCGGGCGGCGTTACAACTCTGGTCTCTCCGCCCAATCTCAATCCTGTTCTGGATGAACCGGAACGGGTTGAGCGCCTGACAAAGCAGGCGGAAAGTTTGCGGTTGGCGCGCCTTTTACCGTTGGGAGCCTTGACCCGCAAGCTGGCGGGCGAACAACTGTCTGAACTTGCGATTCTTGCAAAGGCCGGGTGCGTCGCTTTTTCTCAGGGACAATCGCCGGTGATGGATACCGGGGCGTTGCTACATGCCTTTGAATATGCGGCGACTTTTGATTTTCCGCTCTGGATGCGCCCGCAGGATTACTATCTTTCCCGAAACGGCTTTGCCCATAACGGCGCGGTCTCAGGCCGCCTTGGTTTGACCGGCATTCCGGTAAGCGCGGAAACCGTCGCGCTCGCCACCCTGCTCACTCTGGCCACAGATACCGGTGTGCGTCTGCATCTTTGCTGTCTGTCATCGGCGGCAGGCATGGCAATGGTCGCCAGAGCGAAGGCGGACGGCCTTCCGGTCAGTTGTCATGTTGGCGCGCACCATCTACACTTTTCCGAATCCGCCATTGGCTTTTTTGACACGGCTGCCCGCCTTGATCCGCCGCTGCGTAGCGAGGATGATCGCGTCGCCCTGCGGGAAGGCGTCCGCGCGGGATTAGCTGCCATCTGTTCCGACCATACCCCGCTAGCGCGGGACGACAAGCTCATGCCGTTCGGCAGCGCCAAACCGGGCGCGACTGGTCTTGAGTTATTGCTGCCGCTTGCCTTGCGCTGGGGCATGGAAATGGGGCTTTCATTGCCGGATATTCTGGCTCCCTTGACAAATCTTCCGGCTGCGATTTTAGGGCGCGATGATTCAGGGCATTTGGGCGTGGGCGCTTCCGCCGATATTTGCCTGTTTGACCCTGATGCCAACTGGCATGTCTTGCCGGAGAATTTGCAGAGTTCAAGCAAACACACTCCCTTTGCCGGGCAAGCTGTAGTCGGACAGGTCAAAAAGACGCTGGTCGGCGGGGAAGTGGTTTTTTCTGTTTGAGAAAGGAATCGTCATGAAACATCTATTTACAGCCATTGGCTTGCTCTTGTTTTTGGGCGTTATGCCGTTTGTAGCTCATGCAGAGGAGCCGAATTACAGAATGATGCCCCTGCCCGAATTGACGCAAAAGGCGACGGCAGGGGATGCGGAAGCCCAGTTTGAGCTTGGGCTTAGGCATGATAGAGGGCAAGGTGTGCCGCAGGATGCCCGGCAAGCTGTCAATTGGTTTCAAAAGGCGGCGGAGCAGGGACATGCTGATTCCCAGTATCTCCTGGGGTTGTTCATGTATTCCGGTGGTGTGAGTGTGCGGCAGGATGTCCGGCAGGCTGTAAATTGGTTTCAAAAGGCGGCGGAGCAGGGACATGCGCATGCCCAGCACAATCTGGGGTACATTTACCACACAGGACGAGGAATGCCGCAGGACATTGTACTTGCCTATGCGCTTTACAGACTTGCAGAGTCAGGCGGTGACGATCGTGCGGAGAATAGTCTGGAATTTGCTGCCGAAGAAATGACTCCCGAACAAATCGAGGAAGGAGAGGCTTTGTTGAGCCAATGGCAACCCGGCCAACCCTTGCCGACCACCAGCAAAACAGGTCGCACGGATTCCAGATGAAAAAAGACACCTTGCCGCCAGGGACGCGGTTTTTTCTGCTTGATTTTCAAGAAAGGCATTCTCATGAAACATCTCTTTGCGACGCTTGCCCTGCTCTTGTCCGTTATGTCGCCCATATCTCATGCGGAAGAGGACTACATAGCTCTACCCTTGCCTGAATTGACGCATAGGGCGACGGCAAGGGATGCAAAAGCCCATCAAGCGCGCATGGAAATACTGGAGCAAAATTCAGAGCGCGCTAGTTCATACTTCAACGACCCAAAGGTTAAATATGCCGCATAATGTGACACCCCTTAATAACCTGGTTAATATAAGTGCCTCTATTTAAAAGCGCGACCCGTGAGCTGCCGGAAATCCGGGCGATCCCAAGGCATGTCGCCATCATCATGGATGGCAACGGTCGCTGGGCGAAAAAGCGTTTCCTGCCCCGTATCGCTGGACACACGAAAGGCGTGGAAACTGTGCGCCAAGCGGTTGCCGCCTCGATTGAACAAGGCATTGAGTACCTGACGCTGTTTGCCTTCAGTTCGGAAAACTGGCGGCGTCCCATTGAGGAAGTAAATCTCCTGATGCGGCTTTTCGTGAGCGCGTTGGAAAACGAGGTGGCAAAGCTCAAAAAAAACGGAGTGCGCTTGCGGGTGATTGGCGATTTGTCCCGCTTTGCCCCGAAATTGCAGGAGTTGATTCGGAAAGCGGAGAAGGCGACCGCCGAGAATTCCCGTTTGCATCTCACCATTGCCGCCAATTACGGCGGGCGGTGGGACATCATGAATGCCATGAACCAACTGGCGAGGGAAAAGCCGGAAGCGGCGGGGCATTGGACGGAAGCGGAACTCGAAACCTGTCTTTCCACCGCGTTTGCGCCGGAACCTGATCTGTTTATCCGCACGGGCGGCGAGGAGAGGATCAGCAACTTCCTGCTCTGGCAACTGGCCTATACCGAGTTTTACTTTACCGAGACGCTTTGGCCTGAATTTGGCAGCGAAGCCCTGAAAGCTGCGATTCTTTCCTACCAGCGGCGGGAACGCCGCTTTGGACGGACAAGCGGGCAGTTGACGGAAAGCACGGAAGGAGAAGACAAATGCTGAAAACCCGCATCATTACAGCCTTGGTTCTTCTGGCGGTCTTTATTCCCGCCGCATTATTTTTGCCTGATTTGGGCTGGACTATTCTGATTTCCGCAGTTGTTGGCGTTGCCGCTTGGGAGTGGGCGGGGTTGGCGGGGTTCGGCAAGAAGGGGCGTGTTGCTTATGGGGTTGGGTTGTTTGTTGCAATGTCTGTTATTTCGGCTGCGATCTTAGTATTCGTATCGAAAGACAGCGGGATGATTTTGTTGTCGGCAATATATCTAGCCCTGCTATCCTGTTTATTCTGGTTTGTGGTTGTGCCTCTGTGGTTCCGTTTTCGCTGGTCACTCAAGGGAGTTATTGGGTTGGTTATTGGCATCATTGTGCTCATTCCTGCTTGCTTAGTAGCGATTATTATGGTTATTCATATTAATAGTAAACTTTTTCTTGTCATCATATCATTTGCCTGGGTAGCGGATATTGCCGCCTATGCTACAGGTCGTTTGTTTGGCAGACATAAACTTGCGCCCACCATCAGCCCCGGAAAAACCTGGGAAGGCGCGGCTGGCGCGTTTGTGGCAGTATTTTTTTGCTTTTACGCTTGGTTATTTCTTGTCGGCCCCTCTGCGGAAAGCATAATGCAGCTCATTATGCTCCTGTGCCTAGCGTTTGCCCTGACGGCTGCCTGTATTCTGGGCGATTTGTTTGAATCGCTCCTGAAGCGTCAAGCGGGAGTCAAGGACAGCAGCAATCTTCTGCCCGGTCATGGCGGCGTTCTTGACCGGATTGACAGTGTGCTTGCGCTTCTAGCTATATCTCCTGCACTGATATTGATATTATGGGTCGCAACTTGACCTATGCAAAACATCACCATCCTCGGCGCGACCGGCTCCATCGGACAAAATACTCTGGCGGTATTGCGCCAGCATCCCGACCGTTATCGGGTCTTTGCCCTGACCGCGCATCGGCAAAAAGATAAATTGCGCGAACAATGCCGGGAGTTCAAACCCGAATATGCGGCGCTGGATGACGCTGCCGATGCCGCGACATTGCGCGATGAATTACGCGAGATTGGCATCAAGACCGAAGTTCTATACGGCGCGGACGCGCTGTCAGAAGTAGCCGCCGCGTCTGAAACTGACATCGTAATGGCGGCGATCGTGGGCGCGGCGGGATTGTCCCCGACCTACGCCGCCGCAAAGGCGGGAAAAAAAATCCTGCTTGCCAATAAGGAAGTGCTCGTTATGGCGGGCGCGTTGTTCATCCAGACGGCGAAAGAACACGACGCAAAAATCCTGCCGGTGGATAGCGAGCACAACGCCATTTTTCAAGCCCTGCCGCTGGATTTTTCCGGCAACCTTGCCGCTGCCGGTGTGCGTAAACTGTGGCTTACCGCTTCCGGCGGGCCGTTTCTTGACCTGCCGCTGGCAGAACTCGCAAAAGTCACCCCGGAACAGGCGATAAAACACCCAAACTGGACGATGGGAAAGAAAATTTCGGTTGATTCGGCAAGCATGATGAATAAAGGACTGGAAGTCATCGAGGCGCACTGGTTGTTCAACGCGCCGCCGGAACAAATCGGCGTGGTGGTGCATCCGCAAAGCATCGTGCATTCCTTGGTCGAATATCTGGATGGGTCGCTAATCGCGCAACTTGGCGCGCCCGACATGCGTATTCCGATAGCCCATGCGCTCGCCTGGCCTTCGCGGATGGAATCCGGCGCGGCGCGGCTGGATTTGTCCTCGCTCTCCAAACTAAGTTTCACGACGCCCGACCTTGCCCGCTTTCCCTGCCTTGGCCTTGCCTATGACGCGCTGAAAGCAGGCGGTATTGCGCCGACAGTCCTGAATGCCGCCAATGAAGTCGCCGCAGCAGCGTTTCTGGAAAATCGCATTTCCTTTCCCGATATTGCCAAACTTGTTGCCAAGACGCTGGATTATTTCCCTATAATGCCTGCCGATACTCTGGAGGCTGTGCTTCATGCGGACAGACAAGCGCGGGAAAAAGCCCTCAGTATCATTGCCTGACAACTTGCCCAACCTTGACAATTATGATGGAACCCGTAATTAAAAAATCGCGCGCTGCCAACAAACCCCCGCCCGCCAAGGCAGACGCCCCCTTTATAGTGTTTTCCGCAAATAACGAGATGGTCGGGAAGTGCGCTTTGCTCCCCTCTCCCGCTC
Source organism: Betaproteobacteria bacterium (assembly GCA_009777245.1). GTDB lineage: Bacteria > Pseudomonadota > Gammaproteobacteria > Burkholderiales > Rhodocyclaceae > Azovibrio. The sequence continues at coordinate 38,864 of WRMF01000013.1, forward strand.
GCGGGAGAGGGGCCGGGGGAGAGGGTAAGGGAGCTGAAGATTCAGGAAGCGTTCAACCTGAACGTTACCCTCTCCCGGCCTACGGCCACCCTCTCCCACAAGTGGGAGAGGGGATGCATTTATTTTGCCTCTCCCGCACATCACTTTACAGTTACTTTCTTAACGGAAAGTACTATAAAAAGGGAGCAATGGGGCAATGCGTCATTGGGGTTAGCCCCCTTTATAACAGGAGGTGGCGCGTTAGCGCCGGGGGTTTGCCGGATGTCATTTGCAGAAAGCTGCAAACACGAACACATGAGTTGATCTATGCTTGATTTGCCCTTTTACCTTCTCGCTTTTATAGTGCTCCTGGGCGCGCTCGTCGTGGTGCATGAGTTCGGTCATTTCATCGTCGCTCGCTACTTTGGCGTCAAGGTGCTCCGTTTCTCCATAGGATTCGGCAAGATCCTGTGGCTCAAGCGTTTCGGCAAGGATCAAACGGAATTGACCCTTTGCGCCCTGCCGCTGGGCGGCTATGTGCAAATGCTGGACGAGCGGGAAGTAAAAGAAGGGGAGAGCATCCCCCCGGAAGAATTGCCCCGCTCCTTTAACCGGCAAAGCGTCGGACGCAGAAGCGCAATCGTGGCGGCGGGGCCGCTTATGAACCTTTTTCTGGCCTTTCTGGTCTATTGGCTCTTGTTCATGGCCGGAAGCGAAACATTACGCCCGGTGCTGGGCGAACCTTTGCCGGATACGCCCGCTTTTACGGCAGGCATACAGAATGGCGACATGGTGCTGTCCGTAAATGACGAGCCGGTGACTACATTGGAAGATTTCCACTGGCGACTCTTGCGTCATGCCAGCCGCGCGGCGGGAAAAAGCGTCGCCCTGACTGTCGAGACCATGGCGGAAGAGCGTGAAGTCCGCCATATTTCAGTAAGCCGTCTGGCGGAATCCGGCTGGGAAGGCAATCCTTTCCAGATACTCGGCATCCGTTTTTTCCAGCCGCAGGTTGTGCCGATAGCGGGCGTGATCGAAGAAAATTCGCCTGCGGCAAACGCAGGGCTTAGAACAGGCGACATGATTCTGTCGGTGGACGGTCAAACCATCCGGCATTTTGAGGAATTTGTCGAACATATACGCGCTTCTCCCGGCAAGCTCCTGCTGACAGAGGTTGAGCGTTCCGGCGAGACGCTTTTCTTTCAACTTGTGCCGGAAAACCGCGACGGTATTGGCCGGATCGGGCTTGGCGTCTCCAGGGACGAGGTGGAAAAGGCTGCGCCCGCGCGTTTTCGTGTTTTTGTGCGTTACGGCGTTTTTGAAGCCGTCGGCAAGGCAATGCGGGAAACCTGGGACAAATCCATATTCAGCCTCTCAATGATGGGCAAAATCGTATTGGGCGAAGTTTCCTGGAAAAACCTATCCGGCCCGGTTACGATAGCGGACTATGCAGGCAAGACAGCCAGCATGGGGCTGGGATCCTATCTCAAGTTTCTGGCGCTGGTCAGTATCAGTCTGGCTTTGATCAATCTCATGCCGATTCCTGTACTGGACGGCGGTCATTTGATGTATTATGCGATTGAAACCGTCAAGGGCAGCCCTGTCTCGGAGAATTTCATTATGCGGGGGCAACAGGTTGGAATGGCCTTGTTGTTCACGCTGATGGGCTTTGCTTTTTTCAACGACATAACCCGGATTTTGCACGGCTTTACTGGCAATTGAACAACCTTTTTTCCGTAATGAATAAAAAACTTTGCGCTTTGTTGATGGCAGGACTTTTCTCCGGCGCTGCCGCCGCCTTTGAGCCTTTTGTCGTCCGTGACATTCGCGTCGAAGGCATCCAGCGCACGGAAGCAGGCACGGTATTCTCCTACCTGCCTGTGAGGGTTGGCGACACCCTGGATCAAAATCAGGCTTCCCAGGCAATCAAGGCGTTGTTTGCCACAGGGTTCTTTCAGGATGTGCGTATTGAGGCGGAGGGCGGAATTCTGATCGTGGCGCTTGAGGAGCGTCCGGCAATCGCCCGCATTGATTTCACCGGAATGAAAGAATTTGAGAAAGATCATATCCTGAAAGCGATGAAGGAAATGGGTCTGGCCGAGACGGAGATTTTCGACCGCTCCCTTCTGGAGCGCGCGGAGCAGGAGTTGAAACGCCAATACCTTACTCGCGGCAAATACGGCGTCAAGGTCACGACAACGACGACCCCTATGGAGCGAAACCGGGTCGGCATCAACTTTGACATCGTGGAAGGCGGGACGGCGAAAATCCGTTCGATTCGCATTGTCGGCTCGGACAACTTCCGGGAAAAAGACCTGCTGAAAGAATTTGAACAGACAACGCCGGGCTGGCTTACCTGGTATACCAAGAGCGACCAGTACTCCCGCCAGAAACTTTCCGCCGATCTGGAAAAACTGCGCTCCTTCTATATGGATCGGGGTTATCTGGAGTTCAGCGTTGATTCCACCCAGGTCAACATCTCCCCGGACAAGCAGGATATTTACATTACTGTCAATGTGACCGAAGGCGAGCGTTATCGCATTTCTTCCATCAAACTGGCGGGCGAGCTTATCCTGACGGAAGAGGAAATTCGCGCCCTCGTGCCTTTGAAGCCGGGGCAGGTCTTTTCCCGCGAGGAACTGAATGAGACGACCAAGGCCATTTCCGACAAGCTCTCCGAGCGGGGTTATGCCTTTGCCAACGTCAATGCCGCGCCGGAAATGGACAAGGAAAATCATCAGGTAGCATTCACGATTTTTGTCGATCCGGGACGAATGGTCTATGTTCGCAGAATCAATATCGGCGGCAATACCCGCACCAGAGACGAGGTTATCCGTCGGGAAATAAGACAGATGGAAGGCGCCTGGTACAATGCCGAACAGGTCAGGATTTCCCGCCAGCGCGTTGATAATCTGGATTATTTTGTGGATGTGACGGTGGATACCGAGCCGGTTTCCGGCACGGCGGATCAGGTTGATGTCAACATGACCGTCACCGAAAAACCGACCGGCAATCTCATGCTGGGCGTCGGCTTCTCCAAGGAAGAAAAGCTCATCCTGTCCGGCTCCATCTCGCAGCACAACATCTTCGGGAGCGGCAAGCATCTTGGTTTGGGCATCAATACCAGCAAGCTGAACCGGAGCGTCTCGCTTGGCTACACCAACCCGTATTTCACAATGCATGGGGTAAGCCAGAGCGTTAATGTCTACCATCGCACCTTCAAGCCAAGGTCTTCCACCATCAGCATCGGCGATTATGAGAGTACTTCCACCGGCGGCGGGCTGCGCTTTTCCTATCCTATCTCGGAATATCAGTCTGTCGGAGCCGGTCTTGGCATTGACCAGACCAAGATCAAGGTCTACAGCACCAGTCCGCAGCGTTACATTGATTTTGTAAACGAATATGGAGAGAGCAATATCGCCGTTCCGCTTACTGCATGGTGGTCAAGCAATACCAGGGACAGCGCCATTTTTCCGACCAAAGGGGTCTATCAGAACCTTTCGTTTGAAGTCGCAACGCCCATTGGCGACCTGACATACTGGAAAAGCTCCTACCAATACCAGCAATTCTTCCCGCTCTCCAAAACCTTTACTCTCATGGTGAATGGCGAGTTCAGCATAGGCGACGGCTACGGCTCGCAGGACGACTTGCCTTTCTACATGAATTATTATGCGGGGGGGATCAATTCTGTGCGGGGGTATGCGTCAGCCAGCTTGGGGCCGGTCGACGCCAAGTATACCGACGAGCGGCTGGGCGGCAATCGCAGGGTAGTCGGCAATGTCGAACTGCTTTGGGGGCTGCCCGGTTATGATCGTTCCATGCGGATGGGCGTTTTCCTCGACGCCGGTCAGGTGTACGCCAAAAACAAAAGCTCCGCCAAGCCTGATTACGACGACTCGATCCGCATGTCCACAGGAATTTCGCTTTCCTGGATTTCCCCGATAGGCCCGTTAAAATTCAGCATTGCCAAACCATTGAACAAGAAATCAGGGGACGAAACCGAAACCTTCCAGTTTCAGTTAGGAACCATCTTTTAAGCATTTGCCACAGGAGAATCAAGTTGAACACTCGTTCCATTTTAACCGCCGCTTTTCTGGCATGTTTGCTTGCCGCATCGCCCGCTTTTGCGGCTGATTTCAAGGTCGGCTACGTCGACATTCAGCGTGTTTTCCGGCTGGCGCCTTCGGCGATCAAGGCCGCGAAAGACATCGAAACCGAGTTTACCGCCCGCGATAATGAATTGCAGAGGACAGCCAAACGCCTGCAAACCATGCAGGAAACTCTGGAGAAAAACGCCGTCACCATGCCTGAATCCGAGCGGAGAACCAGGGAGCGCGAATTTGCGGAAGCTACCCGCGACTTCCAGAGAAGGCAACGGGAATTTCGTGAGGATTTGAGTCTGCGCCAGAATGAGGAGCAGGCTAAAATCATTGAGCTTGCCAACAAGGCCGTAAGCGTCATCGCGGAAAGTGAAAAGTTCGACCTCATTATTCAGGATGCCGTCTGGATCAATCCTGCTCTTGATATTACCGACAAGGTCATCAAGGCGCTGTCCGGCGGCAAATGATGGACGCGGCGCAATCCGGTCTTAGCCTTCTTGAGATAGCGGCAAGGCTTGCCGACATTTTGCCGGTTGAAGTGGCGGGAGACGCCACATGTCGTGTCGTCCAGGCGGGCGCGTTGGAGAGCGCGGAGCCGGGGCAGATAACCTTTCTTTCCAACCCGAAATATCGGCCTTACCTGAAAACCACACGAGCCAGCGCGGTAATCCTTACTCCGGCTATGGCGGCTGAATTGCCTCAAGGCATGGCGGCGCTGCTTACCCCGAATCCTTATCTCTGTTACGCGCATGTTGTGGCGATCCTGAGTCCGCCCGCGCGAAAACCCCCAGGCATTCATCCTGCCGCGACGGTGGATGAGGGTGCGGTTATTTCTTCATCCTGTCATGTCGGCGCGGGCGCGTGGATTGGGGCAGGAGCGACATTGGGCGAGCGCGTGGAAATTCACGCCAACGCCATGATCGGAGAGAAGGTTGAAATTGGCGCGGACAGCGTTATTTATCCCGGGGTCAGCATTTATCCCGGTTGCCGGATTGGGGCGCGCGCCATTATCCATAGCGGCGTGGTTATCGGCTCGGATGGTTTTGGTTTTGTGCCTGAAGGCGGAGAAGGGGGTTGGGTAAAGATTTTGCAAAAAGGCGCGGTCGTGATCGGCAACGATGTGGAAATCGGCGCAAATACCTGCATTGATCGGGGCGCGATTGACGATACCGTGATCGGGGACGGCGTAAAGATGGATAACCAGATTCATATCGCGCATAACTGCGTTATTGGCGAGCATTGTGCGCTTGCCGGTTGTGTGGGGCTTGCGGGCAGCGCGAAGCTCGGACATCATGTGATGCTGGGCGGCTCGGCGATGATTCATGGACATATTTCGATTGTCCCGCATGCGGAAATTTCACCCGGCAGTCTGGTCACGAACAACATCAAGGAGCCTGGCAAGTACACGGGGATTTATCCTCTGGATCGCCATGAGGCCTGGCTGAAAAACGCAGTTTTTCTGCGCCGCCTTGAACAAATGGCAAAACGCCTGAGCGCCCTGGAGCGCGCGCTGAATGAACAAGGACATCAGGGTAATTGATCACGGCAGGATAAGAAATATAGCGATTTCCGCAAATAACGCGACTATAAGGGCGCTAACCACGCCGCTGTAGGGGTTAAAAATTTTTAACCCCTACGCCACAAGCGGAAGAGTGGGTGCGGATATTTTGCCTCTCCCGCACATTAACGAAAAGCGCAAAAGTCATCCTGACAAGACAGGGATGGCTGAAGGATTTTTTACCACATCAGGCTAGGTATTGCTGCCGAGATCAATGCCAATTGATTTGTTATCGGGCAGAACATTGCCGTATCATTAATTTTAACTGATTATATCTCTCCCAATTATATTTTCCTTGCGGAGAAAATATAGACTGGTTGAAAATTCTCCTTAGTCTTTCCGTTAAGTTCCTTTGTAATAATTCGTCATGCTCTAGCAATTCAAGTTCAGAAAACAAATTCCACTTGTTTAATTGAGCAAGATATTCCGGATTATCTCTCTTGGAATTATCCATAAGCAAACGCAACTCATCCTCGAAACTCGTATTGGATATAGTATTTATTATTTCGAGAATTTGCTCCATTGTATGCTTATCACCAGACAAAAAATCCCAAAGCTCACTGGCCAGTAAGGTTTCTCTGGGGTCAAAAAAATTGTCCATATTAATGATAGAATCCAAAAAACGCTCTTTGTTGTATGATGTTGTCTTTTCTGCTGTTGGGCCAACTGTAGGATCAAAAGGAAAGCCGATATAAAAATAGATTTTCTTATCGGGAAAACGATTGAACAAGGCAGCTTTGCCCTCTAATATTTTCTGTTTTTCCCCACGCATCTCTCCTGAATTTGGCTTGACTGTTTTTAGCTCAATCGCAACGATAGAGTCTTGATTTTCAAAAAATACATCGACCGAAAAATTAAAAGCGTTTACTAAAGGCGAGCCAGAAATATGAAACAATTTGGAATTTTCAGAACATAAATCAGGTTTGGCTGTCGAATTGCTAAGGTTGGCAATAATATGGCTTATGCTATCTCTTTGCATTTTGGTTATTTGAAGATTGCCTAATTTTTTGGATGTATACTCCCTCTTTTCGCCATTACATAGATGATGTGCGATATTTTCAAAAAATGTTTGTCCCAGCGTTGTATTCAATCCTTGTAACCAACTACTCAGACTGATGAAAAACTGCACATCAGGGACTTTATTTGCAAATTTGTCAGAGAAGGCTTCCAAGAATGCGTCATGGAATGGCGCATTTCTGTTCCCGGAAGTATCTTTCGGGAAACTTTCAAATCTAGTTGCCAAGGTTTTAATGACCTCAATAGATATTTTTTCTTTCACAGAATTGGACAAAGCCATGATTATTTCTCCTTCAGATGAAAAATTGTTTCAGAGTAAGCCGATTTGTCTTTCTCAGTACGATTAAGTACCGGACGACGAAACTGGTTGACAATTACCATCGCTGCTTTTTCTGCAATGATCGGATACATATTGTACTTGTCGTTTGCAACAAGAAACACATTGTAGTCATCTGCCAAAAAACGCTTGCAATTATTTAACACATCGGCAATTCCTTGAATATAGTTTTGCTTGGCTTCTTTGGATTGACCTTTGAAAAGCGGACCTATTTCCAATTCATCTTTTCGCTCAAACCCAAACAGATCATAAGCATACGCATGTTGCTCATGATAATCTATGAGACCAACATATGGGGGGGACGAAAAAATACCTTGGATTTTTTTCTGCTCAAGCATATCTCCAAAATTTGGATTTTTCCTTTTTACCTGCTCGAAAATATTGATGCTCCGGCTATTGCCTGTCAAACATAATTGAAAGGTGCTCGTCCGCAATTTCTCGAACTGCAATAGCCGCGCAATTGTATCTTTAGAGTATGTTTTCCACCATTTCATGATAGAAAACAGCGGCTTACAGATTTTTCCGTGTTTGCGGCAATAGTAAGTTGTAGTTACCGGCTCTAAAAGAGTGGCCAAATCAGCGTGTGTAGTAGCACGACAACTGCGAATTGTCCGGCTAAGAATCAAGCTGACAATTTTCTTGGTGCTGATGTTTTCGATTTTCTTTAACTCCTCATAAACATACTCGATCTCATCCCTGATATGTTGTGAGTACCATTTATCCAGAAAAGTCTCGTGTCTTTTCTGGTTTAATTGAATGCCATGCTCTCTTATCAATTGTTCATATATGGGGAGAAATTGTTTTTCTTTTTCTGTGGCGTAAGCGGTCTCGTTGATTTCTCCTGCATGCAAGCGGTACTTGTAGTCAGGCACAGGGAAATAGCGGTTATTGAAAACGCTTAATTCATGCAGAAGTTTGTTCTCAAACTTGACTATGTTAAAATTTTTGATGTAACTATTCAATTTTTCCGTAATTTTTTTGATTTCGTAGCTCAAGTCGGCAATGTCATACTTTCCTACCTTGCAATTTCCAATAAGCGTATTGAAGGCGGAAATGTCTACGCCGATGGCATTCATGCCTAACTCGCAAGCCTGCACCATCGTCGTACCGCTTCCTGAAAACGGATCAAGAATGATGTCGTTCTTGTTAAAATAGGTAGATGTTTTAAAATTATCCGTGTGGCTGTCAAGGAAATATTCCACAAGCTGCGGTATGAATTTTCCCTTGTATGGATGCAGGCGATGCACATGCTTTGTCGTTTCTAATTCCTTGTATTGTTCAAACGATAATGCCCAATTCAGATCGTCGCCTAATCTTTCCTTGAATCCTGTTTCCCGCGACCCATTATAAGACTGGTAATATCTTTGCAGGTCGCAAAGCGAAACTTGGGTTGAGCCGTTTTCTCCAATCTTTTTGACTCTCCCGTATTGAATAAGGTATGCAATGTTAGCAGGAGTAACAATTTTGCCAATATGCTTCGTTGCCCATGTGCTTGCTTCTTTGATTGTCAATAATCCATTGCTCGCGCTCGGCATATCCATATGCTTATAGCAACAGAGTGCGCCTTGCACGGGCAGCGTGCTCATAGATTTTTTCGGAGCTTCGAGGGTATCAGTCATGGCGAGCGTACCTTGTTACCCGCAGCTTCCTACCGCGCCGCAGGCGGTGCAGAAGTCGCAGCCGTCCTTTCGGATCATCGTATGGTTGCCGCATTCGGAGCAAAGTTTGCCCTGAGTCGGCAATACCTTGTTGCTCACGGTGTCTTCCGGGGCTTCGAGAATGCCCATTTGCTGCCGGGGAAAGCCGTCTTCGTCCAGAATGTCCAGCATGGCGTAACGATGGATGATTAAGCGGGCGATATAGGCAATCGTGGAAGGAAAGGTTTTCTGCTTTTTTGAGCCGGGGATTGCGGCTATGAAATCGCCCAGAGGTTCCGGGTAATCTAGCAGCTTCCGAAGTTTCATGCCGATCCAGGCAGGGTCCATAACCCGCATATCAAGGGAGAGGAGCTTGCAAAGTCCGTCCAGAGCGCGGGGATAGTGGCCGGAGAGCCACATGGAATAGGGGCGGGTAACGCCGTCCGGCATGGTTATTTCTTTCAAGCCCAGCACGAAATCTTCGTGGGTTGAGGGGTTGGAGATGTCGACCGTCCAGGAAAGCGTGCCGCCTGTGCCGGTTTTGGGCTCCTTGGCGGAGAAAAGCGCATCGAGCACAGGGGTTGGGCCTTCATGCCGGAATGCGCCCAGTTGTTCGCAACGCCAGCGGATGATTTGCGCCATTGCGGAGACAACGGAAGGAACCCGTTTTTTCTCGCCATGCGGCGGCATTGGCACTTCATAGGGGTCGCCGGGTGTTTTGGCAAGGGTGTCCAGTTTCATGTCCAGCCAGCCCCGGTCGTTGGCGCGCATGTCCATGGAAAGCGTCTTGGCGACTGCGCCCAGACCGCGCGATTCGGCAGGACCATGCGCCCAGACTTCAAACGGCCAGGTGTGTCCTTCAGGCTCGATATGTCCGATAAACAGGGCGAATTGTCCGAGCGGAGAATCCAGCATATAAGTCCAGCAGAGATTGCCTTCCGGCAGACCCGGGCGTCCCGGCCAGCGGAGCGATGCCAGAACCGGCGCGGGTAAATGCTTGATGGAGAGCCGCCGATTGGCATCGGTGACAAAATCCTGCGGAGCCTTGATGCTGTCCGCGACTTCGGTTTTGGCAGGTTCGACCGAGAGAATAGGGGAGAGAATGCTGTTGGGGCGATAGGTTGCAAGACCTTTCAGGCCGGATTTCCAGGCTTCCATGTACAAGCCCTGAAAGTCGGCGTAGGGGTAATCGGCGGGGACATTGACCGTCTTGGAAATGGATGTGTCAATGTAGGGAGCGACGGCGGCAACCATGTCCTTGTGCGCGGCGGCTGAAATTTCCAGGGCGGTGATGAAATAATCGGGGAGCTTGGCGACATCGCCGCCCAGATGGCGATAGAGCCGCCATGCGTAGTCCTCGACAGGATATTCCTTGATCGTGCCGTCGGCCATTCGCTTCTTGCGGGAGTACGTCCAGGAGAATGGCGGCTCAATGCCGTTGGAGGCATTGTCGGCAAAGGCAAGCGAGATGGTTCCGGTAGGCGCTATGGAAAGCAGGTGGGAATTTCTAAGGCCGTGCTCGCGGATTTTCGCCTTGATTTCCGAAGGCAGGCGGGAGGCGAAGTTGCCGCCGGAGAGAAAGAGTTCGGCGTTGAAAAGCGGGAAAGAGCCGCGTTCCCTTGCAAGCTCAACTGAAGCAAGATATGCGGTATCGCGCATGAATTCGCTGATTCTGGCGGCCATTCCTCGCGCTTCCGGGTGGTCGTAGCGAAGCCGCAGCATGGCAAGCGCATCGCCAAGGCCGGTGAACCCCAGGCCGATCCTGCGTTTGTTGGCGGCTTCCTGTTGCTGCTGGACGAGCGGCCAGTGGGTTGCGTCCAGCACGTTGTCCAGCATCCTGGTGGAGACCCGCACTACTTCGGCGAAGGCGTCAAAATCGAAACTTGCCTGTTCGGAAAACGGGTGTTCCACGAACAGGGTCAGATTAATAGAACCCAGGCAGCAGCAGCCGTAGGGCGGCAAGGGTTGCTCGGCGCAGGGGTTGGTGGCTTCGATGACTTCGCAATAATTAAGGTTGTTGTCCCGGTTCATGCGGTCGAGAAAAAGAATGCCCGGCTCGGCGTGGTCGTAGGTGGATTTCATCACCTGATCCCATAAATCCCGCGCCCTTGTCTTGCGATAGACCCAAAGCCCGTCCTCGCGCAGATACGCGCCTTCGCCTCTCATGTCGGCGTTGGGTTCGGCGCGATGGATCAGTTCCACGATGCCGTCTGACTCTACCGCCTGCATGAATTCATCAGTCACGCCGATGGAGATGTTGAAGTTCTTGAGATCGGCATGATCCTTGGCGTGGATGAAATCCTCGATGTCAGGATGATCGCAGCGCAACACGCCCATTTGCGCCCCCCTGCGCGCTCCTGCCGATTCCACCGTTTCGCAGGAGCGGTCAAACACGCGCATGTAGGAGACCGGGCCGGAGGCGCGTGATTGGGTTCCTTTTACTCGCGCTCCGGCGGGGCGGATGCTGGAAAAGTCATAGCCAACGCCGCCGCCCCGCCGCATGGTTTCTGCGGCCTGCGCCAGCGCGGCGTAGATGCCGGGGCGTCCGTCGGTCGTCTCGACGATGGAATCTCCTACCGGCTGCACGAAACAGTTGATTAGCGTCGCCTGCAAATTCGTGCCTGCCGCAGAATTGATACGTCCGGCGGGGATGAAGCCGTTTTCCTGCGCCCAGAGAAAACGCGCTTCCCAATGGGCGCGCTCCTTTTCTGTCTTTTCCTTTTCGGACAAGGCGCGGGCAACCCGCCATCGCACGTCGCGCGCGCTGGTTTCCTTGCCCTTGGCGTATTTTTCGATCAATACCTCGCTGGAGATTTCCTGTTCGGCGAGCGGCAAAAATTCGGGGATGGCGGGAATTTCAGCCAAGGCAAGCTGCTCGGTATTGTGCGCCAGTTCCATGTTTGTCTCCGGAAGGGATATTGTTTTCATGACGTGAAAGAGGATGTCAAAATGTGTGAGTGCGTAAACTACTATATATAGTATCCGCTTGCCAAGTCTTAACTATATACAGTATTTGGAGTAGACAGGATGAAAGTGGCGTAACAGACTGAAAACAGAGGAAAAATTATTTTTGCGCCCTCATGCCCCGATAGTGGTTTTGATGCAAATACGCGCGCTTTTCCTCCTGGCGGAGCACGGATATAAGAGAGATGGGGCAACGGCAGGCGGAGCGTGGGGTTCTCCCCTCTCCCGCTGTACAGGCCGTGGACATGGTTGACGGGTGTACGAAGGCATCGTGTACGCTTCAAGAGAGAGGGTACGTAAAAATGTACTCACTTGAGCCGAAACTGCTCTAGCGCCACAGTTAGTGTTGTGTACCCACACGCCCAGCTTGTCCACGAAGTAGGTGTGGTTGTACTCCACCTCCAGGTTGTAGACTTTGCTCAGATACCAAGAATCTGGATGGGAGAAGCCCGGCGGATCGTCCCATTTGTACGATTTATTTGGATTGTTAACGTAGCCTTCGTAGATATATGCTCCATGATTCAGGAAACGTGCATGAATTGGCACACATGGCTGTATTTTCTGATCGGCAAAATCGATAGACAGGCCGGGCATCCCTTTGTCATCGTAGTGTGGATTGACCCATCCCTGCATAATCTGGTCAGTCTTGTAAACACGCTTGGACTCAAGCACCTCTGCCAGTCGCCCATCAGCCAGTAGCAAAGTCATGCCTACATGCAGATGATCGGCTCTCACCCATTGCTGGTGCGGATAGGGTGGAGCATAAAGAATATCGTTCGTCGTGACACAGATCCTCTGGCGAGGACAACACCCAGAATGGATGGTTAGGTGTGGTCACTACAAAACTCTGCCCATGCTCTTCAAATTTCTGGTGCCGCACTTCTTGCAATTCGTCGCGCTTCTTTTCGCGCACGAGACTGCGAATATGCTCCATTTCAGATGGAGACGGCAGAATTTGCCAAGAAACAAACCATGTCTCCTTATCCTCAAACTCAAAGGTATTGATAACACGTTTGTAGGTTACTTCACCTTCGCCGTTTTCCGGCTTGGACAGCACATAGTCACCCACCCTGATTTGCTCAATGGGTCGCAGACCTTCTTTAGTGTGCACCAGCGTTCCCGCAATAAAGCAGACCAAAGCTGGCAGGCGCATTTCGTCCAATGCCTTGCGTTGCAATGCCCCCCCCTGACAGATTGGATTGCGTGCGCAGCTTCAACCCGATAGGTTGGGGTAAGCGCGGCGAATCCCAACATCTCTGCGCGGCGTTGAGGTTCGCAGGCTCATCCCAACCTACGAACTGATTACAAAGATAAACGGTTTTTGCCTTGCTCACAGTTCCATTCCACGCAGTTTTTCCAGCAGTTTAGCCATCGCCCGCCCGCGGTGAGAACGCCTGTTCTTTACTTCCGGCGCGAGTTCGGCGGAAGACAAGCCGCTCTCCAAATCCAGAAAAAGCGGGTCATAGCCAAAGCCGTTCCCGCCTCTGGGTTCAAGGAGAATTTCGCCCTGCCATTCGCCTTCGACAATGATTGGGCGCGGATCGTTGGCATGGCGGACAAGCGCAATGACGCATACAAAGCTGGCGCGGCGATTTTTTTCGCCTGCCATCTCGGCAAGCAATTTTTCGTTGTTGCGAAGATCGCTGTCATCCGGCTCCTGCCGGGAAGACGAGGCGTAACGGGCAGAATGCACTCCTGGCGCGCCATTAAGTGCTTCGACGCAAAGACCGGAATCGTCAGCCAGAGCGGGCAAGCCCGTAATAATCGCGGCATGTCTTGCCTTGGCAAGCGCGTTTTCGATAAAGGTCGGGTGCGGCTCCTCCGCTTCCGGCACGCCAAGTTCACCTTGCGGTGTCAACCGGATACCGAGCGGCAGAAGCAATGCGGTCAACTCTTCCAGTTTTTTCCGGTTGTTGGAAGCCAGAACTAGCTTTTTCATGGCGATAGGCTGGGTTTAAGGTTGACTGGAATGCGAACCCCAACGCCTAACCCTTCCGTCATTCCCGCGCAGGCGGGAATCCAGTACTGCGTCAAATGACGGTAAAAGGTGAATGTAGCGAATGAGCGGCAAACTGAAACGACACAGGAACGGCAAGGCTTTGCTGGATTCCCGCCTTCGCGGGAATGACGATTGAATTGGCGCATGCGCGGGGATGACGAATGACAAACAGTTGCCGTCTGCAAGCTCCCTCTTCCATTTATAGGAGAGGGTAGCAGGGCTATAGGTTGGAATGAGCGTGACCAAACTGCTGCCCTCTCCCGGCGCTACGCGCCACCCTCTCCCGCTTGCGGGAGAGGGGAGAAATATCCCGCGAGCGCGGCTTTTTGCGCGTCAATCAAATGGTGAATGCCGCTGGCAGCAAGATCAAGAAGCAAATCCATCTGGGCGCGTGTAAAGGGTTCGCCTTCGGCGGTTCCCTGCACTTCGACAATACCGCCCGCTCCGGTCATGACGACATTCATGTCGGTATCGGCCTTTGAATCTTCCCCATAGTCCAGATCAAGCAACGCCTCGCCAGACAGAATTCCGACGGAAACGGCGGCGACATGATCCAGCACGGGCGAAGCAGTCAGTTTGCCTTCCGCGCGTAGTTTCTCGCAGGCATCCCATACCGCGAGCCACGCTCCGGTGATAGCGGCGCAGCGCGTGCCGCCGTCGGCCTGGAGCACGTCGCAATCCACGAGAATCTGCCGTTCGCCAAGCAGAGAAAGATCAACCACGGCGCGTAGTGAGCGCCCTATCAGGCGTTGAATCTCCTGTGTGCGGCCTGATTGTTTGCCTCTGGCGGCCTCGCGCGGCGAGCGGGTATGAGTGGCGCGGGGCAACATGCCGTATTCGGCGGTAA
>WRMF01000014.1 GCA_009777245.1 Betaproteobacteria bacterium
TCTATCTCCTCGGTAACGTTAGGATTGCTTACCAGACAGGAGATATCTTTGTGGATGATCGTTTGGGCGGCAAGAATTTGATGGGTGGCGAGATTGTGTTCCGCCGCCTTTTTCAACCTTTTGAGTCGCAATAATCTTTATTGCACATGCAAGACAAGACATTCCTCAATTGCTGGCGGAAATAAGGTCGCTCAAGATGAGTCTGCTCGAAAATTCAAGCCTGCGTAGTCTGGGATGAATCGCAGCGTAATCCCTTGCCCACGCGGGCTTGCTTTTACCGCTCCTTCGTGTGAGCCTGCGTTCAGGCTGAAACATCAACCCCGAAATGCGCTTGTCTTGCGCTTACCGCATCCGTTCTCCATCATTTTCCCAGGAACGGTTAAACTATCGTTTTTTTACGCTGCGTCCTCGTTTCCTCATGAACCGCCCCGCTTCTCCGCCGGGCTTCGGCCTGGGCAAGTAAAAAATCCATGTCGCCTTACGCAGCCTGCTGCCATATGTCCGGCGCGGGGCAGTCGAGGCTTTGGGCAAAGGCACGGAGAAGTTCGTTTTCCACCGGGGTTATCTTGCCGTCGTATCGGACGGCGATCTCGCAGGCGGCGAGGAGCTTTTTCCGATAAGGCGGCGCGGCAAGGGCAAGATGTGAGAGCGCCTCGGAAATCTTGTTCAGGGAAATTTCGTTCTTTGCCGGAAAGGGATGTTGTATGCCGACAGGAGAACCCTCTATCGCTTCCTTGTAGGCTGCCATAGCCGTATCTATATCATCATGTCCGGCATAGGCGAGGAGCGCGAGCAGGTCGGATATATCACGATCCAGTTGCTCCAGGCGCAGTTCCCTGCGTTTTACCCGTTGCTCCGAAGGAGACAACAGGGAGCCGCGCAACAGGCTGTAGAAAGCAAATTTCGTGGGACTGACGCGCCCGTCGGCACGAATCAGGTCTTTTGCCAGAGTAATGAGTTGCGGTCGTTCGGCTTCTTTCGCTTCGCGCAGGGTAGGCAGGGCAAGGTCGAGCCAGACAAGGCGGTAACGCGCCCCGTGTTCCGGCTGTCCGGCAAGCCATTGGTAAAGCTCCTGAGCGGTGAGAAGCGAGTAGGACGGAAGCAGTTTTTCCTGCTTTGCCCGAATATCCGGCTGAGTGGAAAAGAGCAATCCGGCAAGGATGCCGGTCGCGCCAGAGATGTGGTGCGCCTGTTCCCGCAAGGACTCTGGCAGGAAGGCAAGCAGGATTTGCGCCTTGGTGAGACTTTCGGAAGATATTTCTTCCGGCGCGTTATCCATAAGGACGGCAGCGGGAATAATAGCGGGAATTGCGGGGATTGCGGGCATTGCCGCGTGAGGATTGGCGGCCAGTACCGGAATTGGTTCAGCTTCTCCGAAAGCAGGCGCGGACGGCAAAGTCTCCTTATCCGATTGATGGAGAATTATGCCGCCCAGGCGGCGGATGCGGTCAGCCAGCGGCGGATGCGTATCGAACTTGAACCAGGAAGCGGAGCCAGAACTATCGCCGAAAAACAGGTGGCTGGCTGATCCTGCTTCCGGGTGCAGAATCTCGGAGCTTGCCCTCTGCAATTTCCTTAGCGCGGAAGACAGTCCGGCGGGATGCCGGGTAAATTGGGTGGCGGAAGCATCGGCCAGATATTCGCGCTGGCGGGAAACAGCAGCCTGAATCAACCGCCCGAAGAACAAGCCGATTGAGCCGATTAGGCATAACAAGATGCCGATCAGTATGACTCCGCCTGCATTCTTGCCCCGCGCGCGCATAAAACCGCGCCCAATGAGGGTGATGATGTAGATGCCGTGCAGGACTCCGATAAGTTTCAGGTTCAAGCGGCTGTCGCCATTCACGATATGGCTGACTTCATGCGCGACTACGCCTTGCAGTTCATCGCGGTTCATCGTATTCAAAAGCCCCTGGGTGACGCCGACCACGCTGTCTCGCGTATTCAATCCGGCGGCAAAGGCATTCAGGCTATGTTCTTCGTCAAGCACGAAAGCCACCGGCGCGGGGATGCCGGCGGCAATCGCCATTTCATCAAGCACGTTTATCAGACGTTTTTCCGCAGGCTCTTGCGTTTCCCTTGAGATCATCCGCCCGCCCAGTTGCTCCGCAATCCATCTGCCGCCGTAACTGGATATTTGCCACATCTTGTAAAGCGAAGCTGTCGCAACGCTGCCGCCCACAATCAGGCAGACCCAGAAAAACAGCTCGCTGTTCCATAAAAACATCTCTCCGTCCCGTACCCCAAAGCCCAGCAGCAAGACGAAAGACAAATAAACCAGAGCGATGATTCCCATCACCGCCAGAACGAGCCAGAACACCAGCCAGCGGCTTCTCCGCCGGGCATCGGCTTGGGCGGCGAAAAAATCCATCTCGGTTCCTTAAAAATTCACCTTGACGTTTTGCTTGATCGCGTCGCCATCGTCGCTCTGCCACATCTCCTCTTTCTTGAAACCAAAACTCGAGGCGACTATCGAATTGGGGAAAATCTCGCGCCTGATGTTGTAATTCATCACCGAATCGTTATAAGCCTGCCGGGAAAAGGCAATGCGGTTTTCGGTCGAGGCCAGCTCTTCCTGCAACTGCGCCATGTTCTGATTGGCCTTCAAATCGGGATAGGCTTCCGACAACGCGAAAAAACGACTTAACAGCCCGCCCAGCGCACCTTCCGCGCCCTGCAAGTTCTTCATCGCTTCAGGAGAGGGCGCGTCCTTGAACTGCTTGGCCGCCTGCGCCGCTTGGTTACGGGCGGTAATGACCGCTTCCAGCGTCTCGCGCTCATGCTTCATGTAGCCTTTGGCGGTTTCAACCAGATTGGGAATCAGGTCGTAACGGCGTTGCAGTTGTACGTCAATCTGCGAAAAGGCGTTGCGTATCTGATTGACGAGCGCGATCAGCCCGTTATAGATGACTACGCCCCAGACAATCACTGCGGCGAACGGAAGAAGAAAAAGAAGAAGAAAGAGAAAAGTCATGGTTGATGCCTCCGAAAAGAAAGGGATACGATGATCGGATTATTATAAAGGCGAAATGTTTTTGCCTGCAATCTGCCCTTGCGCCCGCTCCCGCCTCGCGCTTCTTGAAAAAATCCCGTCCGTCCCCATTTCCTCTCCTATCTTTTATCCTGAAGGAAAAAACATGACCAAGGAAACCTTAGGCTTTCAGACCGAGGTGAAGCAGCTTTTGAGCCTCATGATCAACTCGCTCTACAGCAACAAGGAAATTTTCTTGCGGGAGCTTGTTTCCAACGCCTCCGATGCCTGCGACAAGCTGCGCTTCGAGGCGCTCAACAACGCCGCCCTGTATGACGGGGACGGCGACCTTGAAATTCACATCCGCTTCGACAAGGCGGCGCGTACCGTAACCGTCGCCGACAATGGCATCGGCCTCTCCCGCGAAGAAGCAATCCTGCATTTGGGAACCATCGCCAAATCGGGAACCCGCGAATTTTTCAACGCCTTGACCGGCGATCACGCAAAAGATATGCATCTGATCGGCCAGTTCGGAGTGGGTTTTTATTCTTCTTTCATCGTAGCCGAGCGAGTGGCGGTAACGTCCCGCCGCGCCGGTCTGCCCGCCGATCAGGCGGTGCGATGGGAATCATCCGGCGAGGGCGATTTTTCTGTGGAAATGACGGAAAAAGCAACACGCGGCACGGAAGTCACCCTCTATCTGCGTGAAGGCGAAGACGAATTTCTGGATAACTGGCGCTTGAAATCCATCATCCGCAAGTATTCGGATCACATATCAATGCCGATCAGGATGGCGGGCGAAAAATGGGATGACGAGAAAAAGGAGATGATTGCGAGCGGCGAAGACGAGACGATCAATCAGGCAAGCGCCCTGTGGACGAGAAGCAAGGCCGACATCAGCGAAGAGCAATACCGGGAGTTTTACAAGCACGTCGCGCATGATTTTGAAGACCCTCTTGCCTGGACGCATGCCAAGGTTGAAGGCAAGCAGGAATACACGCAACTCCTCTACATCCCTTCCCGCGCTCCGTTTGATCTTTGGGATCGCAAGGGACGCCACGGCATCAAGCTCTATGTGCAGCGTGTGTTCATCATGGACGACGCGGAAAAACTCATGCCGCTTTATCTGCGCTTTGTGCGCGGAGTGGTGGATTCCGCCGACCTGCCGCTCAACATCTCCCGCGAAATTTTGCAGGAAAGCAAAGACATCGAAAGCATCCGTAACGGCTCGACCCGCAAGGTGCTCTCCATGCTGGAGAACATGGCGGAGAGCGAAGACGACGCCGAGAAAGAAAAATACGCGAAATTCTGGGGCGAATTCGGCAAGGCGCTGAAAGAAGGCGTCGGCGAAGATTTTGCCAATCGGGAAAAGATAGCCGCCCTGCTGCGCTTTGCCTCAACCCATGCCGATACGCCTGATGAAACTGTCAGCCTGAAAGACTACATCGCCCGGATGAAAGAAGGACAGGAGAAGATTTACTACATCACGGCGGATACCTTCAAGGCCGCGCAGAACAGCCCGCACCTGGAAATTTTCCGCAAGAAAGGCATCGAAGCGTTGCTTCTCTCCGATCGGGTAGACGAATGGGTAGTCGGACATCTTGACGAATTCGACGGCAAGCCCCTGCAATCCGTCGCCAAAGGCGGTCTTGATCTTGGCAAGCTGGAGGATGAGGAAGAAAAACAGGAAGCCGAAAAGGCAGCCGACGAATTCAAGGAGTTGCTCGAAAAGGTGAAAAAATCTCTGGGGGAGCGAATCAAGGAAGCGCGTGTCACCCACCGGCTTACCGATTCTCCGTCCTGCCTGGTTACGGAAAACTTCGACATGTCCGGCAATCTGGCGCGTATCCTGAAAGCCGCCGGACAAAACGCGCCGGAGGTAAAGCCCATTCTGGAAATCAACCCGAGCCACCCGGTAGTTCTGCGTCTCAAAGAGGAAGAAAGCCGCTTTGACGATTGGTCAGCCCTGCTCTTTGAACAGGCTGTTCTGGCGGAAGGCGGCCAGCTCGAAGACCCGGCAGGATTCATCAAACGCATGAACGACCTGATTCTGACGCTCTCAAATTCTGCGTAGGTTTATGGGTTTTCTGCAAATATAATACTTTCCGCAAATAACGAGACGATCGGGGCGCGCGCTTTGCTCCCTTCTCCTGTTTGCGGCGCAGGGGTTAAAAATTTTTAACCCCTGTAGCGACATGGTTAGCCCCCTTATAGTCGCGTTATTTGCGGAAATCGCTATAAACCCTGAACCCTAATCCATGATGTGGTTTACAAGCTCGGAAATGTCACCTATAATGCGCCCTCTTTCGCAGAGGGGGTATAGCTCAGCCGGGAGAGCGCTTGCATGGCATGCAAGAGGTCAGCGGTTCGATCCCGCTTACCTCCACCAGATAAGCGAAAGATCCGAGGTCCCCATCGTCTAGTGGCCTAGGACACCGCCCTTTCACGGCGGTAACCGGGGTTCGAGTCCCCGTGGGGACGCCAGAGTTTTCTGGCGGGAAAGTTTTGGAGTGGTAGTTCAGTTTGGTTAGAATACCGGCCTGTCACGCCGGGGGTCGCGGGTTCGAGTCCCGTCCACTCCGCCAGCATAAAACGCCTCATCTTCACGGATGAGGCGTTTTTTTGCCCTGCGCCCATTTGTCGCTCAAATCCGCTCTTTCTGACGAACCGGCTCTCGCTGCCCCTGCCGAAGACGATTGATACGGGCTATGTGAGGGATGCGGCGCAGGTTTTGCATGACCTTTGCCAGATGTTTCCTGGAACCTACGCGGAGAGTAAAATTCATCCGGGTGAAAAACCGCTCAGGGTCTCCTTCCATGACAACATGGGAGATGCTGGCTCCGGCGCTGGAAATGGCGGCGTCAATTTGCGCGAGAATGCCGACCGTATTGCGTACATCAATGTTGATCCGCGCGTCAAACAGGCTGCCGGAGGCTGGGTCCCATTCCACGTCAATCCATTTGGACGGCTCGCGCGCGCGGGATTTGCGAATTATCTGGCAGTCGTGGGTATGGACAATCAGCCCTTGTCCTTTCTTGATCGAGCCTACGACAGGATCGCCCGGAATGGGCTGACAGCATTGAGCGATTTGAATTGCCGTGCCCTCCGGGCCTTGAATGACCAGCGCGGTGGAATTTTGAGGCTGAGACAGAACATTGTCGGCAGAAGCTATCAGGCGGCGGGCGGCGACGGCGGCAATGCGTTTCCCCAAACCAATGTCGGTGAAAACATCCCGGACGGTGTTGTTTCCGCTTGCCTTCGCCATCTGCTTCCAAGCGCTATCCGGTATGGAGGCAGGATCAATCCCCAGGCTGAACAACTCCTGATTCAGCAACCGTTCGCCCAAGGCTGCGGATTCCTTGTTGTGGGTTGTTCGCAGGAAATGGCGGATGCTGCTTCTGGCCCTGCCGGTCTTTATGTAGCCAAGCCATGCGGGGTTGGGGTTGGCGCGGGCGGCGGTAATGATTTCCACCAGATCGCCGCTTTTCAGCTCGGTACGCAGCGGGGAAAGCTCATGGTTGATGCGGGCGGCAAGACAACGGTTTCCGACATCGGTATGGACGGCATAGGCCAGATCAACCGCGGTCGCGCCTTGCGGCAGGGAAATGATTTGCCCCTTGGGGGTGAAAACATACACTTCGTCAGGGAAGAGATCAATTTTGACGTTTTCAAAAAATTCCGCAGAATCCCCGCTTTGCATCTCCAGAAGGGAATGCAGCCATTTATGGGTGCGAATCTGCAAATCCGCGCCGCTGCGTTCGTCCTTGTACAGCCAGTGGGCGGCAATGCCTTCCTGCGCGACATGATCCATAGCCTCGGTACGCAACTGCACTTCCATTGACACGCCGGTGGGGCCGATCAGGGCGGTATGCAGGGATTGATAACCGTTGGCCTTGGGAATGGCGATATAGTCCTTGAACTTTCCGAGTACCGGCTTATAAAGGGCGTGCAACGCGCCAAGGGCAAGGTAGCATGAAGGAATATCGCCGAGAATGACGCGGAATCCATAAACATCGAAAATCTGCGAGAGGGGACGCTGCTTTTTAACCATCTTGCTATAGATGGAGTAGAGATTTTTTTCCCGTCCGAAAACCTGCGCTTCAACGCCGATTTCCGTCATTTTTTTCTGGATGTTTTCCTGAATGCGCTCCAGAATGTCCGTGTTGTTCCAACGCGCGGCGGCAATGGCGCGCGAAAGAACACGCGCGCGCGCAGGATAAATCAGGGCGAAGGAAGCGTCCTGCAAATCCCTGAACATATTGTTCAACCCCAGACGATTGGCAATAGGAGCATACACTTCCAGGGTTTCGCGAGCGATCCGGCGGCGTTTGTCGGGACGCACGGCGGACATCGTGGAGATATTATGATGCCGGTCGGCGAGCTTGATCAGCACGACCCGCATGTCCCTCGCCATTGCAAAAAGCATCTTGCGGAAATTTTCCGCCTGCGCCTCGCGGTAGGAAGTAAATTCAATCTTGTCCAGTTTGGAGAGACCGTCGACCAATTCCGTGACGGTTTGGTTGAAGTGCCCGGCCAGTTCCTTTTTTGTGACGCCGGTATCTTCCAGGACATCGTGCAGCAGGGCGGCGCAGATGGTATCGGCATCCATCTGCCATTCCGCTATCGTGTTCGCAACCGCCAATGGGTGCGTGATGTAGGCGTCGCCGGAGAGACGCGTCTGGTTGGCGTGCGCCCGGTCGGCATAGCGCGCGGCTTGTTCGATACGCTCGATTTCTATGGGGGACAGGTAATCCAGACGCTTCAGAAAGCGCTGGTAATCCAGGTCATCGGGCGAGAGAACGCCGGGATCGGCTTTTTTGCGGGAAGAGGCGGAAGAAGCCTTCTTTTCAGTCCGAGCAGGCTGTTCCGATGACGATGGCGGGGGCGCGACAGTCAGATCATCGGCAGTCTCGCCGCCTTCTTCCTGGTTTCTGGTAATCTGGGCAATAGTGGGAGGGCGCATTTTGTCATCTGCCGTGTCATTTGATTACGCCCTGCCATGAACTCTTTATGCCTGGCTGCGGCTCAGGATTTCCCGACCGATTTTGGCGGCGGCAATTTCACGCAAGGCGATGACAGTAGGCTTATCTTTGCCCTTGGCGATTTCCACCAGAGGCATGGCTCCGGAGGCAAGCTGCCGCGCCCTATGCGCGGCGGAAAGCGACATTTCAAAGCGGTTTGGAATGGTTTTCAAACAATCTTCAACAGTAACTCGTGCCATGATAAATTTCCGAAATCAGGTTAAAGGCGGGAGATTCGCGGCGTCAAGCGCGGTGAAAAGCGCGTTGTGCCGCTGTTTTTGCCGCGCATAAGTCAGACGAGATGCGCGGACGATGGCGATGAGATTATCCAGCGCCGTCTCCAGAACATCGTTAATAATAACATACTCGAATTCCTGGGCATGACGTATTTCCTCACGCGCCGCCAGAAGTCTTTTCTGGATGACTTCAGGGCTGTCCGTGCCGCGTTCGGCAAGACGAGCGGCAAGGGCTTCCAATGAGGGCGGCAGAACAAAAATACCGACGGTTTTGTCGGGCATGGCTTTTCGCACCTGCTCCGCGCCCTGCCAGTCAATTTCCAGAAGGGTATCAATTCCTTTTTCGCCTGCTTCCTCGATCCATTGTCTGGATGTGCCGTAATAATTGCCGTGCACATTCGCCCATTCGAGAAAATTTCCGGTCTTTATTTGCGCCCTGAAAGATGCCTCGTCAATGAAACGATAATCGCGCCCGTCAACTTCGCCTGTGCGCGGCTTGCGGGTGGTGGTAGAGACGGACAGGGAAATATCCGGCTCTCGCCTAAGCAAATGGCGCACCAGAGTGGTTTTCCCCGCGCCGGAAGGCGCGGAAACAATGAAGAGCAAGCCGCTCATTCCGGCTCTACTTTGAGTCTGCCGCACTGGTGATGTTTGCTTCAATGCGGTTGATTTCCTCGTCGCTTTCCACAGTCAGAACATTGACAACCTTGCGGACGCCGCTGGTTGTGCGGGCGACCCGGATAGCCGCCGCCGCTTCGCGGCTGTTGACGATGCCAAGCAGAAAGACTGCGCCATTTTCCGTCACCACTTTCACATGATGGGCGGAAACTTCATCGGCGTCTATGAAGCGGGCGTTTACTTTTGAGGTGATGAAGGAATCGTTGGCGCGCGAGGTCAGATTGCTGTTGCCCGCGACTACCAGTTCATTCCACACGCCAAGCACATTTTCGATTCGCGCTATATCTCTGCCGACCTGCGCCTTGGTGGCTTCATCCGGGACTTCTCCGGTCAGGAGCACGCGTCGGTTATAGCTGGTGACATTGATATTGCTGGCTTTCCTGACTTCTTGATCCAGGAAGTTTCCGGCTTTTAGCGCAATGGCGGTATCGTCCGCCTGTGTTCCGAGCGAACGACGGTCGACAATGGCTTTGACGCCGGTTGCCGTGCCGACCAGAGCTACGCCGAAACAGCCGTACAGGGCGGACATGGTCATGCCGAGCATGAGGCACCACAGAATCGGGCGGGCGAGTGCGAAGGATTTCATATATCAGGCTCCCAGTAACAGGTTGTCTATGCCGTCGCACAGACAGTGAATCAACAGAAGATGGACTTCCTGGATGCGGGCGGTACGTTTTGCGGGCGCGCAGAGATGAATATCACCTTCCCGCAGCATACTCTCGATTTTGCCGCCATCATTGCCGGTAAGCGCGACCACGGTCATTTCATTCGCCTTTGCCGCAGCGATGGCTTTGATTACATTGGCGGAATTGCCGGAAGTGGAAATGGCTAGCAGCACATCTCCGGCGCGCCCCAAGGCGCGCACCTGCCGGGCGAAAACCTCCTCAAAGCCGTAGTCGTTGCCGACGGCGGTGAGAATCGAGGAATCAGTGGTCAGCGCGATGGCGGCGAGTTCCTGCCGCTCTTCCTCGAAGCGTCCGACCAATTCGGCGGCGAAATGCTGCGCGTCGGCGGCGGAGCCGCCATTGCCGCAGGCCAGAATGCGCCCGTCGCCGATCAAGGAATTGGTTATCGCCTCGCAGGCCGCCGCAAGCGGAACCGCAAGACCCATAGCTTCCTCTTTGACGCGGATGCTATCCGTAAACTGTTGTTTGATGCGCTCGACAAGGCTCATTTAGATGGTGCGGGGCAAAATAATTGTTCATTCTAACATTCCGGGGGCGGGATGGGGGAATGGAACCGGACAGACCGTCAGGTTGGCAAGCCGCGCCAAGCGGCGATGTTGTGGCAGCGGCAGGGAATTCGCCCGCTTACGCTTTCCCAGAGCAAGAATAAGAGGTTGGTTAATAATGTTGCCAAAATCAACATTGTCTATCCACGTACAGACTAATATGGTATAAATGTATATTCCTGACAGGAGGCTCACATGACAGCAAAAGATCCGTATGACCATGATCACTTGAATCTGAACGAAGCCAGCACGCTGGAAATCATGTATGAAAACGCCAGCAAGCAGCTTGATCCGTTCGGTGTGTTCAGTTCAATGCTCAACGCGCAGTTGGCCTGGCTCATGCACCCGAAAGAACTGGGACGCGCCATGTCCGCGCTTTCAAGTGACTTTTGGGTCTTGCAGACGCACTTGATGCGGCGCGCAATCGGCCTGCCTTCCCAGGATGTAGTCGTGCCGCATGCCGACGATACCCGCTTCAATGACCCCGTTTGGACTGAATCGCCTACCTGGGACATCATCAAGGAGTGCTATCTGGCTTTCACCCACCGCCTGCAAGACATGTATTTCAGCGCGCCCGGCATTTCCGGCAAAGAACGGCGGCGGGCTGCTTTCTGGTTCAGAAAATGGCGAAATGCGATTTCTCCGACCAATTTCTTCTGGACCAATCCGGTAGCCATGCGGAAATTCATGGAAACACGGGGGCAGAGTCTGGCCACCGGAATGCGCCAATTCATGCGGGACGCCAGATCAAAGAACATACAAACCGTGGAATCCGATGCTTTTGTTGTCGGTAAAGACCTGGCTACTACGCCCGGCAAGGTTATTTTCCGCAACCGTCTTTTGGAAATCATCCACTACACCCCGACGACCAAGCAGGTGCGGGCAATGCCGCTCCTAATCATCACCCCTTGGATCAACAAGTTCTATGTCCTGGATCTGACCAGCAGCAAGAGCATGGTCAAATATATGGTCGACCAAGGATTCTCGGTCTTCATCACAAGCTGGAAAAACCCCACCGCCGATATGGCGGACATTACCTTTGACGACTATATGACAGAAGGCATAGATACTGCGGTTCATACCGTTCTTGACTTCTGCAAGGTCGACAAGACGCATATCGCCGGTTACTGCATCGGCGGCACACTCACCTCCACTTACGTAGCCTGGGCGCACAAAAAATATGGCGCGAGCAAAGTGCCGGTCGCTGATGTTACGCTGTTTACCACCCTCACCGACTTTTCCCGTCCCGGCGATATTGAAGTGTTCATCAGCGACGCCAGCGTCAAGGCGTTGGATGATTCCATGCACAAGAAAGGCTATCTGGAAGGCAATGAGATGGCTTCCGCCTTTCGTCTTCTACGCTCGAACAGCCTGATCTGGAACTACTGGGTACGCAGCTATCTCTATGGCGAACCGCTGGTGCCATTCGATGTTCTCTACTGGAACGCCGATTCGACCCGGATGCCCCAGGCCATGCACAGCTATTACCTGCGGGAAATGTATTTGAACAACAACCTGATCCGGCATGACCGTCTGACTATCGCCGGACAGCCGATAAGCCTGCACCGCATCACCCAGCCGCTCTATGTCGTCACCGCCATTGACGATCATATCGCCCCCTGGACGCAGTGCTACCGGATTCGCAGATCAATAGATGTGAATGCCGAGATGCGTTTTGTTTTGTCGACTTCCGGGCATATCTTCGGGATTGTCAATCCGCCCGTCAAGCCGCCCAAGCGCGCTTACTGGTCGGGCGATCCCCAATCAAACGAGCGTTGCGAGGACTGGATGAAGCGCTCCCCCAGAAAGGAAGGATCATGGTGGGAAGAGTGGACGGTCTGGCTTAGTAACCGGGGCGGCGAAATGATTGACGCGCCTCAGGTCGCCAACCGCAAATATCCGGCATTGTGCGACGCGCCCGGAACTTACGTTCTGGAAAAATAAGGATTTCCCGGGCGCTCGAAATTAGACGTAAGTCAAAACCCGGCGCAAGCCGGGTTTTTTCCGGTTTCTCGCAAATGCCGCGCTTTTTTGTCAGGGCGGGTCGGTTTTCTGTTACTCTCAACTCCTTTGCTTCATTCTTGTCTTGTCATGCAGCAGTCTTTATCCAACGCAACCTGTTTCCCCATGCTAACCATCATGGGAAAGGCCGTATTACCCATCGTCCAGGGCGGAATGGGGGTCGGCATTTCCGCGCACCGGCTGGCAGGCGCGGTGGCCTCGGAAAATGCGGTCGGGACAATCGCCAGTATTGACCTGCGCCACCATCATCCAGACCTTCTGGAGATACGGCAAAAAGACCGGGAAGCGAACAAGACGGCAATCTGGCGGGCAAACCGTATCGCTCTTGACCGTGAAATCGGAAAGGCTCGGGAAATTGCGGCAGGGCGCGGACTGATCGCGGTCAATGTGATGCGGTCGGTATCGCAATATCAGGAGTACGTCCGTCAATCCTGCGAGTCCGGCGCGGATGCCATCGTGATGGGCGCGGGACTGCCGGTAGACTTGCCCGATATGGTCGCGAATTTTCCCAAAGTTGCGCTGTTTCCCATTTTGTCGGATGTGCGCGGTGTCGTTTTGGTGCTGAAAAAATGGATGCGGAAAAAGCGCCTGCCGGATGCCATTGTGATTGAACATCCGGCATATGCGGGCGGGCATCTGGGCGCGATGAAGGCGGAGGAGCTAAATAATCCCCGTTTCGATTTTCAGACGGTCATTCCGGGCGTTCAGGAAGCCTTCAAGGAGATGGGGCTGGAATCGGAAAACATTCCGCTGATTCCGGCGGGCGGCATTCATTCCTATGATCAGGTGCGCGAATTGTTGGCCCTCGGCGCTTCCGCCGTGCAGCTCGGCACGGCTTTCGCGGTTACAGAAGAGGGTGATGCCGCGCCGGAATTCAAAGAAATACTCCTTTCCGCCACAGAGGAGAAAGTGGTGGAATTCATGAGCTGCGCTGGTCTTCCTGCCCGCGCGGTTCTAACCCCTTGGCTGGAAAAATATCTTGCCCGCGAAGAAAAATTGATGAAGGCAGCCGAGGGGAAAAAACACCAATGCACGCTTGCCTGGGATTGCCTGCTCTCTTGCGGCCTTCGGGACGCCAACCCGAAACACGGTCAGTTTTGTATTGACCAGCAACTTGCTGCCGCTGTGCACGGCGATGTTCAGCGCGGTCTTTTCTTCCGGGGGAAATCGCGGACTCCCTTCGGGCGCGAGATCCGCCCCGCGCGTGAGCTGATTCATTATCTCCTGACCGGGGAAATGCCGAAACTGCGCTAGGCGGGAAAACACAATAAAAAGCCCAAAAGCCTTGATTCTCTAGGGAGTTCTGGACTTTATCGGACGGGAAAAAACATTAATTGTATCCCCTCGACAGGAATCGAACCTGTATCTAGCGCTTAGGAGGCGCTCGTTCTGTCCATTGAACTACGAGGAGAGGTGGGTTGTCGCGTTTCCTTACAGGAGAACATGGTTTTTCCAAGCACGCAGCAAGGGCGCAAAGCCTAGCAGACTTTTCCAGCAAAAGCAGCATTATAGTCATTTCCCAACATACCAATGCTTTGTCGTCTCTGCTTTGCCGCGCTACTCGTACTGTTTGCGGCTCGTCTTCGCGTCCTGGCGTTTTGGGGAATGACTATAGTTAACCGGAAACAAATGAACGCAAGAATTGTCCGGTCTGAAATTCCGGCGCGCCGCGCAAGAATTCAGCGGCAAAAAGCCTTCTGCCGCCTGGTTTTTGCAGTTCGGTAAGCATCAAGACATCCCCTCGACCGCAAGATACGGCAATACCCCGGTCATCTGCGGCAAGCACTACGCCGGGCGGGGCGGCATTCGGCATGATAACCGGATACGCCGCCCAGATTTTAAAGGTATCGCCCAGCAATAGCGTGCGCGCCGGATTAAAAGCGCGAACCCGCCGCGCCAAAAGCTCTGCATCAAGCCGCCAGTCAAGCAATGTTTCCTCCCTTTCAATCCTGGCGGCGTAAGTCGCCTCGGCCTCGTTCTGAACCTCACCGGACAAGGGAAGACGAAGAAGAGTATCGCAAAGCAGATTCGCGCCCAGAAGGGCAAGGCGATCATGCAACACGGATGCAGTATCATCCGGCAAAATGTCCGCGCAGGCGCGCGCCAAAACAGGGCCGGTATCCAGCCCTGCTTCCATCTGCATTATGGAAATTCCGGTCTTTATATCCCCTGCCTCAATCGCCCGCTGAATGGGCGCCGCGCCGCGCCAGCGCGGTAGCAGGGAAGCATGGATATTAAGGCAGCCCAAACGGGGCGCGGCAAGCACATCCGGCGGCAAAATCAAACCATAGGCGACCACAATCATGACATCAGCGCCAACAGCGGAAATAGCGGCGCGAGCTTCATAATCCCGCTTCAGGGAAAGCGGCTGAAGCGTCGGCAGCCCATGTCTTTCCGCCAGACGCTTGACGGGCGAGGGCGCGAGCTTCATTCCGCGCCCGGCGTGACGATCCGGTTGGGTCAGAACAAGCGAAATCTCATGCCCGGCAGACAGCAAAGCATCAAGCGCGACAGAGGCAAAAAGAGGCGTGCCCGCAAAAATCAGCTTCATCATGGCCACATATTCACATATCGGCTCTGGCATGTTTCAGGAGCTTGGCCTTTATCCGCATCTGCTTTAGCTGCGAGAGGTAGTCCACAAACACCTTGCCTTCCAGATGATCCAGTTCGTGCTGAATACAAACGGCGAGAAGCCCGCTTGCGGTCAAGGTCTGCGCATTGCCCGCAAGGTCAAAATACTCAACCGTGATTTCTTCCGCCCGCTCAACCTTCTCGTAAATCCCCGGAACGGAAAGACAACCTTCCTCAAAAACCTGCAAACCGTCCTTGCGAACGATCTTCGCATTGATGAGAATGAGTAAACTGTTGCGTTCTTCTGACACATCAATGACCACTATCCTAAGGTGGCAGTCGACCTGGGTCGCTGCAAGCCCGATCCCAGGCGCAGCGTACATAGTATCGGCCATGTCGGCGACCAGAGCGCGGAGCGCATTGTCGAATTTTGTGACCGGAGCGGCGACTTTTTTGAGGCGCGGGTCAGGATAATGCAAAATTTTTAGCAATGACATGTGTTTTTTGCTTGCGTAATCAGATTATTATGGGCAGAATCTCAAGTTGTTTCGAGAAACAAAGCGGCATGAGATTCCGGCAAGGGGGCGGCTGGCCTCTTTCCTGTTTTCTTTTGCCTTCGCGCTGAAAGTGAGGAAAAACCAATGTCTCGTATTATATGCGCTCTATCCGCTGCTGTTGCAGTCGTCTTCAGTTCCTTCGCTCTGGCGGAGGAAGATTCAATCCGCATGGTAGCCAATCCGCCGGATCGTCACGTCGTCGTGAAAGGCGATACCCTCTGGGGAATTGCGGGCAAGTTCCTGCAAGAACCTTGGCGCTGGCCGGAAATCTGGCGTCTCAACCAGAGCCAAATCAGAAATCCGCATCTGATCTATCCGGGCGACGTAGTTCTTCTTGACTATGCCGACGGCAGTCCGCGCCTGCGTCTTGGCAAGCCGGTCGGGCAGGACAACAAGGTGCAGCCTGCTGTTCACATCGAACAAATCGCTCAGGCGATTCCTTCGATTCCCGCGAATGTCATCGAGCCTTTTATCACTCGTCCCCTGATCGTGTCGCAACATGATCTTGAGGATTCGCCCTACGTCATTGGAATGGATGAGTCCCGCGTGCTGGCCGGATACGGCGACGAAATTTACGCCAAGGGAATTGAAGATAATCATTCGCGCTGGTATATTTACCGACAAGGCGCGCCGCTTCGCAGGCCTGCCGTAGTTGAAAAAGACGCGCTGGGAACGCCCGAAAATGAAGGGATGCAACCGAGCGCCCAGGAAAATCCGCTGCTCCGTAATACCCGCACGGACGGCTGGCCTACGCTTGCCTGGAGAGAAGAAGCGGATGACGTCAGAATCCTGGGCTATGAGGCCATCTATGTCGGCCTTGCCGAGCTGAAAGAGCCGGGGGATGATGTCAGCGTCCTGGAAATTCTGTCCGCGAAGGAGGAAATCATGCAGGGAGACCGCCTGATTCCGGCGGAAAGGCCGACCCTGCACTCCTACATTCCCAGGAAGATGGACGATGATGTCAATGGGCAATTGGTATCTTTCTATGGCGGCGTCAATTCCGGCGGAAAGTTCTCGGTAATCAGCATGAGCCTGGGCGAGCAGGACGGCATAGAGCCGGGACATGTTCTGGGACTGTATGTCAACCGGGCGGTGCGCTACCGCGACCCGAAGGGGCGCAGCACGGTGACTGCCGTGCCGGAAAAGCGTAATGGCCTGGTCTTTGTTTTCAGGGTATTCGACCGGATTTCCTACGGGTTGGTGATGGAAGCAGCCCGTCCGCTGCAAATCGGGGATGTGGTTCGCAACCCCTGATCAATGACGGAACCTTTAGCCTCGGAAGATAACCTTGCCGCATGGCTGCGGCTAACCCTGATCCCCGGCATAGGCGGCGAGTCGCAACGCAAGTTGCTCGCCGCCTTTGGTTTGCCGGAAAATATTTTTTCCGCCGGACGAATCGCGCTTGGCGAGATTATCGGCAACAAGGCAAACCTGCTTCTGGATACGAATGTCGAGCGCGAAGTCGCCGCTGCTCTGCATTGGTGTAGAAAATCGGGGCAGCGAATCATCACTCTGGCGGATGCCGAATATCCGCCCTTGCTCCTGCAAATTCCCAATCCGCCTGCCCTGCTTTATGTACTGGGCGATGTTGCTATCCTGCAACAATCTGTGCTTGCCATAGTAGGAAGTCGTAACGCGATGCCGCAGGGAATCAAAATCGCGGAAGATTTTGCCGCTACCCTAGCAGAGGCAGGGTTTGCCATAGCGAGCGGACTGGCTTTGGGCATTGACGCCGCAGCTCACAGGGGGGCGCTGAAAAAAGGAACGACAATCGCCGTGATCGGCACAGGCGCGGATCGCATCTATCCGGCTCGTAATCAGGAATTGGCGCGAGAAATTGCGGGACGGGGCGTAATTCTCTCGGAATTTCCGCTCGGCTCTCCCGCGATGGCGGCCAATTTCCCCCGACGTAACCGCATAATTGCCGGATTATCAAGGGGAGTTTTGGTAGTCGAAGCGACGACAAGGAGCGGTTCCTTGATTACCGCCAGACTTGCGGGCGAAGCGGGGCGCGAAATATTCGCCATTCCCGGCTCCATCCATTCTCCATTCTCCAAAGGCTGCCACTACCTTATCAAGCAGGGGGCGAAACTGGTCGAGTCGGCGGAGGACATGCTGGAGGAACTTGGCGGCTGGCAGATAGTGAAAGAAAGTGTGCCGGAGGCGGAATCCGGCGAAGATTCTGCTCAATCAGACCCGATTGCGGAAAAAATTTTGCTCCGGATGGGACATGCGCCCTGCGCTCTGGACGAGCTTGCCTTATCTACCGGCCTTACCGCCGATGCCTTGCTGCCGGTGCTGCTTTCTCTTGAGATGGAAGATAAAATCGCGCCGCTTCCCGGCAATCGTTACCAGCGATTGAACTGACGATTGCTCCTGACCGCTTGCAAAGCGGCGTTTCGCCTTGATTCCGTCGCCATAAATGACGGGGATTCATCAATACAATATACTCTCGGATTCGTCAAATATGCGACGCAAGGCAAAAGCATGAAAACTTTAGCGATTACCAATCAAAAAGGCGGAGTGGGCAAGACCACAACGGCGGTGAACCTGGCTGCCGGTCTGGCAATGGCAGGAGCGCGCGCGCTTCTGATAGACCTTGACCCGCAAGGCAATGCGACGACAGGATCGGGCATTGCCAAGCAAGAGGCGTTTCCGAATGTGTATCAGCTTCTCCTGGGACAGGCGAAGCTGCCGGAAGTCGCGGTCAAAACGGAATTCGGCTTTTCCATTCTGCCTGCCAACCGCGAACTGGCGGGGGCGGAAGTGGAACTGGTGGATTTGCCCCGGCGCGAATTCCTGCTGGCGGAGGCGATAAAGGACGCGCCTTACGATTTTGCGTTGATTGACTGTCCGCCCTCGCTCAACATGTTGACGGTCAACGGCCTGGTTTCTGCAAGCAGGGTTCTGATTCCGATGCAGTGCGAATATTACGCGCTGGAAGGACTGGCCGATCTCGTGAATACCCTGAAAAAAATCAACCGTCAATTGAATCCCGATCTGGAAATAGAAGGGTTGTTGCGTACCATGTTCAATCCGCAAAGCACGCTGGCGCAGCAGGTCTCGAACGAACTGGAGCGTCATTTTGGCAAGCGGGTCTATAAAACCATTATTCCCCGCAATGTCCGGCTGGCGGAAGCGCCTTCCTACGGCAAACCGGCGCTTGCCTTCGACAGAAATTCCAGGGGAGCGCAGGCTTATCTTGCCTTGGCCGATGAAATTTTGAGCATGAAGCATCCTTCCACAATACAAGGAGCGAACTCATGAAGAATAAAGGTCTGGGGCGCGGCCTTGGCGCGCTTTTGTCCGGTGGCGACGAGGCGGAGCTGGAAGAGCAGCGAAATCTGCCGGTAGAGAGCCTGGAGCCGGGTAAATATCAGCCGCGCAGTCGGATGGACGAGGCTTCGCTTGCCGAATTGGCGGCTTCAATCAAGGCGCAAGGCATTGTGCAGCCAATTCTGGTGCGCCCGTCCTCTGCGGGGCGTTATGAAATCGTCGCCGGTGAGCGCCGCTGGCGGGCTGCCCAACTGGCAGGTCTGGAGCGAGTTCCGGCGCTGGTGCGAAGCATCCCCGACGAACAGGCGCTGGCCATGGCGTTGATCGAAAATATCCAGCGGGAAAACCTGAATCCTCTGGAAGAGGCTCATGGACTGCAAAGGCTGATTGACGAATTCAACCTGACCCATCAGGAAGCGGCGGATGCGGTAGGGCGTTCCCGTCCGGCGGCTTCCAACCTGTTGCGCCTGTTGCAACTGTGCGAGCCAGTGCAGGAAATGTTGCTCGACAGTCGTCTGGATATGGGACATGCCCGCGCCTTGTTGCCGCTTCCCGCTGCCGCGCAGATTCAACTGGCGCAGCGGATAGCGCAGAAAGGACTGTCCGTGCGCGAGGCAGAACGGCTTGCGGGACGTAGCCTGAATTCGCCGAAAGAGGCGGATAAGGCGGTTGATCGGGATTTGTTGCGTTTGGAAGAAGAAATTTCCGACCTATTGGGCGCGAGTGTGCGGATTCTCGCCAACCAGAAAGGAAGCGGACGCATCAGCATCGAATTCGGCGACCTTGATCAACTGGAAGGCTTGCTGGAGCGGCTTCGTTGAAAGTTTTTGGTTTCGTCAGGGCGCCTGCTTTGCGCCTATCGCGTTGCAAGCGTCTCCTGCTGTGGACGGGGGCGGTTTTTGTCTTGCTGTTGTCCGCGCTCGTGATCTATGCGCGATTCTGGCTTGTGCCGGACTTGCCGAATCATCTGCCGAGAATAGAGGCAGCCGCTTCCGAAGCGTTGGGGCAGCCGATTTCAATCGGTTCCCTGGAAGCGCGGATGGGTTTCACGCTGTTCGTCCGTTTGGAGGACGCTCGGGCGCTTGACGCGGCGGATCATGAAAAAGTCGCAATCAGGGCGGAGAGCATTGAGGGTTCGCTTTCCTGGTGGTCGCTCCTGTTTCAGCAGCCGCGTTTTGCTTCGCTCACGCTGAATAAGCCGGAATTGACGCTGCTACGCGCGGCGGACGGAGATTGGCGGATTGCCGGTTTGAATCCTTCCGAAAAGAGCGGAGAAGCCCCGCTTGAGTGGCTGCTCGAACAGCGGCATATTCGGATTATCGGGGCGCGTATTGATGTTCGGGATGATGACGCGGGCGCGCCTGATTTTTCCCTGACCAGAGTGGAATTGGACTGGCAAAGGGCAGGGGTGCGTTATAGTTTTGGTCTATCTTTGGATGCAGTTGACGCGGAAGGCGGACAAGTCGCGGCGCTGAATGCGGAAGGCAGCCTGCAAGGCGGGGCAAAGATGCCTGTCTCCGAATGGCGGGGCGAGGTAGAGCTTCAATGGCGGGCGGATACGCTTCTGCCGTGGCGGGGCTGGGTAGCTGCGGATGAAAACTGGTACTGGGGCGCGCTGTTCGGCATGACCGGGAGTGAAGCCAAAATTAGCTTGAAGCGCGAACAAAAAGACTGGCGGGCGGCGGCAGACGCGAATTTACAGGGGGTGCGGCTGCAATTTGACGAATCCCTGCCGGAATTGAAGTTGCGGGAAGCTGCCGGACATTTGTCGCTTTCCACAGATGCCGCCGGAAAATGGCAGTTCGCCAGCCAAGGCTTACAGCTTGTCGAAGAGGATGGACAGACGAGCGCGCCGCTTGATCTGGCGGCAAGTTGGCAGGAGGCGGGAGCGCCAGCAGGCGCGAAAACGTCAGAACAAGTGTCAGAAGGCAAGCCGGATGATTTGCCAAGGCGTGTGGATTTAACCGCAAACCGCCTTGATTTGGCCTATCTTGTCCGGCTGGCGGCTTATTTTCCGCTTGCTGATACGGCGCGGGAGAGTCTTTATCGGCACAATCCCGAAGGTGTGCTGGAGCG
Organism: Betaproteobacteria bacterium; assembly: GCA_009777245.1. Lineage (GTDB taxonomy): Bacteria > Pseudomonadota > Gammaproteobacteria > Burkholderiales > Rhodocyclaceae > Azovibrio. Next base: position 20,640 of record WRMF01000014.1, read on the forward strand.
GGTGCGCTTTGCCTGGGATGCCGGAGAGCCGCAGTTAAGCTATACGCTGGAGGCGGAATTTTCAAATCTGGGGCTTGATGCCGCCGGGGCCATACCGGGCGCAAGCGGACTTTCCGGGCGTGTCCGGGCAAATGAACAGGGCGGACAACTGACGCTCGACAGCCGCAACCTCTCCATTTCTCTGCCGACTGTATTTTACGATCCTGCCTTTCCGCTTGTCCGCCTGAATGCGGATGTGGATTGGCAAAAAAAACCGGATACGGTTGAAGTCATGATTCGCCGCCTTGATTTTTCCGGCCCTCATATTGACGGCAAGGTGAGCGGAGTGTACGAGAGCCGTCCGGGCGAAGCGGGCGTCATTGATTTGAGCGGCAGCTTTACCAACGGCAGGGCGACCGAAGTCTGGCGCTATATCCCAAGGGTGGTTAATGCGGAAGTGTCGTCCTGGTTGCGCGAGGCGCTGGAGGCAGGCACTGGCGATGCGGAGCTTGTCCTGCGCGGCAATCTGGAGCAATTCCCTTTTCGCGGCGCTACTGATGGAAGCGTTTTCAAAATTACCGTTCAGGCGCGGGACGTTACCCTTCGCTACAACCCGGACTGGCCGGAAATAACGGGGATTTCCGGCGAACTGGAATTTGGCGCAGGGATGTTGATCCGGGTTGCGGAAGGCCGTATCTTCTCCACCCGAATCAGCGACAAGACAACGGTTTCCATTCCTGATTTCGCCAATGAAGATCATCTTCTGGTGGATGGCGAAGCCAGTGGCGATACAAGCGATTTTCTACGGTTTATTGAGCAAAGCCCGGTCGCAGCCGCTATCAATCATTTCACCGACGGCATCACCGGTCAGGGCGAAGGCAGGCTTGAACTGAAGCTGGATTTGCCTTTGGAGCGGATAGAATCCGGCAAAGCGGAAGGGCGTTACCATTTCTTTGACAACAGGATTAGCTTCATGCAGGGTTTGCCGCCTGCACATTCGGTAGGCGGTTCGTTGGCCTTTACCATGGAGGATGTGGCTTCCGACGGCATTCAGGGAGATTTCCTCGGACGGCCTTTCAAGCTCACTGTCCAGTCGCAGAAAGACGAGGTGCTGATCAAGGCGGAGGGCGGGCTTGAAGCAGCGGCGCTAAGACGGGAGATGAAAGGGAATGTCGGCTTGCCGGAAGCATTGCTTGACGGAATATCCGGTAGCGCCAACCTGCAGATGGAAATCAAGGCGCGCGGGCGAACGACGGATTTTCTCGTCACTTCCACTCTGGAAGGGCTGGCGCTGAATCTGCCCGACCCCTTTGCCAAGTCAGCCAAAGACAGATTGCCGCTTCGTGTCTCAAAGCGCGACTTGACCCGGCAGGGACGCGATGAAATCATTGTCAGCCTGGGCGAAAGAGAGCAGCGGCGGCTGGAAGCCTTGCTGATTATGCGGGATAACCAGGTTGAGCGGGGCGCGGTTGCCGCAGGCGTGCCGCTTCGTATGCCGAGGCAAGGTCTGCATGTCCTTTTTCGGCAGAAACATCTGGATATAGACTTCTGGCATGATTTTCTGGAAGGCGCGGGAGATAAGGCGGAAGGAAGTTCGGCGACCGCGATTTTCCCGGACATGATAAGCCTTGAAGCAGAGGAACTCCGTTTTCTGGGGCGTGATTTTGCCGAAGTCAATCTTCGTCTTTTCGCGGAGGGAGAGGGCGTATGGCGAGCCATGCTGGCCTCGAAAGAGGTCGTAGGAGATCTCAATTGGAACAACAATGGAGAAGGACGGATTATTGCCGACCTTCGCCGGGTGCGGCTGGAGGGCGGGCTGCTTTCCGGCAACGGGGCGGAAGAAAAGGCGGAATTGTCCGATAGCCTCAAAAAATTGCCGGACATGGATATTCGGATTGGCGATTTCTCCATAGGCGACAAGAACTTCGGCAAGGTTTCCCTGTTGGCGGAAAATGAGGGGGATGTGTGGCGATTACAGAACATAGTCGTCGAAAATCCCGACGGACAACTGACTGGACATGGCGTGTGGGATGCGGCGGCGAATCGAAGCTATCTGGATTTCCGGCTCGTCGCCCACAACAGCGGCAAACTCCTGGGGCGCATGGGCTACCCGGACATGTTGCGCGGCGGCAGCGCAAACCTTGAGGGCAAACTGGAATGGCAAGGCGCGCCCTTGCAGTTTGATACTGCCACCTTGAGCGGAGATTTGGCGATCAATACTGCAAACGGGCAATTTTCCAGAATTGATCCGGGCATGGGCAAGCTGTTGGGTCTGCTTTCGTTGCAGTCGCTAACGCGCCGCCTGACGCTGGATTTTCGTGATATTTTCAGCGACGGGTATGCCTTTGACAGCCTTACGGCCAAGCTGAAAATCAATGCGGGCGTTATTTCAACCGACGGCGATTTACGTATCGCAAGTCCCGCCGGAACCATTCTGATGAGCGGCACAGCCGACATGACTACAGAAACCCAGAACCTCGCTCTTGCCATTCAGCCGGAGCTGGGCGGGATTACGGCGGCGGGCGCGGCGTTTTTCGTCAATCCTCTGGTCGGCGCTGCGGCGCTGCTCGCGCAGAATTTCCTGAAAAACCCGCTCAACAAGGTGTTCAGCATACGCTATCTCGTGACCGGTTCCTGGGATGAGCCGATAGTGGAACGACAAACCCATCTGCCTTCGCTGGACGAGGCAAACGACGCGGCATTGCCGCAGGAGGAATCATGAAAAATATCCGTATTGCCGCAATCCAGATGGTTTCCGGCTGCGATGTCGCCAGGAACCTGGCGGACGCGGCTTTGCTGATTGCAAAAGCTGTTGACTCTGGCGCTGAGCTTATTGGCCTGCCTGAATATTTCCCCGTTATCGGCGTGGATGATTCTCTGCCTGTCGCCGCAAGCGAGCCGTATGAGCAAGGGCCTATTCAGGATTGGCTGAAAGAGACAGCGGCGCGACATGGCGTTTGGCTGCTTGCCGGTTCGATCCCGCTCCGTTCGGATGTGCCGGGAATGGCGTTCAACAGCACGCTGGTTTTGAACCCCAGAGGAGAAGTCGCCGCCCGTTACGACAAGATTCATCTTTTTTCCTTCACTTCGGACGATGAGCGGTACAACGAGAGCGCCTGCATTCTCCCCGGACAGCGCGAGGTCGCCTTTGACAGTCCTTTTGGGCGCATCGGACTATCCATCTGCTATGACCTTCGCTTTCCCGAACTTTACCGTGTTCTTGCCGCGCCCGCCCCGCTTGACCTTATCTTTTTGCCCGCAGCCTTTACCCGTGTGACGGGACGCGCCCATTGGGAGATTCTTGTCCGCGCCAGAGCGATTGAAAATCAATGTTACCTTTTAACTGCGGCGCAAGGCGGCGAACATGAAAGCGGGCGTCGCACCTACGGCAACAGCATGATAATTGACCCCTGGGGGGAGATCCTGGCGCGGCGGGCGACCGGCAAAGGCTTTATCATGGCCGAGCTTGACCATCAGCGTATTGCGGAAGTCCGGCACAGACTCCCAGCCTTCTCTCATCGCAAGGATCTTGCATACTGTGCACGAGCGTGATATTTGAGGGCGATTTGCGTGATATTTGGTGGAACGAGGCGGAACGAAACGGAACGAGGCGGAACAGGAATGCAAAAAGTTTGCAGCAGGCGCAATAAAAACGCGCCCCATTTTTCTGGTTTTTTTCGGAAATTTATCGGGGAGAGGCGGCTTCCTGGACAAACATGTTCAGGATGTCGAGCACCATTCGTTCGTCTTTATTCGAGAGGCCAAGGAAAGGTCTAGCAGGGATGCGTCCGTCTCTGCTGCCAAACTGGTGAACCGCCGCGCCTTCCTTCCATCCGCCTTTCTCTTTTTCAGAAAAACGGTTGGTTCCAACCGCCACCCCCGCGCCGCCGTCAATGATCTGGACGCTGATACTCTCCGCCAGCATTTTGGTCTTAACCAGCGGCTTCATGTTGGCACGCGCGGCATCGCGGCGGTCGCGGCCTCGCTTGTTCAGAGAGCCGTCTTTTTTGGCGAAACTTTTTTTCAGTCCGTCGCGTCGTTGGTCGGTGTAGTTATAGAGGATGCTGTTCAAACGGGCAAGCACTGTGCCTTCCTTCAATGGCGGCCAGGGGGATTCGTCCGGGGCGGTTGAGGTCGCAAAACGGCGCTTGGTGCTTTCTTTCAGCTTCTCGCCGATCTCTTGCATGGCGGGGCGCATTTCCCTCGGCGTGAAGTTCTGCATAATCCTGTTCAGCGCCTGAAGCACGGTCGGGCTGTTGCATTCGACGATGATAGTGTCGCTCATGCTGCCACCTTCCGCGCCTCGGCGGCGCTCATTGCCTGCAACTGTTTTTCAAGCTCTATCCTTTGCGGTATCCATTTTTCCGCATCCGCAATTTCCCGTGCCACGCCATCAGCCTCCTGCGGCAGGGTACGCAGATCGGCAAGCCACTCCTCCCATCTTGCAACGGGTTCAAGATATTCCGGAGGTTCAAGAATAATGTCGAGGACTGTCATAGTCTGGTTCTTTCGATGGCATAGACGATTTCCTGCACAGCAGCTTCAATCGCATCCTTTCCTCTATCATATAGCAACGCCCGCGTTTTATCAAGTTTTGAGGTGTAGCTGATTATTCCGGCGCGAGCCAGGGCAAGATTCAGGATGTGGGCTTGTATCCCGCCAGTATTGATCCTGTGCAATGAGAGCAACGATGTTTGCCGCTTAAGTTCGGTTTTCGCCGCATCCAACACCAGTGCCAGCTTGCTCATTTCCGCGCCCTTTTCCGCCGCAAACCATGCGCCGGTGTGTCCATAGGCCAAGATTTTTGCCACGCCTGGACGGGCAAGAATCAGCAAGTCTTTGCCTGAAAGCGAAACGGAATCAGGATGGTTATGCAGCAGGGCAAGCTGCTCGCCGCGCTGGTAGGTGCGCTTTGAAATATCTTCCGGCAGGTAGAAACGCGCGGGGTGTTGCCCCTCATACCGTCCAATTTCTTTTCCGGTCGCTGCGTCATAGATTACCGCGTTTTCAAATCCGGTAGCCTTGCCTTGTTGTATCAGCCATTTTTTGGCGTCGCCCTCGGTCTTGGCTACGCGGGCGGCAGATAACTTTTCTTCATCCGGCACAATTCCCACCTTTTCCGCCTGCGCCAGAAAATCGCTCCGCAACGGCTCCGGGTACTTTGCCGCCTTCGCCTCAACAATCTGACGCACCTCATCCGCCACCGACTTGCCGGGGGCGTAGTCCCAGCCCTTGCCGATATGTTGTTCCCAGCCTTCGGGCGGATTGGTCATTGCGCCTTCTTCCGGCTTTCTGACTCCCACCACATAGCAACCGCAACCAAAGCCATTGGGCGGAAAGCCCTTGTTCCAGAAGGGATGATCGTTCGGCAGGGTCATGCCGTCCCACGCCAGATGATCGGCGCGCGGATTCATGGACAGGCCGGAATGAGTGTATTTCCAGTACGGCAGCGCCGCTTTCGCCTCCGGCGAAGTCAGCTGCGCGTACCTTCCGGCGGCGTAGCTGGCGCGGATGTTGGTCTGCCAGATTACCTTCGTTCGCCATGCCTCGCCCGCTGCCGAGCCTTCGCCAGTCCAGCCCGTCCAGCCGTGCTTTTTAACGATCTCACGGAAATTCTTGCGGAAGTGTTCCAGCGTTCCGCCTTGCAGGCCGGATACGGCTTGCTGCAAATCATGCAGAAGGTCGGCTTTCTCTGCGCCCGCCACTACAAACCATCTGTCGTGCTGGGCATGGCGGATGTCCAACCAATGCCGACTCCCCTTGATTTCCTTCCGCTCCCAGAAAGCAAGTTGTTCCTGGAATGGCAGATTGATTGCGCCGAATAATGGAGAAGTGGAATCAGGCATGGCTAACCTCCGCCGGTCTTGCAGGCGGCGATATGCGCCACACCCTTGCAAACCCCGGCCCTCTCCCCCAACCCCTCTCCCATAAAAGGGAGAGGGGAGAAACCCCCGCTGGTCTTGCAGACGACAATAGCGGCGCCCTCTTTGGGAAAGGGGGCAAAGCGGGGGCTTGATGTGGCAGATTGATTGCGCCAATTACCATGTCAGAGCCTCCTCGCCCGCATGATCCTGTCGCGTCGCTCCCAATCGTCGCGGCAGGCGGCGTCGCACCAGCGGCGATCATCAATCGGCTCGCCGCAATTCAGGCAATAGCCGGTAGCGTCCGGCGCCGCCGGACGGCGATACGCCAGTTGCGCCGCTTCAATCGGCGCACTCTGCGCCTGGGCAAGATCAATCAGATCAGCCATTTTTAGCGATCCTCAAAGTACGGATGCTTCCTGGCCTTGTCCTCTTTGGCCTTGCCGGACTTGCTGGTTCTGCAACTGCCAACCAATGCCAGGGCAAATAGCAAAAGCCACGGTAGCCATACCGGCATGAACACGGTAAGCCATGACCAATCAATCACGCCAAAGAGCTTCAAGGCGACAAGCAACAGACAGAGATTGCAGAGAAATTTCATCTTGCCGCTCCTCGCTGATCAGCCGCTCCCTTCGCCAACGCGATGTCGACCGCCTGATTCATGACTTTCGTCAGCTCTTCCGTTTCAAGATCGCCGAAGGCGGCAAGCAGATGATCCTGCACCTTGTCCAAAGGCATGTTCGGGTCTTCGGCATAGAGGGCGTCAAGCAAGGCTTCCAGTTGGTTTATCCATCCGTCCACCGTTTTTTGTCCGGCTCGCCATGCCGCATCCGCCAGCATCTCCATATCGTCCGGCTTCGCGCTTTGGGAATGAAGCGCGACGGCAAGCCGTTTTTGCATCGCCAGTTCATTGACCGGCGGAACAAGGGTCGCCTCGCCCGCTTTGGGCGCGGGTAAATCAAACACATTGCGGATATAGCTGACCGGAATATCCACGCCCAACCTTGCCAGACGATCTACCCCCATCGAATAGGCGTTAATCAGTCCGGCGTCGTACTTTTCCGCGCCATGCGCGCCTCGCCCATCTTCGCCTTCATCCCCGGAATGCCCACTGCCGGAAACTGCTGCCGTCTGCAAGACCGCCTCGCCATCTTCCGGCAGGGGAATCCCGAATGTTTCGGAGAACCAGCCGACCGGAACCTGATACCCCATCGCCACCGCCTTCTCGACGATTGCCGCCTTCGCGGTCAGGTCTTCCGGGTATTCCACCCGCAGCGTGTATTGCGGCAGAGTTGTAACGTTGGCAAAATTGAGCCGCACGAGAATGGGAATCAGGTCGCGGTTGATCGTGCGGGCAAGCGCCTGGGCATCATCATCAAGAATGTCCAGACGGATGTCGTTATGCACCTTGCCGAGCGCAAAGCCGCCGCCCCCTGTCTCGGATGTCTCGGCGGTCAGGGTCTGTCCCAACACCAGCTTCGATACCTGCCTGTCAAGATATTCCGCAAGGCCGCGCCAGAGATCGGCGTTAGAACGGGAGACCGCCGCGTCATGAAACTCTATCTCCATAGAGCGCGGCAGAATTGCCGAGGCGTCCGACCCCAGACTACGCACCGCGTCAAACAATACATCAAGGTCGGCTGGATTATCCTTCATCCTTTCGGAATCATAGCGACCCAAACGGAGTGGCCTGCCAAACTGCTCAATGAATTCCACCCACTCCCGAATGGAAAAGTTCTGGAACAAAAACGCCCAGATTGCGCTACGAGCAAGGCCAGACCTAATCGGCAGCCCGCTCTTGGCTCGGGTCATGTGAATCAGGTAATGACCGGGCAGCAGCGGCTCGCCTTCCCTGTTCTGGTCGCTCTTCAAGCGCAGGGTTTTGCCGTCCGTCTTGTCAAAGATGAACCAGCGCGGGTCAACCCAGAGCAACTCCCGCGGAACCCATTGTTTGCCGGTCGTGTCCCAGATTATCTCGCATACCGAAAAGCCCTTGCCCAGGGCGTCCATAAGGTCGAGCGTCGCCGCGTGAATCACCGGAATCCGCTCGCGGACGAACTCGGCTATCTCAACATCGCGTCTGTCTGTCGAGGCGGGCGTTATTTCCGGCTTCAAGCCCGCGACCGCCCGTTTTCTGGTGGCAAGTTGCGCCGCGTAATGGAGATACTTTTCTTCCATTTCTTCCGCAATGCCAAGATAGGCTACAGTATCGCCCTCTTCGGCGGCGCGAAGCATACGCGCCGCCTTGATGGGATCAAGGAGCTGCGTGGAAGTATGCTGGCCAACCTTGCGGCTCATGGACGGCACAGCCTGCGCCGTCTTCAGGTTTTTGACATCAACCTTGCGACCAAATAAATCCAGTATTTTATTGATCATGACCGCTCCTTTGTCCGCAGCAAAGCGCCGACGGCTCTGGCGGGTTTCCTGATCCCTGTCCACTGATTCCTGTCTACTGACCCCATCACCATGCTCCTTTTGGCATGGAGAAGCGTCCCGGTCGGTGTACCGGCATGTAGGCATAGGGGCCTTCAACGGCGGCGCGGGCGGATGTCACCGCAAGGGCAATAGCCCAGAAACGGTCGGCATGGCCGGAATCATCCCGATCCGCCACCAGTCTTGGAATGCCGGTAGGGCCTGCGACCCTTCTTACCGAGTGCAAATCAGCCCGCAACGCCTGGTTTCCGGCAGGCAACCTTAGCCGCCTGTCTTCCATCGCTTCTTTCAAGGCGGTAGCCATCTCCAGCTTTGCGGCGGATGTAAAGATAACGCCCTGCACCCGGCTTGACCCATGCCGCCTTTTGGCCTCTTCCACCGGCATTTCTCCCATGCCGGTCTGATCCAGGGCGGCGGAAATAACCCGATATGAGCGGAACATCTCCGCCAGCATTGCCAACTGCTCGGAGAATTTGGCCTCGCGCATTTCAATCAACTCAACAAGCCAGAGCACATCGCCAATACGGGCAAGCACGGCGATAACGGTAAGATCGCCCCGCGCCGCAAAGTCCATTCCTATATATACAGGGGCAGACCTGACATCCGGCGTTTCCGTGTCCGCTTCCGCCGCGTCAATCAGGTCATAGGGCAGCCAGGCGGACGCGCCATCCACAAACTGGCATTCGTATTCCTGCGCCCAGGCGACAGGGTCGCCAATGCCGCGCCGTAATTCTTCCGCATTGCGGGGCAGACCGTCGGCAATGGCGTCATGAATTGTCACCACATGCCCGGAAAACAGCGAGTCAGGATGACTCATCAACTCATAGAACTTGTCGCCCCTGCCGTTGGGCGTGGAGATTACCCTGAGCTTCAGGCCGGGTTTGGAAATGACCGGAAACAAGGCCGTCCAGATTTTACGATTGTCGTGATGATGCGCGAATTCATCCAGAATAAGATTGTCGGACATGCCGCGCGCGGTCTCCGGCCTTGCGGCGACGGCGCGAATGTAGGAGCCGCCGGGGAGTTTTACCATGTGCGCGGTTTCATCCGCGTAAAACGGCACATCCAGAGCGATAAACGATGCCTTGAAGGCTTTGAGATGCAGCTTTACCCCTGTTTCCATCGCGTCCAGGGCGCGGTCGCGGGAGATGGAAAGGATTGTCCAGCGGGCTATACGGCCTGTCGCTTCCGCATCCAGCGCGTCCAGCACCGCTTCCAGAGTGGTAGTGAAGGTTTTGCCGGTCTGCCGCGACCACATTCCGACCTTGAAGCGGGATGAATCCTGCAAATAGCGGCGTTGATAAGGGTAGAGAATGCCGATTTTATCCGCCATAAAGAGCCTCCTTGACTGCGTTCAGTGTCGCCATGTCAAGCGACATGCCGTCATGCCTGCTTTTGGTTTCAAGCGCGTCCAGTTTTTTCTTCACTTCCGCCTGCCATTTGCGACGCGACAGGTCAAAGCGTCCGACATTGGCAAAGGCGTGGGCAATCGTTGCCATCGTTTCGGCGGAATCCCTGGTGTCGTTGCCCTCTACTTCCTCCTTGGCTTTCAGGGATACGCGAAGAAGATTGTCCTGCATGATTTCTGAAGCGACCTGCATCAACGCTCCGTCTTCATTCTCGCCGGATTCCTTGACTGCCCGCGCAAGTTCGCGGGTTCGGCGGGCGTCCGCTATCGCGTCCTCGAATTGCTTTTGCAGACCGGAGCCGTGCCGATAAAGACCGGAAAGCGAAATGTCAATGCCCTGACCGTTCAGCCACTCGACCAGACCGCGATAGCCGGAGAAACCGGCAGCGACCAGACGAGCGTTCAATTCGTCCAGCACCGCCTTCGGGAGCTGGCTTACCTTGGAACGGCGCATGGCAAACCTCCCATGAGATAATCATTGCCCAATTCATCACGGGCTACAGGATCATGTCGCATCTGCAAAAACTTATGGAGTTGATGGATCGGGTCGTTGCGCCGCCGAAACTGATCAAACCTTATGTGCAGAGTTTCGCGCGCGAGGTCGTCGCTGACGGCGATGCTGTTTTTGTCCCCTGTCGTCCGGTTAATGACGCGCCTTATAACGAGTGTTTCCTGCTTATTGAGGAGCAGGTCGCCCGCATGGGCGGCGTGCCGGTGTTTGGCTGGGCAATCCGGGAGTTCCCGAAGATAATGCTGGAAGCGGAGTTTCATGCGGTTTGGCGCTCCCCAGACGGGGAACTTGTGGATATTTCGCCGCGCCCATCCTCGCCGGATCGAATCCTTTTTGTAGCGGATGCAGAGAGAATCTATCGTGGCAGGCAGGTAGACAACATCAGAAAGCCCTTGACCAAAGACAAGGACGTCCACCGTTTCATCACTCTTGCCCGCGAGCGTTTCCGGCTCTTGAATCAGGGAGAGGCAAAGTTCCAGTCTGGGGAGGTCGAATTGCCGCCTCCCGTCGCAAAAGCCATGCGGCGTAATCTCAACGAAAGCGGAGCGTTGACGCTTAAAATCTTCCGGCGTTACGCTGCCGCGTCCGTCTCTACAGAATGAGCGACCTCCCGCGCTGCCATTCACGAGCGTTACCCGGCGAAAGGCATTCCATGGCTCGGAGATGTCAAGATACAGGCTCATGGCGCTTTACCCGGAAAGTCCCGGCAGTTTTACAAGGCCGCGTACCACATCAAGACCGTCGGCAGTAAGCGCGATCTGTCCCTTGTCCGGCGATTCGACAAGCCCCAGTTCCGCCAGAAAGGCGCAGTCCATCATCAGCCTGGTCAAGGTCATCGGATAGCCGACCGCGTCCAGTTCATTACGCAACTTCGCGGGCATAGCCGAATGTCCGGTATGGAGCGAGAGCGCCAGTAAAATCCGCATTCTTCGGGCGGCGGTAGTCTTTTCTTCGTTCATGAAAGTCCCTTTTCCGTCAGCCGATTCAAAAGCATCCGCATGAACTCGCCATGCGCTCTGGATTCTCCGATAAATTGATTGACCTGCTCGGATAACTTGTTGAGCGACTCATAGACCTGTTTAAGGTCTTCGTGACTGGGCATATGACGAAACAACGACTTCAATTCCGTCAGATCCCTTTCGGCTCGGTCGAGACGCTCGCTGGTCTTGTCGCTCTTCTTCTGGACATAAAGCCAGACAAATATCCCGGCAGTGATTACGAGATTGATCATTTGCGGCGCGGCTTCCATCAGAATTCTCCTTTGAATTTAATCATCATCTTCGCCTTCCTCTTCTTCGGCGGCGGAAACGAGGAGCAACTCGCCGCGATTCAACTTGGTGAGAATGCGTATGGCCTCGATCCTGATAGCTTCCTTGACGGCCTCGTACTCTGCCAGCAACGCTTTCTTGTCTGCGGGAAGGGTAGCCTCGTAAAAGACCAAAAAGCCCTTCATGCTCGGTTCATCGCGGTCAATGGCAAGAGCCGCCTCATATCCGGCAATCACTTGCGCCAGACGGATTTGCTCCTCGGTCAGGTTCATGGCCGCCCCTGAAAAAAATCCCGCAGCGCGTCTATTCGGGCGCGGCAGGCGTCATGCTCATCGCGGGCGTTCCTTGCCCAGAGGGCGACATCTGTATCGGTGGCGAAGTAAGCGGTGTTAACGGTATCGGCGGCAGGGGCGGTATCGGGGTCAGAAGAATTGCCGGAGGATGGGGGCAGGCGTAAACCAACGCCGGAGCCGACGGGGTCGTTGAGCAGGCGGACAACAGGAGCGGCAAGGCAAGGCTCGCCAGTAGTAAGAGCTTTGATGGCATTGTCTCTCTCCTTCGCTAGTACTTTACGGGCGGCCTCGACCTCTATCAGCCGCGCCGCTATTTCATTACCCTGTTTTTCCAGCTCTCGTACTTGTTCTATGGCGGAAATAACGGCGAGGCTCTGCGCCGCCGTTTCCTCGGCGTGGTCTTTTTGCAGGGTGGCGAATTTGGCTTCCCAACGCCAGCCGTTGATTGTCCAACCCGCCGTTCCTGCCAGCGCAAGCAGAGCGACAGCCACGAACACGCCAAAGTAATTCCAGAGCAAGTCGATCAGACAGTCCCCAAGTTTCTTAAGCATCGCCGCCTCCTGCCTGAATGATCCCTGATCCCTGATTCCTGATCCCTGAATTCCCTACCGCCTTGACGCATTTTTGATGGCGTTCCTGTTGGCGCGTCCACACGCCTTTGCAGCCGTCAGGCCCCCGGTTTTGCGGGAGCGAACAATCCCGTCCGGCGGCGCGGCGGTATAAAAGGAGCGCGTCACAGGCGGCCTGGGGACGGTTGGCAAGCAATTCACGCCGCATGGATGATTTAAGCCAGTTGCCCATGCCGTACTGATAGACAAAATCCAGATACAGATCGTATTCCGCCTGGGTCATAAGGACGCCAGGCAGACTGCCCCTGAATGCGGCCTCATCCTTTTGCAAATGGATTAGCGTGGTTTTAAGCGCCTCTACGGGAGTTGTCCTGTCTCCCATTGCCACCTTCGAGCCGTCGGCTCTGACCGTGCTGCCAAAGCCGATGGTCGGCACATCGCCCCTGGTCGGAATATAGGCGTCGCCCTTGTATCCCTCGTAGACTATGACGCCTATCAGTCCGGCGGCGGAGATGGAAAGCACAGCGACAGGCAGGCGCAGATCATCCATTATCGCCGCCCCTCTCCCTCGCCCGAACCCAGGCGGTCAGCTTTGTCCATTTCTCCCGCGTCCAGGCGAATAACCTTGCCAAAACCAGCGTGATGCAAAGCGCGGCAAGAAAAAGCGCCCACATGATTAGCTTGCCAACAGATTTGAGCAAGCCGACAAGGGAGCAGGCAAACCATTTTATTTCTTCCCATGCGCCGTATTTGGCAACAAAGAACAGATTTTCTTCCAGAGAAGCGTCAAGCCAGGCTCGTATCTCGGCGGCGGTTTCGCGATCCAGGAGCTTCAAGCGGCTTTTGATAAGGTCTTTGATACTCATGACTTGACCTTCAGGACGAAGCGCGGCGGGTCATAACGACATTCGTTGGTCTCGCGGATCAGCTTGCCGCGCTCAATCGGAGTTGAACCGGCGTTGCAAAAGCCATGCGGCGAATCCGGCATATCACCGGCCCGGTAGTAATAGGCTTTCTCGAAACGGAGGCAGTCAGAGCATTTCATGCCCGGAAGCGTACCGAGCACGAATGCGATTCGTCAGGGGGACAGTTGTCGGGAAAAACCAAGCCAAACAAAAAACCCCGGCATGTGCCGGGGCTTTAGCAGTAGTCAGGCCGGTAGCCGCCTCGCCAGATCGGCAAGGTTGATTGAGCCGGTGGCTATAGCCCGCAGTTCGTCATCCTGTAGCGTTTCAAGCATTCTGGCGGCGCGCCGGTCAAGTTCGTGGCGAGCCATGCGTTGCCAGTCCGGGTATTCGATTACATGCGCCAGATTGTTCGGGTTGTTGCGGGTATATCCAGCCAGATAATCAAGCAGGCGTTGTTCGGTTTTGCTCATGATGCTCTCCTTTTGCTGTGAGGTGTTTGGAACACTGCCAGTAACGCGCTCCTCTGCCAAAGAGCCAAGTCTTTTCTTGCGCCCGCTGCAACCTTTTTGCAGGAGTGGCAACCGCGCCACTTACTTGATCCACAAGACTTCCGTCCGCTCCTTCGGGCCGGACGCGGCGGCGTAGTGTTTGCGGGTGTGGCGTTGCCAGCCGGAAAGAATGTCGTCGTAAAGCTCGCTCGCGTAACCGGAGATCATCACCTTGCCCTTGATGCCCTTAAGCAGCGTCAGCAGTTCGATGTGGCGGGCGTCGTCAAGCTCATGCCGATAATTCGTGCCTTTGCGCCGGGTGCTGTGTACATATGGCGGATCGACGAAAAACAGGGCATCATGGGTATCCTGCACCCGGATCACGTCAAGCGCGTCGCGGCATTCGATCAACACGCCGGATAACCGGCGGCAGACGCTCGCCAGATGGCGCGGATAGGTGCTCCATTCATGCGACTTGGCATGACCGCCGTGCCGATGGCGGGCGTCGGCGAAAGTGCATTTTTTCGGGTTGAAGAGCGCGGTATGGTGGAATGACATGTAAGCCCGGATGATGGCGCGTTGGGCGCGGATGATCGGGTCTGGCGTGGACTTGAACGCCAGCATGAATTCGCGGCGAGCGTATGGCGTCCGGCACAGCCGCCGGAACAGTTCCCGGTACTGGACAGGGTCTTGCAGGATACGAAACAGGCTAACGATCTCTTCATCCAGGTCGTTATAGACCTCTATTTTTGAGCGGGGCTTGCGTAGCAGCACCGAGGCTGCGCCGCCGAATGGCTCGACGTAGACCCGGTGTTCCGGCATGTGTTCGATTATCCAGGGCGCGATTGCCCATTTGCCGCCAAAGTACCGCAATGCGGAGCGTTTAACATCTTGCGTGATTTGCATGGTCAGGTTTTCCTTGAGCCTGGCGCTCGGCGGCGCTCATGAGTTGAGGCTCAAGACCTGCATAGTGATTTACCGTTTTGCAACGGCAGCATTTAATTGACAAACGGCCTGTGGCTTCCGCCTCTGCCAGTTTCTTCTGGCACGTCCCGCATCTTATGTCCTGCATTGTTGAAACTTTCGTGATAGCGTCGACCCCGCAGTGTGTACACTGTCGGCGTCCTGGCTGAACGCAAGTAAGGTTTGCGGGAGGCGGCCTGTCGGGGTGTTACAGCACTCCGGCGGGTCGCGCCGTCTTTTACGCGCACACAATAACGGCCTCACTACGAGGCCGTCAGGGGGACAAGTGTCGGGAAAAACCAAGCCCAACAAAAAGCCCGGCATGTGCCGGGTTGGGTCTGGAGAATCTGCGGGGATTAATCGCCCGTATCAAGCGCCTCGGCGGATTCTTCCAATTCATGTTGGTATGTTTCCCACCTTCGCGTTGCATCGGCGCTCTTCCGCATTTCTTCCTCAATTCTGAGAGTTTCCCGCCAGCTTTGCGCCTCGGCTACCATTGTCCATTGAGCCTCAATGCCGTGCACCTCAACTTCACGTTTGATGTCTTCAAGCGTAACCCGGAAAAATTCTTTGCGAGGATTTACCTTGTTCATTTGTAGCCGTAAGAAACTATGATGCAAAGCGCGTTCCAATGCCGGAGCATCCTCGCTGTAGAGAATCGCATGAACATCAAACTCGAATGGGACTGATGCGTCCCCAAGCTCACGAACACGATCAAGCGGGTCAAGGCGGCGGGTCATGCCAATCTTGAATACATCCTCACCGAATGAACCGATGTTGGAAATTACGTAGACATGCCCTATGCGGGTTTGCTGCGCCATTGAAACTGCCCGCTGATTTTTTGCCTCCGCTTCCGCCAGTTTGGTTTCCATGTCACGCAGTTTCGCCTCAAACTCTCCCCGCTGTACTTCGTTTGCTTCCGCTGCCTGAGCTTGTATTTTCTCTATCGCTTTACGAATGGCCTCTTCTTCTTTTGCGGCTTCTTTCATGGCACGTTCATATTCCTTGCGGGCGCGCTCTTCTTCACGCATCATCTCGCGCAGACGGCGTTGTTCTTCTCTCTCCTGCTCTTTCAATGCTCTGACAACTGCGGCTGCTTGCAGTTCATGGATGCGCGCTTCCAGATATTCCGGGAGTATGCGCGTAACCCTGAATGCACTGCCAAGCTCATTGACCAGCGCATAGGCATCCCTTATTTCCCGTTCCAGTGTGCCAACATTATCCTTTTTTCCTCTTGCCAGAATTGAATCAACCTTGCCATTGAAGGCGTCAAGCACGAAGGCAATGGCCGTTTCACGGCGGTTTGTCTCTGAATAACCGCTAGTTGCTGCGCGCTTGGTTAACACCATCGAACGGGTAACGGATCGAGCATGCTCAAGAGCTTTTCCGGCGTCCTTAAAACCAAACTCTGCCGCCAGTTCGTCCAGTACGCTGTATAGGGGTACAACAAATTGGTTCTTGTCATAGCCCTTGAGCCGCCTTTCCATTGCGTCAACAGCCTCGCGCAGCTCTGTTTCGCGCTCCAGCGCCCTGTAAGCATCGCCTGCTATCTTCTCTGCCTGTTCCTTGCTCCTGCTGATAATTGCATGTGCGTCATGCGCGGCGGATTCAAGCAACGCTTCGGCTTTTGCCTGTTTTTTGCTGGCGTCTTCTTCTGCTTTCGCCCGTCTTTCCCTGCCTTCCTTGTTGGCTCTGGCTAATTCAGCCTTTGCGTCTGCTATCAGCTTCATCGCGGCAGCATTGGCTGCTGCAAGCCGCTCTTTAGCCTTTTCTTCTGCGGCCAGGACATGCTTTTCTACATCCTGAATCACCCGATATATTTTCAGACTGGAAATTTCTTCATCCGCAGCACTCAGCTTCTTTTTGAGTTGTGTAATTTCCTGCGTAAGCTTGGCAGTTTCATCATCAAATTGCCGACTGAGCCGAGCCGCATCATCGCCTAACTCATCAAATTGCCGACTGAGCAGAGCCGCATCAGCGCCTAACTGTTCCAGCAATGATTCTGCTTCTTTCTTGGCCTTGGACGTATTGATCCATGCTATCAACAGCCAAACAGTCGCTATGAACCAAAAGAGCAGCAGAAACATGTATAGCACGAACTTCATTTTCGTTTCCTTGGCGGTGATTGCTTACTTATCTTTATCCGGCTTGTCTTCAATGTTGGACAAGGCGACCATGACCTTCTTGGCGGCGCGGCGCGGGGAGAACTCGGTACGATCATATCCGAAGATGGCCAAGACAAATATTAAAGACACGCCCAACCATGCCGCCCAATGAGTTATGTCATGCCGACTCAGCAGAAAGAAAATGCTGGTCACAAGCCAAACCGCAAACATAGCGATAATGACATAAACGGCATGCCAAAAATTCACTTGGCTTGGTTCCAGCTTGATACAGCCATTGTCGTGGGTGAGAACGCGGTAGTTCCATGCAGCACGAAGCTGTTCCTTCGAGAAGTGAAAATCCTCCATCAGGCGCAGAAACGTTTCCCGCACTTTGCGCGGACAATCTCGAATCTCTGTCCTTTCTTCAAAAAGTTTTTGCCGATGTGCCTCATCAATCAGATGTGGGCACTGATCAATGCCAGTACACATCATATTGACATCCCTGCCGACAAAAGTGCCGCCGCTGATGGGGCCGTTGAATTCTTGATTCATGTTTTACCTTTCCTGTTGTTGACATCTCTACCGGCGAAGTTCCCGCCGCTGATGGGGCCATTGAATTGTTGGACTTTGCCGCCAGCGGCAATGCTGCCGCTGCCTGATGCAGCAATGGTTGTATGTATTGGTGGCTGACTGCCGCCTTGAAGTGCGCCCACGGCTGCCATTTTGACCGGAAGCGGCGCGGCGCGATAGAGCGTGAGAAGCTCATGCTCGTCTGGAGATACCGCACCTCCACGCTCACCGGTCAGGATGTAAAGAACATCCACCACATCCGCCAATCTTGCCAAGAGGTCAATCGGGCATCTCTGTTTTCCAGAAACTACATCTTTGATCCGCTGCAATCCCGGTTCACCAGCCGCTCTAGCCGCATCTGCAAGGCTCATCCTTCTGGAATCTATCTCTTCGCGCAAGCGAAAAGCAAAATTTTCTACAGAATCAGTTGACATCGTAGAATCTTTCTACCATAATAACCACACGCTTCCACAACAAACCACGAGAGGACGGAAAAAATGCTGCTGCGTAATCATTTCAAGTCTCGCACAACAAGTAGCCATCCGACATGCAAATACACCGCACTCATCAGCAGTAATGCGGCTATGCCTGGTGTGACCTCTCTGAACAATAACGAGATCAGCAACATGCCGACGACTCCGAAGGCGCCGCAGGCAAGGCCAAGCATCTGTACCCTGAATGTTTTGGTCGTAGCTTTGGCTGCTTCCAGCACAGGGTTTTCTTGGGGCGTGTTTGTCGCGCTTTGCTCATTCTCTTGGTGGTGGCTTCTTCCTTTAGTGCTCAATCTCGTCGCCACTATCAAGGCAGCAGCATTGATTAGCGCAATCACAACGGGAGCCAGCAATTGCAACCCTTCGTAGATGGTCATGTCCGTTCCAAGGCAATTCTGAAAAAGCCACATATTACCACGGAGAAAATAATGAACGCTGCAACTCTTCCATATCCGCAAACGCCGCAATCGGCGCGGCGTTGGTTTTCCGCAAATGGCGTTGCCATTCAGGCATGGGCGAACGCGCACGGCTTCGCCCGCTTCGATGTTGTTGACCTATTACGCGGCAAATTAAAGGGCAAGTACGGACGCTCGCACCGCGTAGCCATTGCCCTTGGCCTTAAGCCGGACACGGCAAGGAGGGCGGTATGACTTGTCCCTCTCAAATTCATGAGGAGGCGCGGCTTGCCAAAAACGTCCCTCTATCCGCTCAACTGCGCCTGCTCTCCTTAATTGAAGTCCTGGCCGGAAACGAAATTATCGGGCTGCCGTTGAAAGAGGTTACGGATTTAATGGCTTCCGGCGTTGCTCAATCCACGGTGTGGCGCGACCTCAAAACCCTCGAGTCGGCAGGATGGGCGCAGCAGTCCCGCGATGGACGCTGGACGCTTGGCAGCCGCCCGTATCAATTGCTCCACCATTTTTATTCTGGCCTGAAGGCGGTGCAGGAACGCACCGCCGAGGTCGCCGTCAATTACACCCGCATCCCAACCTGAAAGGAAACATCATGTCCATGTCTCCCATCATCATGCCATCCAACAGACCCGCTGTGTCTGCGCCTGCAAATCCTCGGCCGTCTAAAAGAGTCCCCGCCCCAAAAGCGCCATCTGAATTGGCGGCAGCCGATGGCAATCAGGCTGTCATTAACATGCAACAAGACAGCCAAGAAGCGATCTTCGAGCTTGGACAAAACTTCGGCGCATTAATTACAGCCGATTTTCTGCGACACGTCGCAACAAAAGTCGGTATAGAAGCATACCAAAGAGCAAAGGAATCAAGGGCTTGGAAGACTATGCGCCCCCTAAAAAGTTGCGACGGTCGCAACTTTTATGAGGATTTTAACGAATTCTGCGAAGAACGTTTTGGTCTGTCTTACCGGAGAATGCAAGAGATTTCTTACAACTTTCGCATGATTGGAGCAGAACTATTCGACAAAGCTCAGCGGCTTGGTCTACAACAGCGAGACTATGCCGCCATCAAGTTGTTGCCGGAATCGGAAAAGGAAGCCGTCCGCACCGTCATTGAGAATGCCGAAGACAGGGAAGCGGTCGTGGATTATGTTACCGAGGTCATGGCAAAGCTGTTCAAGGAACGGGACGAGCTAAAAGAAGAAATTGCAGCCAAAAAAGCTGTCATTGCAAACAAGGACAAAACCATAAACGAGCTACAGGAGGAGAGCATCAAGCGTGGCGCGGAAAGCAACGGGAGCGATACGGAGCCGGGCGAAGCAGAGACGGCTCTGAACAATCTTGATGAATCGGTACGCAAGGCGGAGCTTGCAATCATTGATGCGGAATCATGCATCGCCCTTTATGCCCGCGCGCTTGGCGTGAAAGAAGACTGCGAAATTTCCTGTCATCCGGTATTCGAGCAGACGGCAAACGCTTCATTACGTCGCCTGTTCGCTTATTGTCGAATGGCGGCGGAACGCTTCAATGTGCCTGTCGGCGGCGGTATAGACGCGGTGGATGATGACGAATCGGAGGGCAGGGAAATCATCCGAGCCGCTCTGCAACGCGGAAACTCCGACGACGGCCTTGCAGACGGCAACGTATACGACCATGACAACGGATAACTCTGCCGCCATGCCCACGCCAGCGCAACACGCCGAACTTGCCCGCCTTTCCGAGCGGCTGGATATGGCCGCGCACGGGGAAAAGTCCGGGCTGATCAAGGCCGCTGCCCAATCAATGGATGTGACGGCGCAGACCATTCACCGCTGGCTGAAAGAGCATCGCTATTCGGTTCGCAAGAGGCGCGCCGATGCCGGACTGCATTCCGTGAGCAAGGAAGAGTGCGAGGCCGTGCTGCAAACTCTGCTTCGCGCACAAAAGGAAAATGACAAAGAGGTTCGCACTCTGGCGGACGCGATTGGCAAATTGCGGGCAAACGGCTTGATTCGGGCGGAGCGAATTGATCCGGCAACCGGAGAAATCATCGCGCTTTCCGATTCCGCCATCTCGCGCGCAATGGACGCTTACGGTCTTTCCTTGAAGACCGCGCGCAAGCCTCGACCGTATCAGCCTTTGGCCAGTCCGCATCCAAACTGGTGCTGGCAGGTTGACGCCTCCGTTTGCATTCTCTTCTATCTGCCGGGCGGAAAAGACGGAGAAGGAAATGCCATTGTCCCGTTGAACAAAGCCGTCCATTACAAAAACAAGCCGCAAAACCTTAAGGCAATCGAGAAGTTTCGCGTCATTCGCTATGTGATGACTGACCATGCCAGCGGAGTGATTCGGGTCAGGTATTACCCGCATTCCGAGAGTGGCGAGCATACCGTTGATTTTCTGACATGGCTGATGGCGGAAAAAGAAAACCCGCATGACCCGATGCACGGCAAGCCGGTCATGATAATGGTAGATCCGGGCGCGACCGCCTCTGGTCTTGTCCGTCGCTTCTGCGCCCGAATGGGGGTCAGACTGATAGTCAACAAGCCCGGCAATCCCAGGGCAAAAGGCCAGGTCGAGCAGGCCAACAATCTATGGGAGATGAAATTTGAAGGCTGGCTGTCTTTTGCCCGCGACCGGATTACCGATTTTTCGAGCCTGAATCAAGCCGCATATGACTATCAAATCTGGTTCAACGAGACCCGGATTCACACCCGGCACAATATGACCCGCTTCGCCGCATGGCGAACAATCACCGCCGAGCAACTTATCAAGACCGCGCCCGCCGCCACCTTGAAGCAATTGGCGACAAGCCGTCCGGTTACGGCGCAGGTCAAGGGCGATCTGACCGTGCAGCTTGACGGGAAAAAATACCGCTGCGCCCATGTTCCGGGGATTGAGATCGGAAGCAAGCTCTCCCTTTGCTACGCGCCGCTGGCGGGCGGCGGCGTCATGGCCATCGAAATAAACGACGACGGCACGGAGACCCACTATCCGCTGGATGAAGTGGTGTCTATAGGGACGTACCAATACTCGGACATGGCTGCCATCGTGGGTGAGGAATACAAATCGCCGCCGGATACGGAAGCGGTCAGGACGCAGAAACGCCTGGACAAAGCGGCGACCTGCGCAAAGACCCTGACGGATGCGGAACGCCTGCTTGTCAAAGACCGTCATTTAGACCCATTCATGGGCGCATTGGACCCGTTCGCCGAAGTCGAGCAGCACAAGCAAGCAACCGTAAACGTGCTCCCGCTGCCCTTGCGGTTTACCCCGGACAACACCTTGCCAGCCGTGGAAGTCGCCCCCTCAATCATCCCGACCGTTCGCGCCGCTCGGATAGTCAAGGAAGCCACCGAGTCCGCCGGGCGGATTTGGCAGCCGGAGTTCTACGAGTGGCTTTGTCAACGATACCCGAACGGCGTCCCGCAGGACGCGCTTGATCGCCTTGTCCAGAACCAGACCGAGGAGCATCCCAATGTCGTCGCAATGTGATTTTCAGTTGGCATGTGTCGCGCTTAAGCAGGCGGGCTTTCCGGTGCGTGAGCTTGCCCGCCGCGCCGGTGTCAATCCTGCCGTGGCGTATCGCGCCATCCGGCAGGGGTATTTACCGATCAGAAACAAGGACAAGGCGGAAAGGGTCATGGCTGCCGTTCATGCCGCGCATTTTGAGATACGCGGCAACCGCCCGCCCGCATCCTGTGAAGAGCCAAAGCGAAATTTGAACGCTGTTCAAATTGAAGAAAACCCGCCGGACGGGGTTGCGGCGTCCGGCGGGCATCCCGAAGCAGTTTCTCATCAACTTTTTCAGGAGGTAGAAATGTTAATCCAAAAACCCACTTTAACGCCAGCGGCACGGCAGGCGTTTCATATTTCCGGCAATTGCTTCATGCCGCCCGACCGGAAGGAAGCGGTATTCCTTGGCGGCGACATGCGCGTGGTCTATGAGCACATGCTTGCCAAGGCCAGATATGGCGGCCTGCTTGCGGTCATTGGCGAATCCGGCAGCGGCAAGTCTACCCTGAAGGATTTGCTTGTCACCGACCTTGCCGCCGAGGGCGAAGTCGTGGTTATCGAGCCGCATACCCAGCGGATGGAAGAAACCGACAAGGCCGGTAAAACCCTGAAGGGCGCGGACATCGTCCAGGCAATCATGGCCGAAGTCGCGCCAGGGATAAAACAACGGCAGACGGCGGAGGCGCAATTAAAACAAGTCGCGGCGTGTCTGGCGGACTCCCAATCGGCATCGAAGAACCGGCGGCACTTGCTGATTATCGAAGAGACACACTGCCTCCCCAAGCCGACCTTGCGGCATCTCAAAAGATTTTTGGAGATGAAAAACCCCGCCGTGAAAGGCTTGCAAAGGCCGATGCTCTCCATTGTGCTCCTCGGTCAGCCGGAGCTTGCGGATCGTCTAAGTCCATATGACCAGAGTGTGCGCGAAGTCTGGCAGAGGTGCGAAGTCGTGCATCTGCCGCCTTTGGGAAAGAGCCTGTCCGGCTACATCAATCACCGGCTCGGCCTTGCGACGAATGTATTGGAACCCGCCGCCGTGGATGAATTATCAAGGCTCCTGACTGACAGGAGCGGGCGGAGTTACGCCTATCCGCTCGCGGTAGATAACTGGCTGATGGTCATCCTGAACGCATCGGTCGGCCTGGGCAAGAGCATAACCGCCGCGCATGTGACGGAAGCCCATGCTGAAACCATCAAGGCATTAAGGGGAGCGAGATGAGTCCTGCGGACGGCAATTTACAAACCCTGCTGATCGTTATTCTGACCGCCATTTGCGGACTGCAACTCTGGCTGTCATGGCGCGGCGTGTCCCTCTTCATGCTCGTCTGCCGCTGGCAGAGGGTGTGGCGCATCCGCCGCAACCTTGGCGTCAGTTGGCGCGCCGCCTATTTCAAAGCAACCCGATTTTAAGGAGATTCACCATGACCAAAGCAAAGAAAACCGCCGCCATCTACGTCTGCCAAACGAAAGACGAGGCAATGGGCGCAATCAAGACGCTGGGCGATGTGCAGCGTCAACTGAAGCGTCTGGAAACCGAGATGAACGACGCGATAGCGAAAATCACCGATGCGAACAAGGGTGAAATTGACGCCCTGAAAGAGAGGATTGAGACGTTGACATCCGGCGTTCAGGGATGGGCGGAAGCCAACCGCGCCCTGCTCTGCGGGGCGAAAGGCAAGACCGCCAATCTCATCACCGGCGAAGTCCAATGGCGGCAACGCCCGCCCTCGGTCTCTGTGCGCGGGCAGGACAAGGTGATCGAAGCCTTGCGGATGCTCGGCCTCTCCCGCTTCCTGCGTGAAAAAGTGGAGATCAACAAGGACGCGATTCTTGCCGAACCCGCCGCCGTCGCGGGCATTGCCGGAATCACGGTCGTCACCGGCGTTGAGGATTTTTCCGTCACGCCGTTTGAAGTGGAGGTGGCGACATGATGTTCAAGAATCTACATCTTTATCGCTTGCCCGCGCCCTGGCAGATAAGCGCCGATGCGCTGAATGCACAACTTGCGCGAGGGCGGTTCAAGCCTTGCGGCGCATTCGAGGCGACAAGCCGGGGCTGGGTTTCGCCCCGTCCTGCGCGTGACCCGGAAACATTGATACATGCCATCGGCGGGCAATGGCTGCTTGCCCTGGAGACGG
Organism: Betaproteobacteria bacterium; assembly: GCA_009777245.1. Lineage (GTDB taxonomy): Bacteria > Pseudomonadota > Gammaproteobacteria > Burkholderiales > Rhodocyclaceae > Azovibrio. The sequence continues at coordinate 44,526 of WRMF01000014.1, forward strand.
AAACAAGGCTTTTATCCTCGCTTGTCGTTCGTCAGGAAGTTCAGGCGCGAGCGGAAAAGATCGCGCAGGAGCAAGGCTTTACGCCGGGGCGCAAGGCATTGAGAGATTTACAGGCAAAGGTCTGGGACGAACTTTTGCCGCGAGCCTTTGCCTGTCGGCGTAAAACTTTTGTATGGATAGACCCGGCGCATGGCTGGCTGGGAGTTGACGCGGGCAGTCAAAAGAAAGCGGAAGAAGTGTTGGAAGCTCTGGGCGATTGTCTGGATGATTTTCCCTGCAAGCTCTTATCCATGCGGCTTTCACCCGCTTTGGCAATGACGGAATGGCTGTTGTCGGGGGATGCGCCTTTTGCCATTGATCGGGATTGCGAGTTGAAATCCGCAACCGGGGAACAAGCGGCGGTGCGCTATGTGCGCCATTCCTTGCGGGATGAGACCTTGCCGGAAATTCGCGCCCATTTGCAGGCGGGCAAGTTTCCGACCCGTCTTGCGCTTACCTATGACGACCGTCTTTCCTTCGTTCTGACCGAAAAAGGGGAGATCAAGCGTCTGGAGTTTCTGGATGTGCTGAAAGAAGAACTGGAAGAGGTGGAAACCGCAGAGGAACTGTTTGATGCCGAATTCGCATTGATGACTGGCGAGTTTGTTCATTTCCTGCCTGCGCTCATAGAAGCCCTGGGCGGCGAGAAATCGGAGGTGGCGACATGAGACAGGAATCAGTTGTTAGTGGTCAGGAGTCACTTTCCGCCCAGATCGGCATGGCGATAATGGAAACCATTATCGAAAAATATCGCCCGTCGAACGGCACGGAAGGCGACAACTTCATGGAGCACTGGTGTTTCCGATGCCAGCGCGATAAGCCGGAAGACGAAGAGTATTGTCCGATACTCGGCAAGACTTTTGCATTGTCCGCCGATGACCCTGAATACCCTGTTGAGTGGCGCTTTGACCAGTTTGGCATACCATGCTGCACGGCATTCGCGCCGACAGACAGCTCCATTCCCCCGCCGCGCTGTACCTCAACCGGCGACCTGTTCGCGGGGGTGACGACATGATAGCCGTTCGTAAAACCCAGGCAGGCGGCTACCATGCCGCCTGTATGCGAGCCGTATTCGCGGCCTGCAAGGCGCAAGGGATTGACGACGACATGCGCCGCGACATCGTGCGGGAGGTGACGGGCAAGGCGTCCCTCAAAGACTGCTCCTCGGCGGAAATCGGCAAGGTGCTTGATCGCCTGAACAGACGTAGGGGCGAACCTGTATCTGCCCTTGCATCCGAATGGCGTTTTGTCTTTCGCGCCGCCGCGTCGCGTCAGCCGTACCTCAAAAAAATCTACCGTCTGGCGGAAGCGTTGGGGCAGATGCAAACCCCGCCGGTCAAGGTTATGCCCAAGCATTACATCGAGGGTATCGCCAGTCAGATGGCCGGTATCAAGGGGCATGACAATGTAGAGCTTCTCCTTGAATTCTCTGACGAGGCGACGCTTATCAAAATCATCGCCGCGCTTGATACTCATATCAGAAGACAGGTTGCCGGATGCGGGCGACGCATGACGGTCGCCCCTGCATGTTCGCCCTTAGGGCAGACACACAGGTCTGCCCCTGCATCCCCATGACCCCTGAATTGCTTTCCCGTCTGATGCGGTTCCCGAATTTTCCCGATACGGCGCGGGAACTGGTGGCTGTCTGCGGCCTTGAAGCGGCGGCGGCATTGATGGCGGAATGGCCTGGCCTGGAATTTCCCATGCCCTCGGTCGAGGGCGGCGGCAATCAGGCGGGCGAGCGACGCTGGGCGCAACTGGCCGAAGTCGTGGGAGAAGAAGCGGCAAGCCGCATGATGCAGCGGTATCGCGGTTGCCGTCTCTACATCCCGAATCTGAAAGGCGCGCAGACGGCTGCATCAAAGGAAGCTGCGGACAAGGAATATCAATGCCTGGTGACGATGTATCGCTATACCCACGACCAGGCCATTCACGAGATTGCGCTCAAGTTCGGTATGACCAGCAGAAGCGTTGAGCGGTGGCTTGAATGACAAAAAGCAAAGGCATTCTCCCGCCGCGTAAATTATGGACGGATGAAGAGATCGCCGAGTTGAGGCGTCTGTACCCGGACACGCCGACCGTTGAACTGACCGCGCGGTTTGAGCGCAACGTCGAGTGTATCTACGGCAAGGCTCGCAGGCTCGGCCTGAAGAAGAGCGCCGCATTTCTCGCCAGTCCGGCGGGCGGGCGTTTGCAAAAAGGCCATGAGAAGAATGTCGCTACACGCTTCAAGCCAGGGCATGTCCCGTGGAGCAAGGGAACAAAAGGAATGGTTATTGGCGGCAAGGCAACTCAATTCAAGCCGGGCGAGCGTGGCGGGCGGGCGCTGGAGCAATACAAGCCTATCGGCACGGAGCGGCTATTCGACGGATTCCTGCAACGCAAAATCACTGACGAAGTGCCGATGCACAAGCGTTGGCGCTTTGTTCACCGCTTGCTCTGGGAAGAGGCAAACGGCGCGATCCCGCCTGATCATGCCGTCATATTCAAGGATGGCGACAAGCGGAATATCACCCTGGACAACCTTGAACTTATCAGCCGCGCCGATCTTATGCGCCGGAATCACTACAGGAAATACGGCCCGGAGATTGTTAAGGTCATACTTCTGCGCGGCGCGGTGACGCGCCGAATCAAAAAACTTGAAGAGGAGAATCAATCATGAGTAACGACATCAACGAACTGCGCGAGGTGCTGTTCGGCACACTGCGCTCCTTGAAGGCAGGGGAGATGGAACCTGCCCAGGCCAGGGCGATCAACGACACCGCCCAGACCATCATCAACAGCGCCAAGGTCGAGATAGATCATATTCGCGCAGTCGGCATCGGCGCGTCCGCCTTCATAGAGGGCGATGGAGCGGCGCATCCGAGCCTCCCTGCTACGCCGCTGCCTATGTTATCCGGCCACCCGCAACCGACCAGAACGGGAACCAAAACCGTAACCAAGATTGCCGAAGGCGTAACCGTGACCAGGCATAGGATGGCGTAGGCGTAGGCAGAGGACAGGGTTCCGTAGGGGCGAACCTGTGTGTTCGCCCGATGTTGGGCAGACACACAGGTCTGCCCCTACGATGTTCTGCCCCCTAATCACTGCTTTCTAAGTTTTTCCCGACAGCTGTCCCCCTGACAAATCGCATTCATGCTCGGTACGCTTCCGGGCATGAATACGGTAAATTCAACCCCTGACCTTGCGGCAACCCCCTTTGTAAAGGGGGCTTCCGAGCTTTCTGTCGCCGCGCATCTCTACGAGATGCCGGAATGGGAGCCTGGCAACGACCTCACGCAAGTCCACCTGATTCCCGCCGGTAATTTTACAGGACGCGACGGACGTGGCCCTAACTTCCTTGATGCGGAAGCTGTAACGAATGCCTTTACGGCTATGGGTATGTCGCTCGCCATTGACTACGAGCATCAATCCATTCATACCGCCAATAACGGTCAGCCCGCGCCCGCCGCCGGATGGATAACCGCCATCGAAGCCCGCGAGGACGGTCTTTGGGGCACGGTCGAATGGACGGATAAAGCGGCGGAAATGATTAAAGAGCGCGAATACCGCTATCTCTCGCCGGTCTTCAAATATGAAATCAACACCGGGCGCGTTATCGCCCTGGTCGGCGCGGGTCTTACCAATCACCCGAATCTACATTTGACAGCTATCAACAGAGCCTTGCTTACAGATGCAAGCCTCTCCACTTCAATCCACACGAAAGGAAACCAGATGGAAGACATCCTGGAACGCCTGCGCTATTTCATCGGTCTGCCAATCACGGCGACCGAAAAGGAGATTGCTGGCGAACTCGAAAAGCTAATAGCCATGCTCTCCGCTCCTGAAACCGCCGCCATGCGGCAAAGCCTGTCGCTGCCGGACGATGCGCGTTTGCCGCAAGTCATGACAAGCCTCACAGACGGCAATTTCATGAACGCGATGAAGGCGGCAGCGCATAAGGCCGACTTTGTGCCGCGCACTGAGCTTGATCGGGTCATGAAGGCGCACTCAACCCTCGCAAAAACTCATGCCGATTTTGTGGACAAGGTGAATGCCGAGCAATTGGAAGTGGCAATTCAAGCCGCAAAAAAGGCCGGGATACTCCCCCCATGCTCGGAAGACTTTGTGCGGGATGAATACCGCAATAACCCGGAAGGCTTTGCCCGCTATATCGCCGCCCAGCCGGTGGTGGTGAGTACAGCCGCGCATACGAACAAGGGCGCGCCAGCCGCCGCTGTCAACCCGCTCCTGGCCGACGCTGAACGCCGGGCGCGATAAGCCCCTGCCTGGCCACTGTTTACTGACCTCTGACCCGAAAGGAAAACCCACATGAATACCAAAAAACCCGTCCTCTCCGACCTGCTGCTGAAGGAAATAGATCATCAATGGAGCCGTGAATCCGTGCCTATCGCCGCGCATACGCCCACGTATCCAATCGGAACCGTGCTTGCCAGAACCGGCGGCAACTATGCGCCCGTCACCGCCGCCGCTACCGCGCTGGCGGATGCAGTGCTGATTGAGGAATCCCCCGGCGGCGAGACAAAACCCGGCGTCGTGATCGCTCGCGGAGCAATCGTCGCCAGGGACAGGCTCGTATGGCCGGACGGCGCGACGAACACAGAAATCGCGGCGGGCGAAGCGGCATTGATTGCGCTTGGCATTGTCGTCCGCGAAAGGCTCTGACATTGGGCAGACGCGCAGGTCTGCCCCTACAGCCCCATGACCACTGACATCTGAACCGAAAGGAACACCATGAACACCGAAGACCTTTTCACCGTAAACGCCTTGACCGAAGCAGTCGAAAAGCTGCCGACCGCGCCGGGTCGTCTTGCCCCGCTGTTTCCCGACAAGGGCGTCAAGACCACTTCCATCGTCATTGAGTTGCAAGGCGGTCGCCTTGTGCTGGTGCCGAACACCAGCCGCAACGCCCCCGGACACGCGGTCGAAGGCGGCAAGCGCAAAACTATCACCCTTACCGCAACCCATCTGCCCCTTACCGGAACCATTCTGCCGGAAGACATCCAGGACATTCGCGCCTTCGGCAAGGAAGCGACCGATTCCGGGCTGGAAGCGCAAGCCACGGTAATCAACGACAAGCTCACCCAATTAAAACAATCCATTGAGACTACCCGCGAATATCACCGCGTCGGCGCTCTGGCGGGCAAGGTGCTGGACGCGGACGGAACCACGGTCATTTACGACCTGTTTAATGAGTTCGGCGTGACTCCCATCGCCAACAACGTCGATTTTTCCAATGCGGCAACCAACATCCTCAAGGCTTATCTGGATACCAAACGCGCCATTGAGAAGAACGCCAATGGCATTGCCATTACCGAAGTCCGCGCCTTGTGCGGCTCCGAGTTCTTCGACGCGATGGTGGATCATACCAAGGTCAGGGCGGCTTACGCTGGCTGGCAGGCGGCTGCGGATCGAATGGGCGGCGACATGCGGCACGGCTTTACCTTCGGCGGCATAACCTTTGAGGAATACGCGGGCGGCGTAGGCGGCATTCCGTTCATCCCCGATGACGTCGCCCTGGTCTATCCGGTAGCCGCCAATGCGTTCGTCACCTATAACGCTCCGGCGAACTACAACGAGGCGGTGAACACGCTGGGTCAGGCATGGTACGCCAAGTCCGAACCGCGCAGGATGGGCAAGGGTTGGGACATCGAGGTGCAATCGAATCCGATCACCCTCTGCCTGTGGCCGGAATGCCTGGCTCGGTTGTCTGCCGCCTGAGCCAGAATGTAGGGGCAGACCTATGTGTCTGCCCAATATCGGGCGAACACACAGGTTCGCCCCTACAGACCCCTGATACCAGCCATGTACAGCCGCCTATCCGACCTCTATAGCCAGTACGGCGAGGACGCGGTCAACCAGATCGCGGAATCCGACCGTACCGGCACGCCCGATCCGTTGCTGGTCAAGCGCGCCGTAATCAACGCGGATACCGAGATCAACGCGGCTCTGGCGGGACGCTACAAGGTTCCTTTTGCGTCGGCGCCGAAGTTAATCAGGCGGATTTCCTGCGATCTCGCCTGGTGGTTCCTGCATGGCTTAAAAGTGCCGGAGCAGGTGGATTCCCGCGCCAAACTCGCTCGCGACCTGCTACGGATGCTGGCAAACGGGGAAATGCTCCTCGAAGACGCGGCAATGACCACTCAATCCCACGCCCGTATCGAGAAGGGCAAGGAGCGGATGAAGTGGTCGGGCAGGAATCAGTAGTCAGAAATCAGGAATCAGGAATCAGAAACCATGCTCTTGAAGACCGGATCAGCAATCATTGAACGCCTGAAGCAAAAATGTCCGTCGGCGGACGGCAAGGTGTTTGCATCCGCCGATCTGGCGGATGTCGCCGAGAACGCGCAGGCCGCGCCCGCTCTCTATGTCGTCCTGCAATCCTATACCCCGGAGGAAACGATGCCGACCGGCGCGATTCGCTGGCAGGAAATCTGGTACGTGGTGGCGATGGTAAAACATGTCGGCAGGCAGGATCGCGCTCTCGCCCTTATGGAAGCCGGAGCAGTCATGCTCGAAGAAGTACTGGCGGCTCTCGGCAAATACCGTTATCAACTGGAGGACTCGCGCCGCAAGAACTTTGGCATGTTGGAAGTAATCGCGGCGGCGGAGCCGTACATCGGGGATGTCTATGCCTATTTCCCGCTGGGCTTCAAGGCCACAGTGACAACGCCGGGGTCTGATTCAGCCCCGTTTTTGCAGGGTAAGGCGGCATAGCCGCCGGGGGGTTGTCATGAGAGGCCGGACTTTCGATCTCACGGGCATCCACGCAATTACCCGCGGGTTCGTCTGGTCGTTCGCCTTTCGCCGCTTGCAGCCTAACCGCCGTCCCGTGGATTTGACCGGCCTCACCGCAAGGCTTGAGATTTTCAATAGCCAGAATGAACGTGGAAAGCCAAGGAGTTACCCGACCGAGCATCCACTTGGCGCGGATGGCGCGGTGGCATTCCGCCTCTCCGGCGCAGAAACCCGCGCCATCACCGCAACGGCGGCGCGCTATCGGGTTGTCTTTACCGACCCTGCGGGCGAATCGCAAATCTATCTGCGCGGTCGTCTGGCGATTCTGGAGGACACGCTATGACGCGGCTTCCCAAAATCACCGTGCTTGGCAGCGGCAATCTGGAGATTGTGGAAGTGGCAATCCAGGGGCCGCCGGGTATTCCCGGCGCGGCGGCGGGCGCGGTGCGCTTTGACCTGGAGCAAGCCTTGACCGAGCGGGAACAGGCGCGGGCGCAGGCCAATCTTGATCTGCCCTGGAATTACGCCCTCTTTTTTAACGCATCACTTTTGTAGGAGCATGAAATATGAGTACAAATGTACGCACTGAAATGGAGAGTTTGATCGCCGCGGTTGCCGCGGCGTTCAAGACCGACCGAGCCACGGTTGCCGCGCTATCCGCGACGGTAAGCGATCTGGAAACCAGCGGCGGCATCAGCCAATCCACCGTTGAGACGCTGATCTCGACGGCGATTGCCAATCTGGTGAATGGCGCGCCGGAGGCTCTGGATACCTTGAAAGAGATCGCGGACGAACTCGAAGGACAGAATTCCGCTGTTGACGCCATGCTGACCGCCATTGCCAACCGCGTATCCTTTGCCGACGTGCAATCCCTCACCAATCAGC
>WRMF01000015.1 GCA_009777245.1 Betaproteobacteria bacterium
TGACAAAAAAGGCTTTAGCTTTTGGGCAGGCAAAGTACGCGGCGTACCAGGCAGCGCAGGCGGATGCGATAGCGGCTAAATCAGCCGAGGCTCTGGCTCAGGCAAGCGAGATAGCGGCGTTTACCGCACTGGAGAAAGCAAAGGCGAAAGAGGCGGAGCGGCTGGCGTTCGACGTTTTTCTGTCGCTCCCAGTTCGTTTATACGCTGCCCCTAAATGCGATTTCCATTCTACAAAAAATCAGAGGCCGCGCCCCATAAGGCTTTTGGAACTATGATTTTTCCAAAATTGTAGAACAATTTTAGCCTTAACCCTTTGATATTTATGAAAAAACCATACGCCTCTTAATCCGTAGGTACACAGTTCGATCCTGTGACAGCCCAAATGATATTCCGGTATCGTCCTATAAAGTCCAAAAAGCCCTTGATAATCAAGGCTTCTGGACTTTTATCCGCCAGTCTGGGTCGCACGCCAATGCTTCCTGCAGCTTTTACGACCTATTCATCATCATTTTCGTCTGCGGCTTTCTCCCCTCTGCTCCCGCTTGCCCTCTTTCGCACCAGATTGATGTGCGCTTTCAGGGTGTAGAGCATATCGGTAAAGCGTAGCGGGATCGGCATCCGGTTGGCTGCTTCCTCAATAACATCAAGGCGTTTGACAAGGTCAAAACGCGCCGTTTCACCCTCCGCCTGACTTAAATCCTGCTCCAGAAACTTGAGTTCGCCGTAAATTCGGCAAAGACGCGCGTGAATCCGCCAGTGATAAATCGCGGGCGCAAATCGCACAAGGGGCAGCAGCAGAGTCAGAACAGGAATGATGAGAATAAGGAAACGATCAGTCAGCACCGCAAGCCAAAAAGGCATATATCGCTGCATGAAGGGCGGGCCGGAAGCGTAAAAACGCTCGGCGGAAGAAGATAACTGAAAATCCCCGTCCTTATAGGCGGGAAATTCTCCGCGCCCCTGAAAAAAACCGCTATCGCCATGAATTTCGCGCATGGCGGAAAGCATCAGGGTTTGCAGGGCGGGATGCACATCCTCGCGGATGACCAGATTGGCAGTCGCGGCAAGCAGGTCGACATCATGCGGCGGATAGTTTCGCACCAGATCAACTCCGCCTTCCGGCATGATGAGGCGAAACAGATAAGGAAAACGGCGATGATAAGCCTCGGCCTGAACAAAACTCATAAGGCGCACCATCGGCGAGCGCAGCAAAACCTGCACCACCATCGCTTCCGGCGCGGCGATCACAAAAAGCGCGTCCAGCTCGCCCTGTTGCAGCGCTTGGGCTGCCTCCATCTCGCCCATAGGCATCAAGCGCACATCATTTTCAGCAAGTTCGTTAGCCGCCAGAAGGCGATAGGCCAAGGCATGGGCGCTGGCGCTTTCCTGAATGATCGTGACTCTAAGCCCCGCAAGATCGGACAATTTTTTCGGCATGGGATCATCGCGCACAAATACCCAAAGCGGCTCATAAAACGCGCTCCCCAGCGACAACATGCTTTCCTGCCCATCCTGCCGCCAGTTCGACGCGACTCCGCCCTGCACGAAGGCAGCATCCACTCTCTGCTCGCGCAACCGGCGCAGATTCTCGCCAGATCCTTGCGAAGTAATAAGTTCAAGGGTGACGCCATTTTTGGCAAAAAATTCCTGGTATTGTCTGGCAAAGGCGTGATAAAGACCGTCCTCACGCCCCGTACTCATGACGAGAGTCATAGGGGGCGCAGGCTTCACAAAATAAAACGCGAGTAAAAACCCTCCTGCAACCAGCAACAGGAACGGCCAGGAAGCCTTCAACGCCTCGCGCCATGCGAGACAACGCTCCTTGAGCCGCAAACGGCGTTTTTGTCTGTTTTCGTCCATCATGATTCATTAGCCATAAATTGTTTCACGATGCCATGACAATCCGGTTGCGCCCCTGACTCTTGGCTTGGTACAACGCGCTGTCCGCCTGCTCCAGCACATACTCCAGCCGCCTCTCCTGACTTTTCCCGTGGCTTGCCAATCCGGCGCTGAAACTGACCTTGAATTGCTTGCCTTCCGCGCCATGAAAAGAAATACGATTAAAGTCTTTCCTGATACGATCCAGCGACTTCCGCGCCTTGCCCGGAGCCTTTACGATCAATCCCAGCACAAATTCCTCGCCGCCGTAACGCCCCACGATGTCGCTTTGCCGCAGACGCTGCTTCAAGAGCCAGGCCAGACTTCTGATCACCTGATCGCCGACAGCATGTCCATGTGCATCGTTTACCTGCTTGAAATGGTCTATATCCAGCATGACCACATCAAGATAATATCCTTCAGGCATGTTTTTCAATGTGTCGGCAAGCGCCTGTTTGCTGCTGGTATGGTCCAAAAGTCCGGTCAGGCTATCGCTTTGCATCATGCGGCGCAGCGCCCGATAGCGTTCTATCTTGCTTTTTATCACGGCGTTCATCAGCACCGGATTGTATGGCTTGGTCAAAAACTGGTCTCCCCCCAGACGTAGCGCGGCAACCTGCAAACCGACATCGGTTTCGCCGGACAGATAGATCACAGGGATGCTCAAGAATTCGTCATACTGGCGGATGACCTGCAATGCTTCCACTCCCGTGCAATACGGCATATACATATCCATCAAAATCAGTTCCGGCTGAAAGCTCCGAATCGCCTGCAAGATATTGGAAGGTGTGTTGAGCGTAAACACTTCGACGCCGTGCGATTCCAGTGTGCTGCGGATTGCATGGGCGGCTGTCATGGAGTCTTCCACTACCAGCACCCGGTAAGATTCCTCGTCTGTTCCCATCTGGTTGGCCACCAGTTCCAGGATTTGCTGCAAGGCGCTGTCGCTTTCCAGAAAGCAATGATCCACCCCAACCATCAGAGCGCGATGGATGAGCGCAAAATCATCCGCCACATTCATGCAGGCGATCAAAGCCGTGGGATGCCGTTCGCGCAGGGATCTCAGTAAGCTGAACCTTTCCGGTTGCTGTTGTCCCTGCATATCCACCAAATAAATGCTCAAATCGGTATCGTCCGCTACCGGAGCATGCCAGTCTCTCCGTTCCGCCTTTACGCCGAAATAACGCAATTGCGCCACCAAATCGCGCCAGGCAGCTTCCTCGCCGCCCAGAAGATATACGGATCGACTTTTGACTCCTATCTCCACAGCATCTTTGCCGACGTCTTCTGTTGTCTTTTCAGGCGTCGCCTTAATCACAATGTTCGTGTCTGTTCCGACGCTTCTGTCCGGCACATGCGTCACACCCCGCCGATCAGGTTGCAGCCGGAATCCATGCCGCGCGTAATAACGCATCAACTCGGAGAATCGAACTATTATTCTTTCCATCTCTTCAAGGCCAGGCTCGGAAATCGGATGTCTGGCCTCGTCGCCGAACAGCGCAAGCGCTTTTTGTTCAAGTTGACGACAAGCATGCGCCAAGCCTGCCTGACTCTTTTCCTGTAACGAATTTGTAAACCTGTCGAGCAGCGAAACTAACGCGACGAAACGCTCAAAATCAGGATTCGCCCGGTACTCAAGCCAGGCCAGCAGCAAGGCTTGCTCCTGCTCCTGCAACAAGATTGGGAGTTGCTTATTCATGATAATTGCTTTGTCCTGTATGTTTCCGCATGTGTGTTTAGCGGGACGCAAAATGTGTCACTTACAAATCTACCACAGGAAAAAAATTTCCGTTTGCTTTCGGAAAAATGGGAAACACATAGGTTTTATATTTCTTTCTGTAAATAACGCGACTGTCAGGGAGAACATGCTTTGCTCCCCTCTCTCGCTTGTGGATGCGCCACGAGTGGGAGAGGGGGTATGCTGCGGTATTTTTCCTATCCCACAATTACGCGATAGTAGCTTTATTTGCGGGAATCAATATAAACCAAAATCGCTGTAACTCTGCCGTCAGCCCTGATTGCCGTCAATGCTGGCGGCTTGGCGGTAATGCCGGTTGGCGGCGTCCGGCTCCTCCAGAGTATCAAGGAGTCGCGCCAGGGCAAGATGAGCCGCGCGACCGGGCGTAATTGCAAGCGAGGCTTCCAGATAACTTCGCGCCTTGCCCCAGAGTTTCTGCTTTTCACATAGCAGACCAAGAGAGAGGAGCAAAACAGCGTCATACGGGCGGGCTTTAAGCCAGGCTTCCGCGCGGGCGATGCGTCCGATCAGCGCCTTGCCGGGTTCGGCGGGCAGTTGTCCGTACAGGGCGGTAAGTTCCGGCAGGTTTTCCACATCAAGAGCGGTTTCCACGATATCGGCGGCGGCTTCTGGCGCATGGGCGCGGGCAAGACTTCTGGCGGCATTCAGCGCCAAACGCGGCGTCTTTTCGTCCTCAGGCAAAGCCTCAAAATAAGCAAGCAACTGTTCCGCATCCCCCTCACGCTGACTCAAGGCTTCCTGATGGGCTTTGCGGCGAATTTCCATCGCGACGGCGGCATTCATGCCTCCTCGCTTTTCAAGCTGGCGGACGAGCTTCAATACGGCGGGTATATTGCCCGTTCCTTGCAGGCTCTTCAATTCCAGGCGCATGGCGGCGATATGGCGGCCATGCCGATCCTGCAATTCCTGAAGGTTTTGCAAAGCGCCGGTGAAATCTTCCTGTTCCAGCGCCATTTCCGCGCCGATCATGCCGATGGCGATTTCCATCTCAGCGCCGGTGGCGCGGGCGCGTTCCAGCCAGAGCGAGGCTTTTTCGCTTTCGCGCATTCTTTGCGCGGCGCGCGCGGCGATAATCGCAGCCGTCCCGGTCAACTGTCCGGCCTTCCAGGCGCGTTCGGCGGCGCGAATCGCGTGTCCGTAACGTCCGGAGAGCAAGAGGCGGATTGCTTCTTCCACTGCGTCGCGCGCCTGTTTTGCTTCCCGCTCTTTGCGCCAGATGCGGGCGCGTCCGGGTAGGGAAAAAGTAAACTGCAAGGCGTGAAAAAGACAGAAGCAAAGCGCGAAGGAGAAAATGAGCAGAATAATGAAAAAATTAAAGGTGACGTGCATCTGCCAGGGCGGCAGGATGAGCAGGACAAAGCCGTCGTTGTGCGCGAGCATAGCGGCGGCGACGGCAAGGGCAAGAAGGGTCAGCAGCCAGAACAGGGAACGCATGGCTCAACGGGCTTCCTGACCGCTTCTCAACTGCCGCGCAACGGCTGCGCTTTCGTTGAGAGTGGGCATGGCGATGTTGATTTCAGTCGCGGCAAGTTGCGAAAGCGTCGCGCGCGCCGCTTGGGTTGCCTTGGCATCATTATTGAAATAGCGCGCCAGCAACTCCTCGGCGCTCAAAAGCTCATTTTTGAAAGTCCACGAATCACGCATGAGAAGCGCCAGACGAGCGTTCAAGAGGCGCAGCTTCATGTTTTCCCTAAGGTTAAAACCTTGTTCGGGAGAAACAAGCTCCGGCACATGCCGGTCAAGGCGCTGAATGCGGATAAGCCCCCGAATTTCCTGCCAGACATCCTGAAGAAGGCCACGCCATTTGTCTTTCCCCGCAGTCTCGTCGGATGCGGTTGTTTCCGTATCTTCCGGCTTATCCGTTACATTTTCCGACCAAATATCAAGGGCAAGCGGCAGGCGGTCAATCTCGGCAATGACGCTCTCCAGCCGCAGGCTCATGCCCGCGATGTCAACAAAAGGCGTGGCCTGTAGTTTTCCAAGATCATTCGCCAGGGCGCGGCGAAGCGGCATAAAGCGGGCTTCCTTGCCTTGCAGTCGGCTATCCGCAGCCTGCAAGGCCATGATCGCGGCTTCCACATTTCCGGTCAGTTGCAGGTGCTGCCGGGCAGTCTGGATGTTTTGCTCGATTTCAATCAGAAGCGCCTCGTCCAGACCGGCGGTGGCTTCCTGATAAAAACTTTGCAGCGCGGCGGCCTGTTCTTCCATCGCGCTCAAGCGGGCATCCAGCAAAGCCTCCCTGCGTTTAAGCTCGGCGATTTCCTTCAATCCCGTCTTGATTTGGGCAAGGCTCTTCTTCTGGGCATCCTCGTTCTCCGCCAGAAGTCTGGCGGTTTCCTGCCTGGTTTCCTGAATCAGGGAGCTGGATTTGTTCCATTGCCAGAAGATGCACGCAACGAGAACAAGCACAAACCAGAACCAGGGGTTGTGCCAGAACGGGCGGCGTTCCTGCCGTGGCGGCGGCAATGCCGGAAGAGATGAAGGAAGTTTGCTGTTCATGATAACCGCCAATTATAAGCCGACAGTCCGGCAAGCAATCCAGTATCGTTCGCGCCAGTGCAAATTACGCGGGTAAACCCGGCTTTCCTTGCATGGCCTGCAATGCGCGGATGCGAGGTAAAAAAAGGGAGACTATAAAGTCCGGGCAAGGTTTTCGGGTATCCGGCGGCAAGTTCGAGCAAATTTCGCAGGGCTTCGCTGCTGGATAGCGTAATTGCGTCGAACCGACAGTCGGCAAGCAGTGCAAAAAATTCATTACTCCCTTTCTTGGGTGGATCGCGCCGATATACGGATACGGGAAAAACTGTCGCGCCGCGCTCCGTCAGGGTGGTTGTCAGTAGCTTCCTCCCGCCTTCGCCCTTGAAGATGAAAATTTCCTGTCCTGCCACCTTGTCCTCTGCCAATTCCGGCAGAGCGAGCAAGCCTTCGGAATCAAAACGCATAACCGGAAGCAGATAACGGGAAATGCCAGCCGCCGCCAGCGCATTTGCCGTGCCGGGGCCGGTCGCCGCCGCAAGCAGATGTTCCGGCCAGATTGCCCGCAAGGCGGGCATGGCATACCGGACGGCGTTGGCGCTCACAAAAATTGCAAGTTTAGCGTTTGCAAGGCGGTTTGCGGCTTCCAGAAGCGAGGGGGAATCAGGGCAGGGCAAGATTTCCAGAAGCGGAAAACAATAAGCCTCGCCGCCCGCGTGTCGGATGCCTGTCGCCAACGCGCCGGACTGGCTGCGGGGGCGGGTCACGACGATGGTTTTTCCGGACAGCGGGAGTTGTGTCATGGTTCTGCCGTCAGCCGCGCCAGAATGTCGTCTGCGCCTTTTTTTCTTAATTGCGCCGCAAGGCGTTCTCCCAGGGCTTCGCATTCTCCCGGGTTGCCGTGAATTTTACCTTCCACGAAAGCTTGTCCATCCACGCTGGCGACAAAGCCGGATAACACAAGTCCGCCGTTTTCAAGGACGGCATAAGCGCCAAGCGGCAACTGGCAGGAACCGCCCAAAGCGCGGGAAAAGGCGCGTTCGGCAAGGATACGGCGCGCGTCCGCCTCATCGTTCAAGGCGGCAACCCAGGCAGCGACTTCGGGACGGTCGGAGCATACTTCAATGCCGAGCGCGCCCTGACCGGGCGCGGGCAGGGAAATTTCAGGCGGCAGCAGGGCGCGGATTCGCTCCTGCAAGCCCAGCCGGATCAACCCGGCGGCAGCGAGGATGATGGCGTCGTACTGTCCCGCATCCAGTTTTTTCAGGCGGGTATCTAGATTGCCGCGCAGGCTTTTGACCGTGATATGCGGATAACGGCGACGCAGCATGGCTTCCCGGCGCAGGCTGGAAGTACCTACCACCGCTCCGGCAGGCAGGCTGGCAAGCGAGCTGTAGCGCGGGGAAAGAAAGGCATCCAGAGGATTTTCCCGCGTTGAGATGGCGGCGAGCGTAAAGCCTGTCGGCATCTCCATCGGCATATCCTTCATCGAATGCACCGCCAGATCGGCCACTCTTTCCAGCATGGCGTGTTCCAGTTCTTTTATGAACAAGCCCTTGCCGCCGATTTCCGCCAAGGGGCGATCCAGAATCCGGTCGCCTTCTGTTGTTATGCCGAGAATTTCAACCTTTGTGCCCGGATGCAGCGCAGTCAGACGCGCCTGCACGTGCCGAGCCTGCCACATGGCAAGTCTGGATTCGCGGGAAGCGATAGTGATCAAGCGGGGAGAAGATAGAGAAGGCGGCATGGCGGCAGAGGCAAAAGCATAATGTTAGCAGGAACATGGAAATATAGTAATTCCCCAACTGCCAAAACGCGAAGACGAACCGCAGATAGTGCTGACCACGCCGCTGTAGGGGTTAAAAATTTTTTACCCCCGCGCCGCAAGCGGGAGAGGGTGGCCGAATGCAGGGAGAGGGCTAATCGCGCAGCGATATTACTGCACGTTTGGAGAAAAAGTGTATGCGCTCAAATAGAAAACGCTCTAGCCGATGTCCTCCAATACCGCCTTCTGCGCGGCAGCCCATTGGCGGCGGCTGACTGGCAGCTTTTCCGGTACGTTACGAAGCATGGCGTATCCGTAAGCGTCGTCTTCCAGAGGGGCGCGTTCAAAACCGGACAGCGCGGAACGGGCGACGAGGATGGAGCGATGCAGACGAATGAAGGCGTCCGAAAATTCTTCTTCGAGCTTGGCGATGGTTTCACTGAGCACATATTCCCGCTCGCGGGTACAGGCGGTAACGTATTTCAGGTCAGCCCTGAAATACAGAATTTCCGCGACCGGCACGAGCAGAAAACGGGTTCCTTCGTGACAAGGCAAATGGCTGCGTCCGGTATCGCCTGCCGGGGCGGCAGGCGATGCCGACATGCGCTGCCTTGCTTTTTCCAGCGCGGCCAGAAGACGCTGGGCGCGCACGGGCTTCAACAGATAATCTAACACACTCAAATCAAATGCCTGCACGGCATGGTTATCGTAGGCGGTCGTAAAAATGACGGCGGGCGGAGCGGCGAGAAATCCAAGGCGTCCGACCAGTTCCATTCCGTCCATTTGCGGCATGTGAATGTCGGCCAGCAATACATCGGGCAGACGGGGCGTCGCTTTTTCGCTCTCCGTTCGCAACCATTCCAGCGCCGCTTGTCCGTTTTCCGCCTCGCCCAGCACTTTGGTCGGGCAGGAAGATTCAATGTCGGCCAGCAGTTCGCGCAAGCGCAGGCGGGCAAGCGCCTCGTCGTCCACGATAAAGACAGTCAGGGGAAGCTGCGCGGTCATGCGTTGGCTTTCATCCTTTGGAACATGGCTCTATCTTCGCATGTTTCATGGCAGGCGCAAAACTATGGTTTTTCCGTCATGCCTGCCTACGGCTGAACGGAAAAGTCATGTTCGCGCAGGATCAACCCTAAAAATGCAGCGCCCGTTTGTCGCAGGCAAGCGCGGCTTCGTGGAGTGTTTCCGAAAGGGTCGGGTGGGCATGGCAGATACGGGCGAGGTCTTCCGAAGCTCCGGCGAATTCCATAGCTACGGTGGCCTCGGAAATAAGCTCGGACGCGCCCGCGCCGATGATATGAACGCCCAGAATGCGATCAGTTTTCGCATCAGCCAGAATCTTGACGAACCCTTCCGGCGCATCCATCCCCAGCGCGCGCCCGTTGGCAAGGAAAGGTATCCTGCCCGCCTTGTAGTCTGTTCCTTCGGCCTTTAGTTGCTGTTCCGTCCTGCCGACCCAGGCGATTTCAGGATTGGTATAAATGACAGAGGGGATAGCGTCCAGATTGACATGACCTGCCTGTCCGGCAATGAGTTCCGCCACCTGCGCGCCTTCTTCCATTGCCTTGTGAGCCAGCATAGGCCCGCGCGCGATGTCTCCGATAGCCCATACTCCGGCAAGATTGGTCTTGCAATGGGCGTCAACTTCAATCTGGCCGCGATCATTCACCTGCAAACCCACAGCGTCCGCGTTCAGCCCTTCGGTATTGGGAATACGCCCTATCGAGACGATAAGACGATCCGCCTCGACCCGAACAGCCTTGCCGTTCCTGTCGGCGTAGGATACGGTGACATTTTTCTTGCCGACCTTGACTTCGCCGATTGTCACGCCGGTATGAATGGCAAGCCCCTGTTTGGTAAAGATTTTCAACGCTTCCTTGGCAACATCAATATCGGCGACGGCAAGAAAGTCCGGCATGGCTTCAAGGATAGTTACTTCCGCGCCCAGACGGCTCCAGACGGAACCCATTTCAAGCCCGATTGCGCCCGCGCCGATTATGAGAAGCCTCTTTGGCACGGTATCAATATCAAGCGCGCCTATGTTGTCGCAAACAATTTTGTTGTCGACAGGCACATTGGGCAAATGACGCGCCTTTGAGCCGGTTGCGATAATGACCTGTTTCGCCTCGACTTCATCCTTGCCGACAGTCAGTTTCCAGCCGTTCGCTGCTTTGCCGATGAAAGCGCCATGACCGGGCAGGAAAGCCACCTTGTTTTTCTTGAATAGCATACTGATGCCGTCGGTAAGCCGGTCGACGATGGCATTCTTGCGGGCAAGCATCTTGGCGACGTTTATTGTCAAGGCGCTGATTTCAATTCCCTGTCCGGAAAAATTACGAGCCGCCTCGGAAAACAGGTGCGAGGTGTGAAGCAGAGCCTTGGACGGGATGCAGCCCACATTAAGGCAAGTTCCGCCCAATCTCGGCTTGCCCCTGGGGTCGGCGTAAGGATTGGATTCACAGCAGGCGACCGTAAAGCCCAATTGCGCGGCGCGAATGGCGGCGACATAACCGCCGGGGCCGCCGCCGATGACAAGAATATCGAATGCCTTGGACATGTGCATGATTCCTTAAACTGTTAGAGGGTGAACCTGACGCGCTTGTACGCTCCATTCGATTTTATCAATTTGGAAGGATCATGGTTAGCCTGCGGCAAATTATAGTTATTCCCGCAATTCCAGAGCGGCAAAGCCGTAATGGCGTAAGCCCCCTTTTTAACAGTATCAACTTCGCATTGGTGGGTGTCAGACAAACTCAACAAATATGCTTATATTGCTTTCGGTAAATAACGCGACCGTCATGGAGAACACGCTTTGCTCCCCTCTCCCGCTGTACAGACCGTGGACATCGTTGACGGGTGTACGTAGAAGGTCAGTCGGTGCGGATCGTTAAATTATTCAAGGTCACAAACCTTCCCATTGAAGGTGAATCTAGCGAAGCAGCATGGAAGTTGTGCAAGCGTTTAGAGTGGAAGATTTAAAGCGTCGATGATGCCGGAGCACTGACGAGCAACGGGGCGGATACGAGCTTGCAGGTGTTGCTATCCACCGCCGCTACTGCCTTCGTCGGCTTTTCCGACCTCCCCGGCTCTGCGGTTGCGCAGACTACTGGCTATTACAACAGCGGGCAGATTACGCTGGATACTAACGCTGCGGGCTGGGGCTGGTACATTGATCCAACGCCGCTGGACAACACAGACGACTATTTGCCCACTGCTGACACCAACATCTGGAAGCGCGTATGGGGTTCGCTACGCTTCACCACAACCTACCGTGCTGAAATACGAGAGGGCATATGGAAACGCTGATTTATTCAGAAAACCAAGCCACCGACCAACCGAACTCATTGTTTTGTAAAGGGTAGTTTTTTGACAAGATGAATAAATCAGCGTTTCCATATGGTTATTTCCGCAATTTTTGGAACAGTCCGTAGGGGCAGACCTGCGTGTCTGCCCAAATGCGGGCGAACACGCAGGTTCGCCCCTACTCGCTCTACCATTATCCCGACAGTAGTTTTGTAGTAGGGTAAGCGTAAGCGAACCCCAGCACTTTGCTATTCAATGATGATAAAATTCGCCTCACCTATTTACGGTCAAACTGCCATGTTATTTGATAGTTTTCCTTCCCGAATGTTGGGGTTCGTTGTGCGCGACAGGAGAACTATTAAAAGCCTTCGGTTATATTTGGTAACTATCTGGCATTCCAGCGTAGGCAGGAAATATCGAATAAATATGCTTGCCAGTCCGCATAATCTGGAATACACTCACTGTCTGCATAAACTGACGAATCAGGAAGGATTGTTATGTGGAAATGGCTCGTTGTCATAGCGATTGCTGTAGGGGGATATTTCTTCTTTTCCTCTGAATCCGGAAAATTGCCCAATATGGACGAGACTGCCGAGACGCTGACCGTGACAAAGGGCGATACGAAAGTTGTTTACAACAAAAAGCAACCTTTGCAGGAAAGCTACATGATTTTTGGCGTTGGGCATTCTTCAGAAAATGATTTTATGGTAGATGGGTTCATTGCTGGTATTCCCTGGAAAACGGCACAATCATTGCTTCGACAATACCCTGATTTGACTAAATGTAACAGCCGAGGCAGTACGGCGGCAAAAAATGCAATGCAATCGCTTTATACAGTAAACGACTCAGATGAAGTGGGGCGCATTCTGAAAGAGGCCAGGAAGCAGTTTGACGAAGCGATCCGCGTCAACGGTTCGCGTTTTTGCCTGAAAGTAAGAGGTCTTGAATTGGCGTTTAAGGATGTTTATCACAAAGATGTTCGCTTGGTTTCCAATAATATGCCAAGAGACATGAAACTGATTCATGTAGAGAAAATAATGATTGAGCCATGTCAATAGCCCGTTAGCCCGGTAGGTTGAGGTAAGCGTAAGCGAACCCCAACACACAGCGGTTGTTGGGGATACAATGTTGGGGGTAGCAAACTGCGCTCTCCCAACCTGCAAGCCGATTTAATGCCATCTAAAAAAACCAATGCCCCGACCTTCACCCTCAACATCTTCTCCGGCATCCCGTCTTGTCGGATTGTCGCCCGTATATCGCCAAGAATGCCGTATTCTGATTCTCGGCAGCTTTCCTTCCCCGGCTTCGCTGGCGGCGCGGCAATACTACGGTCACGCCAAGAACCAGTTCTGGCGTCTTCTGGCTGATTCAATCCATGAACCCTTGCTCGAACTTGACTATCAGGAGCGTATCGAACGGACGCTTGCCCATCAAATCGGCATCTGGGATGTTTATAAAAGCTGCGTTCGTCCCGGTGCGCTGGATGCCGACATTCGCGCCGGAACCATGAACGACCTCGCCGCCCTTTTCGCGCACATGCCGCATCTGGAACGCCTGTGCTTCAACGGTCAGACCGCCGGAAAACACGCGCCCCGCCTTTTGTCGCTTGCCGCTTCCATGCTCGCAAGAACGCCGGAAACCCGTATTCTCCCTTCTTCCAGCCCAGCCTACACCATCTCCTTCGCGCATAAACTCGAACGTTGGCAGGAAGCCTTGACCATTGCAAAACCAGACATGCGGTAAACTACCCGTCCCATTCACTTCAAGACTACATGATGCAAGCAGAAATCATCCCTTGGCCGAATGGCGTCTATGCCCTTGACGCTCTTTATGTCCGTCCCGGCCTTGCCGCCGTACATTTCATCGTCGAGAAAGGCCGCGTCGCAGTCATAGAGACAGCCCACAACGCAGCCATGCCGCGCTTTCTGACCGCGCTAAAAAGCCTTGACCTTGAGCCGGAAGCCGTGGATTACGTTTTCGTAACCCATGTGCATCTTGACCACGCGGGCGGCGCGGGCGCTTATATGGCGGAATTGCCCAACGCAAAGCTGATCGTGCATCCCAGGGGCGCGCGGCACATGATTGATCCGACCCAGCTTTTCGCCGGAACCGCCGCCGTATATGGCGAGGAGAACGCCCGCAACCTCTACGGCGAGATCGTGCCTGTTCCGGCGGAACGGGTGATCGAAGCCGCCGACGAAGAGATTTTCTTGCTGGCAGGCCGTCCCCTGCAATGCCTTTATACGCCCGGTCACGCCAAACATCATCTTTGCATATGGGACAGCCAGGCGCGTGTCTGCTATACGGGCGACGCTTTCGGGATTGCCTACCCGGAATTGATTGTGGACAACACGCCTTTTCTGATTCCGGCAACGACCCCTACCCAGTTTGAGCCGGAGCCGATGAAAGCGTCTATCAGGCGGCTGCTCGCGTTAAAACCAGAAGCCATGTACCTTACCCATTTCAGCCGGATAGACGATGTGGAACGGCACGGGCAGGAACTGCTTGACCGGATTGACGCCTTTGTCCGACTGGCAGAATCTGCGCCGGGGACGGGAACGGAACGCAAAGACGCTATCCATGCCGCTATCGAACGTCATCTGCTGGAAGAAATCTCCGCCAAAAACAGAGGCAAGCTGAAGCACATATTGAATGTGGATATGGAGTTGAACGCGCAGGGACTGGCCTGGTGGCTTGAACATCGGGAAGGGTGAGCTAGGCGCGCGGTAAAAATTTTTGTTATTTCTCTCTTGACAGAAATTTCAGAAATGAGTATATTGGTCTCATGAAGCTAACTCCCATATCCGAACGATTCATTCTGCACTGGGGCGAAATGGGCTCCCGCTGGGGCGTCAACCGCACTGTCGCGCAGATCCATGCCCTGCTGTATCTGGCTGAAAAGCCGATGGCAGCGGACGAGATTGCCGAAACGTTAGCAATTGCTCGCTCGAATGTCAGCAACAGCCTGAAGGAATTGCAGTCCTGGCGTCTCGCGCGGGTGGTGCATATGATCGGGGAGAGGCGCGATCACTTCGAGACTTCAAAAGACATCTGGGAGTTGTTCCGGTTGATTGTCGAAGGACGCCGCCAGCGCGAAGTCGACCCGACATTGACCATGTTGCGCGATTGTCTGATGAGTCCAGAACTGGAGCAGGAGCCGAAGGAAAGCGCCAAACTAATCCAGGAAACTCTGGAATTCATCGAAACAATGACTACATGGCTCGACGAAATGCTGCGCTTGAAACCTGAAACCCTGACCAAAGCGTTGGACATCGGGGCGCGGATCAGCCGCACAGTCCGCAGAAAGTAGATTGGGCAACGTCTCGCCTGCCCGTTTTTTTTGCAACCAAATTTCAGTCAATACAGAAATGACTGTAATTAATAAAGGAAAAATGCCATGCTTTCAAATGTCCTTCCCTTCTTGCAACTGGCGATGCCGATTATCGTCAGTCTCATTGCCGCAGCGTATCGAAGGAGCGGATCATGAAAATACTTGTATGCGGCGCAAACGGATTTGTCGGCAGCGCGATTGCAGCCCGTCTTGAACACGACGGGCATCAGGTCGCGCGCGGGGTAAGGCAACCGGCACATCCGGGAGAAATCGCCATTGACTACATGAGCGACCTGACAGCGGAGCAATGGTTAGCCAAACTTGGCGACATTGATGCCGTTGTCAACGCGGTCGGAATCCTTACCGAACAGGGCGGGCAAACTTTCGAGCATGTTCATACCAAAGCGCCGATTGCGCTCTTTACCGCGTGCCGGATGCAAGGGATAAAACACATCATCCAGATTTCCGCCCTGGATGTGGAATCACGCAAAACGCCATACTTCGCCAGTAAATGCGCGGCGGATGACTTTCTGCTGGCAGAGCCTTCGCCTCGCGCGCATGTAATTCGTCCGTCCCTGATTTACGGCATAACCGGAACATCCGCTCGCATGTTCCGCATGATTGCGAGCTTTCCGGTACACATGCTTCCGGCAGGCGGGCGGCAGAAATTTCGTCCGGTTCATGTTGATGATCTTGCCGAGCTTGTCGCTCGCCTGCTTGATCCGGTTGTCGAAAGCCCGTCGTGCATCAAGGTAGTAGGCAACACGGAAATAACCTATCGCGGAATGCTGGATGTTTATCGGAAGTCAATGGGATTGGCATCTGCATTCACGGTAAGCATTCCCGCCTGGATCATGCGTTTTGCGGCAACAGTAGGCGGCTGGATTCCCGGCTCGATACTGACGCCTGACACATGGTTCATGCTCCAGCGAGAAAATACGGCGGACGCGCGACAGCTTACCGACGCTCTGGGACGAACGCCCCGGGGCATAGAGACTTTCATCGGGAGCAATGACGCGCCAACCTTGCGGGCGGAAGCATTCGCCGCATGGCGCGGGATTAGCTTACGCATTGCGCTTGCCATCATATGGATAGGCACCGCGTTAATCAGCGCGTGGCCGCATTCATACGCGGAACGCCTAGAGTTGCTTGCCCGGCTCAATATACACGGCATCGCTGCGTATATTGAACTCTACGGCGCGTGCGCGCTTAATTTCGGCCTGGGTGTGGCGACATTGCTGATGCCGGGACGAAGGCTCTGGCTTTTGCAGATGGGGGTAATACTCGCCTATAGCGCATTGGTCGCCATCGCGCTCCCCGAATTTCTCATGCACCCGTTCGGCCCGATTCTGAAGAATGTGCCGCTTCTCGTGATACTCATTCTTCTGTACAGCGAGGAGCCCCGGCCATGAACACCTATCTGTTGGTCAAGACATTGCACATCCTGTCTTCCGTGTTGCTGGTCGGTATGGCTTGTGGCAGCGGGTTCTATCTGTTCTTCGTGAACCGGACGAAATCGGTTCATGTAATCGCGACTGTATCCAGATTGCTCACACGCTCTGACTTATGGCTTTCTACGCCGGCAGCTATCTTCCAGCCGCTGTCCGGTATCTGGCTGATGCACATGGCCGGATGGTCATGGGATACGCCGTGGTTGCTGGCATCCGTACTGTTGTACCTGATCGCGGTTCTGTTCTGGCTACCCCTCATGTGGCTGGGAATTCAGATGCGACGGATTGCGGCTGAAGCATCGGCACAGGGACACGATACGTTGCCGCCGACCTATTGGCGTTACGCGCGCCTTTGGGAATACCACCTGGGTTGCCCGGGTTTTCTGGCCATGGTCGCCATCTATTTCCTGATGGTGCCGAAGCCGACATTCTCTTGATACCCATGTACAGCGAGGAGCGCCCATCATGAACACCTATCATATGGTCAGGATGTTGCACATCCTGTCTTCCGTGCTGCTGGTCGGAACCGGCTTCGGCAGCGCGTTCTACATGTTCTTCACGAACCGAACCGGGATTGTTCAGGCGATTGCCGCAGTGTCTCGTCTGGTGGTACGCGCCGACTGGTGGTTTACCACGCCGACCGTTATCTTGCAGCCGTTGTCCGGCTTCTGGCTCATATACATGGCCGGATGGCCGTGGGATACGCCGTGGTTGCTGGCTTCCGTCATACTGTATCTGCTATCCGGCCTCTGCTGGCTACCGGTCGTGTGGATTCAGATCAGGATGCGGAAAATTGCGGCGGCTTCTGCGGCAGAAGGGCAAGCGTTGCCGCCGATATATTGGCGTTACGCGCGTATCTGGGAATGTCTTGGCTATCCGGCCTTCCTGGCAATGCTCGTGGTTTATTTCCTGATGATAGTGAAGCCTTCGCTGTTTTGAACATCAGGCTTTGCCTTGAATCGCCTGCGCGAACCAGTCCGCCAACTCCCGCACGGAATCAGCGCAAAAAATCGGATTGGCGGCAATGAGCGCGGATTTCGGGTGCGCGCCATAGGTCACGCCAATTCCGGCGCAACCCGCGTTCGTTGCCATGTGCAGATCATGGGTCGTGTCGCCTATCATGACAACCCTGTCGGAAGCGACGGATAATTCTTCCATCAACTCCAGCAGCATGGCCGGATGCGGCTTGGACGGACATTCCCCGGCAGTGCGGGTGGCGGCAAAGTAATCGCGCAGCATAAAATGATCCAGCGCGCGCTCCAGCCCGACGCGGGTTTTGCCGGTAGCGACCGCAAGCATAAAATCTGCCGAGCGCAAACCATCAAGCAATCCTTCCACTCCGGCGAACAAGACAATATCATCGCTGCCGGAAAAGTAGTGGTAACGATAACGTTCCGCCATTTGCGGATACGAACTGGCGGGCATGTCCGGCGCGAGATATTGCAAGGCTTCCAGCAATCCGAGGCCGATGACGTGCCGCGCCGCTTCATCAGTTGGCGGCGGCATCCCAAGATCATGGCAGGCGGACTTGATGGCAAGCACGATTGCGGCGGCGGAATCCATCAAGGTTCCGTCCCAATCAAAAACAACAAGGTCAAAAGGTTGGTTCATGGCATCATTTTACGGTTGTCTGGTAGCGCCTGCCGGAGAGAACGCTTTACTCCCCTCTCCCATTTGTGGGAGAGGGGATGCGTTTGCAAAATTTCAGGCATCATCTCCTGGATTTTCATGCTCCTACTTTTCTCCTTATCCAAAGGAGTGACTACATACCCAAGGCGGAGAAAAGTTATCCGCGAGATATTCGCGTGCTTCGGCGGTATCAAGGCGGAGGATAAAATCCCGCAGCTCGTCCGGCAGGGCTGAGGCCAGAAAAAGGCGGCGATCTTCGACCGGATGCGGAAAATCCATACTAGCGGCATGTAGCGCCATGCGCTTCAATCCTTCTTTTCGCAATGCCTTGTTGAGCGCGAAATCGCCATATTTGTCATCGCCCAGAACAGGATAGCCCAGATGGGCAAGATGTACGCGCAATTGATGAGTGCGCCCGGTCTTCAGTTCGCCTTCCAACAGGGAAAACCGCGCCCAACGCGCCAAAAGCCGAAAGACCGTATGCGCGCTCTTGCCTTCCTTCAGATCTACCCGTACCCGCCGCTCTTCCTCGTCGGTCAGATATTTATGCAGCGGCAGCTTGACCCGGCGGACAGGCTCCAGCCAGCGCCCTTTCACCAACGCCAGGTAGCGTTTATCGGTCATGTCCTTACGAAACATGTCATGCAGACGAACAAGAGCGGAGCGTTTTTTGCCGATCAGCAACACACCGGACGTTTCCCGGTCAAGGCGGTGCGCCAGTTCGAGAAATTTTGCTTCATGTCTTTGGCGGCGCAAGGCTTCAATCACCCCCAGCGATACGCCGCTTCCGCCATGCACGGCAATACCGGCAGGCTTGTCAATGACCAGAAGGGATGTATCTTCATACAGGATCGGAAGCTCCGGCAAATTTTGGGAAGCCCCGGCTTTTGAACCGGATTCCGCCCTCGTTGCGACGCGCATCGGCGGCAGGCGAAGCCTGTCGCCTTCCTGCAAGCGATAGTCCGGCGCTGCGCGTTTCTTGTTCACCCTGACCTCGCCGCTTCTTACAATGCGGTACAGGTGGCTTTTCGGCACGCCCTTGCAATGCCGAATCAGGAAATTATCCAGGCGTTGCCCTGCCGATTCAGGCTCGATAGAAAGATAAACGATGTTGTTTGTTTCCGACATTTGCAATATACTTGTTAACCGATTTTGCGCCGCGAACGGCAGCCTCGTCGTCAGACCGGCCGACGCCCCTTCACGACAGGGCATTCCGAATTATCCAGTCGGCGGACTTGGCGGCCTGCATCCTGTCTCTCCCGGAATCCGGTTACAGCAACGACAGGAGCAACGGCAGAACAAGGCATTTGCCGCCACGCAAATCGGTTTGGTTAAACTCGCTCACCAAAAGTAGCGATACTACTTGATTCGCGCATCGCTTACATCCGCGATTGCCCACGCTGATTTGAATGCGTTCGGAAAGCAAGCCTTTCCGGGCGTTGCATCACCGGAAAATAATGGTTGAACTTTTGCGAGATTTTATCTTGATGACGACAAACACTCCTGTTATCTGACCGGTCGCGCCCGCGTGGGCGCTTCGCTCTGCCATGCGCCGGAGCACACAATGAAACGCATGTTATTCAATGCGACACAGGCCGAGGAACTTCGTGTCGCCATTGTCGACGGGCAAAAACTGATTGACCTCGACATTGAATCGGCTGCCAAGGAACAACGTAAAAGCAACATTTACAAGGGGATCATCACCCGCATCGAGCCTTCGCTGGAGGCCGCCTTTGTCGACTACGGCGAGGAGCGGCATGGTTTTCTGCCTTTCAAGGCCATTGCGCGAAGCTCTCTTCAGAACGGCTCCGAGCGCGGCAGAATCCACGATCTCTTGAAGGAAGGGCAGGAACTCATCGTCCAGGTCGACAAGGATGAGCGCAGCAACAAAGGGGCGGCGCTTTCCACCTTTATTTCCCTGGCCGGTCGTTATCTTGTTCTGATGCCCAACAATCCGCGCGGCGGCGGGATTTCCCGGCGCGTGGACGGCGAAGACCGCATCGAGCTTCGGGAAGTCATGGATCAGCTTGACGTGCCGCCCGGCATGAGCCTTATTTCCCGTACAGCCGCCATTGGCCGACAGGCCGAAGAACTGCAATGGGATTTGAATTACTTGAAACAACTCTGGCGAGCCATTGAGGAAGTGGCGCGAAGCGAACACAACCCTCGCCTAATCTACCAGGAAGACAGTCTCGTCATTCGCGCCATCCGGGATTATTTCCAGCCGGAAATAGGCGAAATTCTGATTGACACCGACAGCATCTTTCAACAGGCGCGGGATTTCATGTCTTTTGTCATCCCGAACGATGTGCATCGGGTCAAGCGTTATTGGGACGATGTGCCGCTCTTTTCCCGCTTTCAGATCGAGCATCAGATCGAAAGCGCCTTCGGGCGGCAGGTCAATCTGCCTTCCGGCGGGGCGATTGTGATTGACTATACCGAGGCGTTGGTCGCGGTGGATGTCAATTCCGGACGCGCCACACGCGGCGCGGACATTGAGGAAACCGCATTCAGAACCAATCTCGAAGCCGTTGATGAAATTGCTCGCCAGTTGCGCTTGCGCGACCTTGGTGGCCTTATCGTCATTGACTTCATTGATATGGAATCAGCCAAACACCAGCGGGAAGTCGAGACTCGCCTGAAAGAAGCCCTGAAATATGATCGCGCCCGCATCCAAATGGGCAAGATCAGCCGCTTTGGCCTGATGGAGCTTTCCCGTCAGCGACTACGCCCTGGCATTGCCGAGACCAGCTACATTTCCTGTCCTCGTTGCACAGGCACGGGTCATATCCGTTCCACCGAATCGGCGGCCCTCCATGTTCTTCGCATTCTGGAGGAAGAATCCATGAAGGAAGGCACAGTCTCCGTGCGGGCGCAAGTGCCGGTTGAGGTCGCCACTTTCCTGCTGAACGAAAAGCGGCACGACATTCAGATAATCGAAGCAAGGCACAAGGTCTCCCTGCTCCTGATCCCCAACATGCACCTGGAAACTCCGGCGCACAACATTGTCCGCTTGAAGAGCGAGGACTTGAAGCAGGACGATGGGGCTGATTCCTCGTATCGCACAGTAACCGCCATAAGCGAGGAGAAAATCGTTTCAGTCAATGGCAAGCAAGAGCAACGCCCCCGCCAGGAAGCCGTGCTGAAGCACCTCGCGCCGGAACAGCCTGCCCCTATCGTAAAAGCGCCGGAGAAGAAGGGGTTATTTTCCCGTTTGCTTTCTCTTTTTATCAGTACGCCAAAGGAAGCGGCTCCTGTTCGGAAAACGCGGGGGAAAGGCAGGAACGCCCTTGAATCGAAGACGGAGCCGCGCCATGATAAACGGGACGGACGGGGAGAAAACCGCCGAGGCAAGACGCGCAACCGCAAGGAAGAGCGGGAAGAAGCGCGCGAGACTCGCAATGAAGATAAGCGGAATGAGCGCAGCGCCGAGACGAAAAATCGCGCTGCCCGCATTGAACCTATCATTGCTGAAGAACCAATCATGCGTGAGCCTGGCGAGGCCGTTCGTGATCCGCGCCCCAAGCGGGGGCGCCAGGAACGCGCCAAACCCGCCGTGCCGGAAGCGGCTACTCCGGCGGAAGCCCCGGTTCCTGCTAAGGAAGGCGCGGAGATCAATGCACAAGGCAGTGGCCGCAAGCGTGGGCGCAGCCGGGGCAATGACCGCCGCCGCGCGGAATTGCCCGCCGAGCCGCAGCCGTTGGTTGAATTGGCGGGAGACATGCCTGACGCCTTGAAACAAGTCACTCCGGTGACGATGACGGCGGATAGCGAGCCGCCGGAACAGATGGATAGCGCACCGCCGGAACAGACGGAGAAGCCGGAGCCGACAGACATTACTGCCGCGACGCCACTTTCGCCGATAATCGCTGCCGCGCCCGTTGTTGAGCCTCTGCCGGTTGCGCCTGTTATTACGTCGGTCGTCGCTCCTGTCGCGCTTGTGGAATCCACGCCCATTGCCACGCCGGTTGCCGCTGTCACTTTGCCGGTAACGCCTGTTGCTGTATCTGTCGCCGCGCCCATCGTTACGCCAACTCCGTTCGCCGCCGCGCTGGTTGTCGCGCCAATTCCAGCCGTTATGCCTGCGCCTGTTGTCGCTCCTGATTCGCCGGTTGAGCCTGTAACGCCCTCGGTTGCGCCTGCCGCGTCTGTTGAACCCACGCCGACTGTCGCGCTTTCTGAACCGCCGGTTGTCATGGAAGCGCCGATAGCTCCGCTGCCTGAACCGCCGGAGCCTGCCGCTGTAGAATCGCTGGAGCCTGTAACGCCGCCCGTAACCGTAACGCATAATCCGCCTTCGTCCGCGACTGCCACGGTCGAAGAGGCAGCGGCGACGTTGGAAGATACTGGCCTGATTCTGGTGCAGACGCGCCATGCCGCGCCGGATATGCCAACGACAAAGCCGCTGGGACGACCGCGCCGCAAACCGCCCGCATCCGGCGCCGTTGAGGAGCTAATGGTCATGGTGGAAACCCGGCAGTAACATTTGGAAAGCGCCATGTTTCCCATACTGCCCATTCGTTACATTGATCCGGTCTATCGCCCGCCCAGCGAGGCGAATTCCCTGATTTTGCCCTTGACTGATGGCTGTTCCTGGAATCGCTGCATTTTTTGCGAGATGTATACCGATCCGCAAAAGCGTTTCAGGGCGCGGGATGAAAAGGAAGTGGAAGAAAATTTGCGGCAGTTGGGGGAGATGCCTGCGTCCGCCGCGATTCGCAGGGTATTTCTGGCGGACGGCGACGCTCTGGCGCTGCCGACCCGGCGGCTCCTTGCCGCCCTGACCGGCATTCGCCGACATCTGCCGAATGTTCGCCGCATTTCCAGCTATTGCCTGCCGCGCAACCTGAAGAAGAAATCGGCGGAAGAAATGCGGGAACTTGCCGAAGCCGGTCTGGCGCTTGTTTATCTCGGCGCCGAATCGGGCGATGACACGGTGCTCCAGAAGATTGACAAGGGCGAGACTTATCAGAGCACGGTTGACGCGCTGGACAAGCTGGGCGCGGCGAAAATCCAGCGATCAGTCATGATCCTGAACGGCCTTGGCGGGATATGTTACAGCAAGGATCACGCCTTCAATTCCGCAAGGCTTGCGAACGCTACCCAGCCGGAATATCTGGCGGTGTTGACGCTTAGTTTTCCCAAGGGGGAATCGCGCCTGAAGGCAGCCTTTCCGGAATGGGAGATGCCGGATATTCAAGGCTTGCTTATTGAGATGCGGCATTTCGTGGAAAACCTTGAACTCTCCCGCACGGTGTTCAGAAGCGATCACGCCTCAAACTGGCTTTCCCTGCGCGGCACATTAGGCGCGGAAAAAGCGCGACTACTCGCGGAACTGGATCGGGCGATTGCCGCGCCGGACTCGGCTCCGCTGCGCCCTGCCTGGGCGAGAGGGTTGTGAGAAATGCTATTCCTGCAAGTTCCTCACAAGCGTTAAAATGCGCTTCTTTCTTTTTCTTTTCATACCATGCCGCTGCCTGACCTGCCCCTTTACCTGCAACGCATCCTGAACGCCAACGTCTATGATCTGGCGTTGGAGACCCCGCTTGATTTCGCGCCGAATCTGTCAGGCCGAACCGGAAATCGAATTTATTTGAAGCGCGAGGACATGCAGCCGGTTTTCTCCTTCAAGCTACGTGGAGCCTATAACAAAATCGCTTCCTTACCGCCTGCAAAACGTTCTCGCGGCGTAATTTGCGCTTCTGCCGGAAATCACGCGCAGGGCGTCGCCATGTCGGCATCTCACCTTGGCTGTCGCGCGATCATCGTGATGCCGGAAACCACGCCTGCCATCAAGATAGACGCGGTAAAAAAACGGGGCGGCGAAGTTATATTGGCCGGAGATTCTTACGATGCCGCTTATACACATGCCCTTGAACTGGAAAAATCGGAAAAACTCGCCTTCGTACACCCTTTTGACGACCCGGAAGTCATCGCTGGACAAGGCACAATCGGGATGGAAATCCTGCGCCAGAATTCGCGTCTGGAAGGAAATATCCACGCGGTATTTGTCGCCATTGGCGGCGGCGGCCTTGCGGCAGGAGTAGCCGCTTATATCAAGGCGGTTCGTCCCACAATCCGTGTTATCGGCGTTGAGACTTTCGATGCCGATGCCATGCGTAAATCCATAGCGGCGGGACGAATGGTCAGTCTTTCGCAGGTCGGCCTGTTCGCCGACGGTACCGCAGTACGGCAAGTGGGCGAGGAGACTTTCCGGCTTTGTCGGACGCTTCTGGACGACATAATTCTGGTTGATACCGACGCCATATGCGCGGCTATCAAGGATGTGTTTGAAGATACGCGCTCCATTCTGGAGCCTTCCGGCGCGTTGGCGATTGCGGGCGCGAAGGAGTATGCCGACAAGCACCGCCTGAAGGACAAGGCCTTGATTGCCGTGGCTTCCGGCGCGAACATCAACTTTGACCGGCTGCGCTTTGTCTCCGAGCGGGCGGAATTTGGCGAGCGGCGCGAGGCTGTGTTTGCCGTCACCTTGCCGGAGACGCCGGGCGCGTACAAGAAATTTGTCTCCCTGATCGGCAAGCACAACATTACCGAATTCAACTATCGCTATAACCATCCTACGGCAGCCCATGTTTATGTCGGGATGCAGGTTGCCGATCGCGCCGAATCGAAAAAGCTGGCGGAGACTTTCTCGAAGCGCGGCTACCCGACGCTTGATTTGTCCGAGGATGAGACCGCGCGGTCGCACATTCGCCATATGGTCGGCGGTCATGCGCCGCAGGTGCGGGAAGGCGGCATGATTGAACTGCTTTATCGTTTTGAATTTCCCGAGCGACCGGGGGCGTTGATGAATTTTCTGAACCAGATGAGCGCAGGTTGGAACATCAGCCTCTTTCATTACCGCAACCACGGCGCGGATACCGGACGAGTATTGGCTGGCATTCAGGTTCCGCCTGAAGAAACGCGCGAATTTCAGTTATTCCTTGACAAGCTGGGCTACCGTTACTGGAACGAATGCGACAGCGAAGTTTACAAGCTCTTTCTGGGATAGCCGCTCAGTCATGCTTTTTAAGGCCTTGCCCGCATTTGACCTGTCTCCTTACGCATTGTCCCTGTACGCCCTTTTTTTGGGGATGTGCGCGCAGACATTTGCCCTTGCCTTGACCCTACGCCAATGTCTGGGCAAGCGTAACCGAAATACTTGGATTGCCCTGGCCCTGGCCATGCTTTTTCTTCTTCGACAACGCTGGGCGGCGCTTGAGTTTTCGCTTGCCACTGGCGTTTATGACAGCTTTTCCGCATTCTGCGATTTATTAGCCAGTCTACTCCTTTGCCTTGCCATAATTGGATTTATACGGGCGGAATGCGGCTGAAACCGAATTTTCGGATCAAGCGGATACATTCATAGTTTCGCCCAAGCTAAAATGATAAATGGGCAGGAAGGCGCACAAAATGTACGCGCTTTAACCGAAACATCTCTAACCTCCAGTCTCCTGAAAATGGCACGACAGGCAAGCCGCCTGAATCTCGATCCGGCTGTCTTTCAGGCGGATACCCAATTCATCCAGTCTGCCGCGCATCGCGTCATACAAGGGAGCATCGTCAATCTCGCGGGTCTCGCCGCAACCTGAGCACACAAACAACAACAAGGCCGCGTGACCCTCATGTGTGCCGGTACATGGCAAATAAGCATTCAGAAAATTCACTCGATGAATAAGTCCGCCCTGAAGCAAAAATTCCAGGGTGCGATACATGGTGGTCGGAGTCACGCGCCTGCCCTTGTCGCGCATCCGCTCGATCAGGTCATAAGCCTTGATCGGCGCGCCCTCGGCGCAAATAACATCCAGAATCTCACGGCGCAGCCGGGTCAAACGCGCATCTTTACCCGTTTGCGTCGCGGCCTTTATGTCCGAATCGGCGCGCGAACTCATTTGTACAGCTCCACCTTGTCAGCGCGCATACTATAACTGGAACTGCCCATCTCGCCGGAATCGTTGCGTTCAAGCTCCAATTTGCCATAAACCCAAACAGCATCCATGGATTTGATGCCCTTCGCCGGTTTGCCAAGCCGAACATAGATAATCTGATTGGCGGGCGGCGGCGGAAGATGAATGCAGGCTCCAAAATAGGGAACCAGCAGAAATTCTTTCAGCCTTGCGCTACTCTCCCAATCCAATGGCACGACATAGCCGGGCAATTTTACGGACTGCCCTTTCAGCGCCGGATTGGCAGGCGCGTTTTTCCATTCATCGGCGATGATTTTCAACGCCTTGGCGGCTTCGGGAGAATTGTCGGTAATGTTCTCCAGGTTGAGATTGGCAAACAGTTTTTCCGGCTGCCATGAATCAGGCACAAGCTCTTCCCATGCAAGCTCTCGATGCTGCGCTGCCGCCTCTCCCGCAACAAGCAAAAACAGCAGGACAAGCAGGCGGGCGAGGGGTTTAGCGGGAATGATGGACGAATTGGTCATTATTCAGGCAAAAAGCAGACTGAAGACAGAAAACGCGAACAGCAAGCCAAGAATCAGCCCGACAGACAGGGTTTGCAGGCTGCCGTGGCTTCGCGCGGCGGGAATCAGCTTCATCACGGCGATAAAGACCATAATGCCCCCTGCGAACGAGAAAAACAAGCCCAAATTGGTCGGAGAAAAAAACGGCTTGATGATGGAATAAAGCAAAATGATAGCGGTCGCCGGAACAAGACCGGCGAAAAAAGCGTAGGAGACAGACTTGCGATTCGCTTGCGGCAAGGCAATGGAAAGCCCCAAAGGAAGATGATGCGCCATTACCGCGCCGCACAAAACCATGCCGGTCGCGGGGTTGACCAGGGCGGCGCTGAAAACGGCAAGGCTCTCCGGAAATCCATGCGCGGCTACCGCCAGCGCGGAAAATACTCCGGTATGCCTTTGCCCGCAAGAGCATATTTGCCCCTTTCCGTCACTTTCCCTGCGGCGTAGCAGATATTCCAGAGTTCCAGCCAGCAAAACGCCTGCCATAAACCAGAACGGAACCTGCCAGACGAAATCCAAGCGAAACATGGGTGACGCCCCAAGCCACAGCATAACTCCCGCCGAAAAGCCAAGAAGCAGACAAATTCCCCGCGTATGCGTCCCCGGCACCAGGAATGCCGCCAGCGCCCCTATCCCGACGGAAAGGCCGGATAACAGGGTAAGCAACACCGGAAGCGTTATGGCATTGCCGGAATTTCCGGTCTCCACCCTGTCGGCCATCAACCGATAAGCGGCAACTCCTTCACTGGTGACTGAACTATCCAATGAAATGCTGCCATAGACCGTGACTGGCGTCATCGTCTGAATGTCGGTTGCGACCAGGTTCGCATGAACATGGATGATCTGATTGGCGGGCGGCGGCGGCACATGGGTGCAAGCGCCAAAAAAAGGAACCAGCAGAAATTCACGCAACGCGCCGCCATCCATCCGTTCCAAAGGCACGACAAAGCCGCGCAGCGTGACCGACTTATCCTGAAGCGCAAGGTTTGCATGCGACGCATCCTGACGATAACGCTGCCCGGAAACTATGGATTGCTTCAGGAAGGCGTCCGTATTCCTGACCCGCTCCGTATCGGGAATCAACGCTTCCCAGCCGATTTCCTGATAGAACGGCGCGGCTTTCACAACCGGCAGCAGGATGAGCAGGGTAATAATCCATATGCTCCGCCATATCAATGTTCTGACCTCTCTCCCGGCTCCGCTCCTGCTCGCGGCAAAGTCCCGCAGGTTGGGGTGAACTGCCGCGAACCCCAACACGCAGCGGCTGTTGGGGGCTTGGGGTTCGCTACGCTCACTCCTGACGAACTGGATTCCCACCTTCGCGGGAATGACGGAAGGATTAGCGTCTGTGCGAAAGAGTGACATCATATACACCGTTTTATTCAAGTGGGGCAATTCATCGTGAGAGGGAAAGCCCATCCGAGAGGCTTAAACGATAAGCGCGAAAAGCCGGAATCAGGGCGGCGCAAAATCCGGCGACAGAAATTCCACCCATGATTCCCCATTCCGTCAAGCTGGGCAAAGAAGCGTCAAGGACAATGCCGTACAAATCAAGAAGCACGGGAGAAAGAAAATTAAGCAGCAAAAACAAGGCAAAAAGCGCAAGCAGGATGCCCGATACGACCAGCAAAAAACCCTCCGCCGCCAGCAGGACAAGAATATCGGCAGGCCGCGCTCCTACCGAGCGCAAGATGGTCAACTCCCGCCTGCGCTCGCCCAGTCCCGCCAGAATCGCGGCGACAAGTCCCGCCAGTCCGGTCACAGTCACCAGCAATGAGACCAGGAGAAGCGCCTTCTCGCCGGTATTTACCATCTGCCAGATTTGATCCATCGCAACACCGGGCATGACGGCGGTTAACGCCTCTTCTCGATAGTCATGAATGTCACGTTGCAGGGCAAAAACCCGACTGCGCCTTTCCAGACCGACCAGAAGCGCCGTTATGCTTTCCGGCTCCTGAATGAGTTTGCTTGCCTGCTCCGGCGAAATTTTAAGTCCCGGCAGGGGCGCGCCGCCCTGCCAGCCTAGATGAATCGCCTCCATTGCGGCAAGACTGATATAGAGCGAGCGGTCAACCGGAGTTCCCGTAGGAGCCAGAACGCCGCGCACGGTAAAAGGCATGTCGTCATGCATGATCGCCAATATATCGCCGCCGCCGTGGCTTAACGCCACCTCATGCCCAAGATCATAGCCAAGCATCCGCGCAACCTGAGCACCGACCACCACATCAAAAAGATCATCGAACGCCTGTCCTCTGGCAAAGGCAATGGACTCCTGATTGCGAAATTTGTAATGGCGGAAAAAATCGTGATTGGTTGCAACTACCGGATAACCCAGATGCGAATCTCCCAGGGAAATCGGGATTGTCCAGGCGACTTCCGGGTTCTCTCCGATAACTTCCGCGCTCTTGAAACCCATGTTGTGAGTTGCGCCGCCCAGATGAAAAATCGCGTAAAGCATCAATTGAAGGTTGCCGCCCCGCGCTCCGACAATCAGATCAGTACCGGAAACAGCCTGGACAAAACTCTCCCTCACCTGGGAGCGGATTCGCTCCAACCCCAACAGCAACGTGGCGGACAAGGCAATCGAACATACAACCAGCGCCAGGGTTCCGCGCCGATTCCACGCGCTTTTGCCAGCCAGGAGAAAGAGGCAGAGAAAGCGGGTCATTGCGAGCTTGGCTCCGGCATGCCGCTTCCATTGCCCTGTTCCGTCGGGGTGGTCTGCAAAGCGCGGTTGAATCCAGAAAGCTGTATAGAGGTGTCGAAAGTCTCGCCCAGATTCTGGTCGTGGCTTACGAAAAGCAGCGTCGAATTGGCTGCCCGGCATTCCTTGATCAAAAGACGCAAAAAGGCTTTGCGGCGATCAGCATCCAGCGAGGATGTCGGCTCATCCGCGATAAGAAGCGGCGGCGAGCCGATCAGGGCGCGCGCCGCCGCTACCCTTTGTTGTTGCCCTACAGATAACTTGTCGGCGCGGCGTTGCCAGAGATCAGGCGCAATATCCAGACGGGAGAGGAGCATCCGCGCCGCTTCCTCCGGCGTACTGGCCTTCGGCTTACGCGAGGGCGAGAGGCGACAGGGAAGCACGACATTTTCCAGGACGGAAAGATAAGGAATCAGATTGAATTGCTGAAAAATAAACCCGATATGCTCGCCGCGAAAAATATCGCGTCTGGCGGCAGACATGGCGAAAATCGGCACGTCGCCGATCAGAACTCGCCCTGATTCCGGCGAGAGAATGCCCGCAATCAGGCTTAGCAATGTGCTTTTCCCGCTGCCGCTGGCTCCGGCAATGAACACATGTTCCCCTGCATTGGCGGCAAAGAACGGGATGTCCAGCACAAGCCGTTCGCTGCCTGACCAGCGAAAAGAGATGTTCTCAAGAACAACAGCGGGGGTTGCCGAAGGGTTTACCATTGCAGACGATTGGAGCGGGGCGTAAGCCGCATGGCCTTTTGCCCACGCGGAGTCACAAGGTTTGCGTCTATTCTTTTGAGGGCGGAAAACGCCTGAAAAAGCCTGACTTCAACTTGATTCAATGCCGCAGGATTCTGGCAGGTGAAAACAAATTCCGCGTCAAGGTCTGCGTGTCCGTCCGCATTATCGTGGTTTTCCTGTTCGTGCCCATGCTCATGCTCATACGGTGTGGAATCCAGTTCACGGGCTAAAACGTCCGCTTTCAGAAGCATGGTTTTCAGGCTGCATTGGGCATTCCGGGGAAAAATAAAGATGGTAGCGGGATTGCGTAATACCGCCGCCATGTTGCGCGCTTCTTCGCTCTCCTTGTCGTTTCCGGGGGCGCGTTCAAAGGAAATCAGGTTGGCCAGGGGCGTTTCAAACCCTATTTCCACAGTATCGCCTTCCACGGAAAGGTTGAGCCTGGCAGCGCCATGCGTATGGGCTTTATGAGCGATGACAGGCGCGGCAATCAGAAAGAACGCCAGCGCAAGGAAAAGCTTTTTCATCGTGACCGCCTGAAGAAATAAGTAAAACGATATAACGTATCATTTTATAAGCAGGGCGCGACTCTGTCAATCCGGTGTTTTTTCCTGCCGACAGCAAATATCGGGTAAGCTCTGCCATCTTCCTGGGGCTTTATCCAATGAATATCCTTCTGACCGGCGGCATGGGCTATATCGGCAGCCATGTCGCAATAGTGTTGCTAGAGGCGGGGCATCATGTCGTCCTCTATGACAATCTTTGCAACAGCGACGCCGGAGTGCTTGCGCGAATCGCCAAGATTACCGGCAAAGAGCCGATTTTTATGGAAGCGGATGTCCGTGCGACAAGCACGCTAACCGAAACCTTGAAAAATCACGCAATCGAAGCGGTAATACATTTTGCCGGATTGAAGGCAGTAGGCGAGTCGACGCAAAAACCGCTGGCATACTACGCCAACAATGTCGAAGGCACGATAAGCCTGTTGGAATCCATGTCGGAAGTAGGCATCCGCACTCTTGTATTCAGCGGCAGCGCCACCGTATACGGCGAACCGCAATATCTGCCGCTGGACGAGGCGCATCCCACCTCCGCCACCAATCCCTATGGGCGCACCAAGCTATATATCGAAGAAATGCTGCGAGACATCTCCCTGTCCGACCCCTCCTGGCGCATTGTCTCCCTGCGCTATTTCAATCCGGCGGGCGCACATGAAAGCGGCCTGATTGGGGAAAAGCCGACGGGCGCGCCAAACAACCTGATGCCCTACATGGCGCAGGTTGCGACCGGAGAACTAAAGGAGCTTTCGGTATTCGGCAACGATTATCCGACGCCGGACGGAACCGGAGTGCGCGACTATATTCACGTCATGGACTTGGCGGAAGGCCATGCGGCGGCGCTTTCTTGGCTTGCCGGACATTTCGGCTGGCACGCGATCAATCTTGGAACGGGAGAGGGCTACAGCGTGCTGGATATGATAGCGGCTTTCGCCAAAGCCAGCGGACGCGACATACCCTATCGGATTGCGCCTCGCCGCAAAGGGGATGTTGCCGCCTGCTACGCCGATCCCGGAAAAGCCCTGCGGGAATTAGGCTGGCAGGCGCGACGCCGCCTTCATGTGATGTGCGAGGACGTCTGGAGATTCCAGAGGCGGTTGCCCCGACCATAGGTGTGCGGTGCGTTGGGGTTCGCGTTCCGCTCATCCCAACCTATCGGGCTAACCTACCAGGCTTTGATGTTTTCTCTCAGATCAGCAAGGTTGTCTCCCTTATGGAGTTCTGCATGCCCTAGGCTGTAATGCTGCTTTGCCACAATAGCCAAATATTCCAATTTTGGTAGTTTGAGAATATTGTCTAAGTTTCCATCTTCAACTAACGAGTCTCCATTCAGAGTGAGTGCTCGGAGATTCTGTAATCTTGCAGAAAATTTTAAATCTCTGATTAACCCACAATCGCACAAAGTCAGACATTCCAGTTTGCATAAATTCTTGATTGCTGAAAAATCATAAATTTTTTTGCAATTTTCCATGTCAAGCAAACGAAGATTCTCTAATTCTTCAATCTTTGATATGCTCGTCATGTTGCTGAAACGAGCAAGTGATAATGAGCGCAATGCTAGTGGTAACGTATTACCCGGCAAACTATCACATTTGCCAGAAAAGATAAGCCCAACATCTACGAGATTTGGGAGTGAGCGAAGAGATTTCCAATATTTTACTGGCAGGTTTGCAACTAAGCATTGTAACTCTGCCGCGTCTTCTAACCAGATAATACTCAGCTTTCTAGAAAAGTTTATTCTAAGCTCATGCAATTCTGGGAACGATCTTAGATTCAATTCACCATTGACTGCTCTGCCAACATAAAGGCGTTGCAAACCGACCAGTGAGTTTACAGGCTCTATTGATGCTTCTTCCTCTGGCAACAGCGCGAGGGATCTGATTTTCCGCAAACCTCTCAATGCATCAAAGCTACGCCCCTGCCAGCCCTTGGCATAATTGAGCTCTATAGAATCAATACCAGTTTCAAGAATGAACGAAAGCTCTGCTTTATCAGTTTCGCCTACAACTACGGCCGTAATGCCAAAACCTCGATTTTCCAAGATGTACGTCATAATAGACTCACTTGTTATTTAGCCCGGTAGGTTGGGGTGAGCTTGCGAACCCCAACATTCGGGGAAGAAAACAATCGCACTGGCATGACAGTTTGACCATGAGGAGATGAGGCGCATTTTATCATCGTAGAATGGCGAAGTGTTGGGGTTCGCGTTCCGCTCACCCCAACCTACCGGTCTCAATTAAAAGTTGAAAGAACAAACAAAAAGTGATTTGCTATCATCAATTGGAAAAATGTAT
Organism: Betaproteobacteria bacterium; assembly: GCA_009777245.1. Lineage (GTDB taxonomy): Bacteria > Pseudomonadota > Gammaproteobacteria > Burkholderiales > Rhodocyclaceae > Azovibrio. The sequence continues at coordinate 32,351 of WRMF01000015.1, forward strand.
GGGACTCCAAATTCTTGCTGAAACTCTGAAGCAGTAGCAACTTGAAACCTTTTTCCAGTCTTTCTGAAAATAGCATCTGATAATGTGTGTGCGTTGGCTAAAATAACAACGGAGTACTCAGAACCATAAGTAGGTATCAGCATTTCATTAGCATCTAATCCATAAAACTTTTCATTAATGGTAAAATATGCGTATTGTAAATCATCTTTATATTGTGTATAGCCAAGTTTTTCCAGAATGCCTGTATTTGATCGTTTACTCTCCGTGTCATAGTAAAACATCAAAGGCAAACATGTCTCTGGCCTTTGAAAAAAAATCCACTCTAGCCAATTTGGAACAACTTTTCCATCTTCTGAGATCAAGGTTTTGTCGTCAATTGAAACCAGATTCCAACAAGCATCGGTCTTCTCGAAATTGTAAAATATTTGCTGCTTGTCACTTTTGATTGCTATCATCTCCTGATAGCTTTTATCACCAGATAGTGGCTCCGGCAAATCACGTAAAAGCTCACTGTCAATACCATAGGCATCAGCACTGAAAGACTCAATTTGCAAATCTCTGTCTTTCCTTTCTTTCTTTGGTGGTATAATAGGAAAATGGTCGTCTTTTTCCTCTAACAGCAATATTACTTTCTTTGCATCATATTTGCTTTTAAAATCAAATCGCATCTTTTTTAAAGGAAATTTTGTGAATTTTCTTTGGACATTAGCATCTTCCATGAATACCTTTATAAATTGATGGAAATACAGGGACGGGCAAGCAACATCCGCACTTCTGCTGTCAGAAGCGGCAGCAAGTCCGCTGACCAAGACGGACAACAAAATCCCTGCGTAAATCATGCACTTCATGCAAGATTCAATAATCATTTTCGATATTTCCATCATTCTCATTTCAATCACCATCCGCATCTTGGGAAGCTGTTTGGTACGAGAACAACAAAAAACCGCGCACACGCGCGCAGAACGCTCTGTGCATAGGCATAGATATTGCTGCCATCAAAAATTGTGTCGGTCATTTCCAACCTTGTCAAGAGGGTTTACAAACTTTTCCTGCCGCCTTGTTTTGTCGCTCTGCGGAACATGTCGCCTAAACTTGATGACCATACCTTCCGCTCGCTCTCAAAACGAGTTGCAGCGCGGTAGGTTGGGGCGCGCTTGCGAACCCCAGCATTTGGGGAAGAAAACAATCGCATTGGCATGACAGTTTGACCGTAAGGAGATGAGACGCATTCTATCATTGTAGAATAGCGAAGTGTTGAGGTTCGCGTTCCGCTCACCCCAACCTACCGCGCTATGGGCATTTGTCATTTTATTGTAAATGCCATGCAGCAAACGCATAAGCAAACAAATTCGCCAAAATAAAGTACCCATTCCAACTTTCAGACATCATCACAATCGTATAGGATGGAATAGTAAAAGCATATATCCCTGCGAATAGATATAACAATATATTATATTTTGTACCAACCAGCCGCACACAATGATTTATCATTACAAAGGGAGTCAGCATGAGCATCATGCGGAAAGCATTATGTAACATTTCTATTGTACCTCGTTTTGGGCAGACAAGCGATTTTTTTCGTCATCTTCAATCATTACGATTGTTTTATCGACTGTTTTCTTCAACGCACGTTTTCCAATTAATCCAATAGAATCTTCCAAATCATCTTCAATAAATGTTAATATAATCACAAAGGCTTCAATCAATATCCCTTCCGGCTTGATTGAAAATTTGAAACACTCCCCATCGCGATAGTAAACAATTTCATCACCATAACTCAATATACGATAGCCACTTGTACGCAGAAAATTATCAATAAGGTCTCCCATTTTTGCAAAATCACCAGAAAACTTTATAATCTTTGCAAACCTACTTCCTTTTGATGCAGTTCTCGTTCCGCTTTTAATCTGATACCCTCTTATCATTATAGGTAAAAACGGAATAATTGTCCAAAATGGAACTAGAGCTATTTTTGTAGGAACAAAAGGGACATCAGACAATAAGGATAGTACGCAAAAGACATATATAAGCGCGAGACCTGAGTATCCCAAAATCTTAATCAATAACCTTAAAAAATTCATGGCGCATACCCCTCTGGAATCAAGTATCAATTTCATTTGTTTCGATCATAACGATGATCTTGTCGACAATTTTCTTAAGCGGTACTTTTACTGCAATTCCGACAAAACCATCCAAATTCATCTCTCTGAAAAAAATCACAAATGCCTCAATAAAAATTCCTTCTTGAACTCTTGAAAATTTGAAGAATTGAGATGAGGCTATCATTCCACTACCACGCCGATATATGGTTTCATCACCATAGCTCTGTTTATGGAAGCCATTCGCCGTCAGAAAATCATCAATAATATTGGTGATTTTTTCAAAATCACCAGAGAATTTCACAAGTTTCGTAAACCTGCTCCCCTTCGGTGCGGTTCTCTTGCCTCTATTAATCTGGCTCTGCCTTACCATCAAAGGAATCGAGTAAATAAACCCGACTGCCAGAATAAAAATTAGAATTGAATTAGTCATGATATCTCCAACGCTAAGTTTTTCAATTCATCGGGTGCGCTACCATTTCGCATGCCAATGGCAAACAAGTATAACTCCTTGCATCGAGCATTTTTATCAGCAAGCAGTATTTGCTGAGCAATGAAAACGACAAGCCATGTTATAAGAGAAACTAGAGCAGCAATCACTACAAATACATTTGCAGCAAAAAGAGCTATTGTCAGCAAAGCAAATATCGTTAGCATATCAGCGATAGCAATACCAACTTGATCTGCGTCACTCAAACCCATCAGTTCTTGATACTGGTAATTTGCAAGAATAGCCAAAACAACCATTAACCATCCCGCTAACGCTCCAACCGTGACAACAACAGCGGCAGCGGCGGCAGCAGCAGCAACAGCTACGCTCAGTATTGATAAACTTATAGCAAAAATAGCTGCTGATACAAAGCTACCATGTTCGACTATCCATTTATCAAATTCCGACATCTCCCCCCCATTTCCACTCCCTTCGAGGATATATCCACCTGCCCCGGTATCAGGATCAATTATTGTGTAGGCATAACCCGTCCAGCCATGCGCCGTGATTGGCTTTTCATGAATCGTCACCTCCTTGCCAGCCTGTACAGCGTTTCTCACCTCTTGACCAAGCGCGCCTGTAATCGGCAATCTGGGTAGGGCTGCTGCCGCATTCTCCCTTGTTAGCGTGTAAATCCTTTGACCCTGTTGTTGCGCTATGGCAAGCGCCCTCACCGCAGATATAGCCTGTGTACAGTCCTCTGCGACTGGATTCTGAATCTGCCCTTCCCCGTCAATGTACCGGCACTGGCTCTTGTCCACCCAGAATTGCTCCGGCACAACAGCCTCCTGCAAACTCATGTACTGACCATTCTGACGGTTATACGCCTGCCAGCGCGTCTGCGCTCCAGTCTTGTTCCCCTGCGCCATGCCTTGATTGATTGCCGACCCCGGATCATCGTCTTTCACCCAACGAATAGCACGAATTTGACCAATGCGACTACCTCCGCCAGATAAGGCGGATAGGCAAAAACGAAGAACGGTCAGAGCGAGCATGGGGTAGTTTCCAAGGGTGAACAAGGTGATGGCATGAGCATTCATGTGGCAAGCATCACTGCCCAGTACAAATATAAAACCCAAGGCCCAACAAACGCTGCTAATACCCCCCACCATAAAAAATCATAATCCCGAGTGCATTTCGGTGGAAATTCTCTAAAGCTGCCCCACCTTTCAAGAGGAACCTGCTCCGCAAAAAACTCAGAAATAGAGTCTATTCTTAGAGCAAAATATCCAGAAGCAAACAAATTCATCAAAATAAAGTACCCATTCCAACCTTCAGATATCATTACACCAGTATAGGGCAGAATGGTAAAAGCATATATCCCAGCAAATAGAAATAACAATTTACTATGCTTTACACCAACAAGCCGCCCACAATGATTTATCATTACAAAGGGAGTCAGCATGAGCATAGCTATAATAGGCGTCAATATGCATAACCTCAGATCCCATACCTGAGTCCCTACAGTCGATAGGAGTGAGATTATGTACAAAATGACAATATCAACCATAACCAATCCAATCACTAAATCATCGACAGCAATTGAGCAAACATTATCCCCAACCATTTTACGCACTCCGCTATCGGTACTTCTCCCCCAGCCGGGAACATACCAAGCAGAGCCCCTGCCGCAGCTGAAGCACTTGCTTTAATAAACTCATGTTCTGTTTGCGCCTGACTAACGCTACGAAGCCACAAAAAGTAATTAATAAGCTCTAATCCAATCAGAATCGCGATCCACATAGCCGCCAACCCTGAAGCCCAAATAAGAGCTATCGCAATACCAATCAAGATAGGCACTATCAACCAACCAAAGTAAAATTCTGTGGGAGTCAATAATTCTGCCCCATTCCCGCTCCCCTCAATGATATACCCTCCAGCCCCGGTATCCGGGTCAATTATCGTGTAGCCATAGCCAGTCCAGCCGTGCGCCGTGATGGGCTTTTCGTGGATCGTCACTTCCTTGCCAGCCTGCACTGCGCTCCTGATCTCCTGACCAAGCGCGCCTCCTATAGGCAGTGTGGGTAAGGCCGTCGCCGCATTCTCCCTCGTTAGCGTGTAAATCTTCTGCCCCTGTTGTTGCGCTATCGCCAACGCCCTCACCGCCGAGATTGCCTGAGCGCAGCCCGCCAAGGCCGGATTCTGAATCTGTCCTTCTCCGTCAATGTACCGGCACTGGCTCTTGTCCACCCAGAACTGCTCCGGCACAACAGCCTCCTGCAAACTCATGTACTGACCATTCTGACGGTTATACGCCTGCCAACGCTTTTGCGCCCCGGTCTTGTTCCCCTGTGCCATGCCTTGGTTGATCGCTGACCTCGGATCATCGTCCTTCACCCAGAGGATACTACGCATATGACTCATGCGACTACCTCCGCCAGATAAGGCGGATAGGCAAAAACGAAGAAAGGTCAAAGCGAGCATGGGGAAGTCCCTTGAACGCAATCTTTCGACATGTGGATCATTTCTATCATGCATCAATCCATAATGCCTGCATGGTAACACAAATGAGCGATTGACAGGGATGAAAACACAGGCACGGTAGAAACCGTATTTCCAGGCGTAGAAACCGTACCCCCCACTCCCCAACTGCAATGCCGCATCAGCATTTCATCTCCCAGCACATCGTGTGCCTGTGATCGGCAGCCTAAGGAGCGCTGTCGCCGCATCATTGAGATCGCTACGGTATAATCCATGACTCCTTTCTCATCTTCACTTGATTATATGCCATCAAAATTGTACCTGTGAAAATTTTTCAGCCACATCATTATCCACTGTAGTCCGCCTGGGATAGTAACAAAAGCAAACGCCGTAAAACAAAACCATTGAGCCAATATAGATTCACATAGAAAATCATCCACTTTCAATATAGGAATAAAATAGAAAAGTACAGGAGGACACAAACATATAGCTGCCATACATAAATAGTGCCTGAGCTTTAATCTCCTCGCTTCTACTTCAATAATTAGCCAACTCTCATAAAGGCGAGCAAAACGTTTGTTAGTTGCAAACAAAAAAATATAAATCGGCATCATTGTCCACGCAAATGCTAAAAGAATGGCGGTCTTTTCAGGGTATGCAGACATCTCGACATTGGCATGAAAAGACGGGACAGTTGCATCAATAAAGGCAACAATAATCCCAACAACATACGCATTCTCAAGAATATTTGATGGCTCCCACAATGAAAATACAAATGAAACCAATATAGGTATCCAAAACAATGGTTTAACGTACACAGAATCAGGCGAAAACTCATCAAGAGAATCTAATAAAGCCTTTGATTCGAGTTCGTCAAGCGACATTTTAGACTCCTTCTCATCGTGATGTTTGTTCGGTTTCATTGAGTTTATGCCCTATATCAAGAGCGCAATGCAAAACCCGACAGAAAAATAACAAAAGACTTCACCTTGATCAATCCTCAGCAAATTAAGCCATGATATTTTAATGCGGTATTTATTTATAATCATAAATTCAATAGTTCCCATAGGAAGCAAGAATACTATAATAACACCTATAAGACCATCTGGGTGAGGCATTCCAAGAAAACTCCAAGTCAGTCCAGAAGCAAACCCAAAAATTGACATTGTCAATATAGCCAAAACTTCTGCAAGTTTTACATGCCTGTTGCGATATACGACATATAGAATCAACGGCACAATTATTAATATAGCCAACAAAACCTCTGCAATCATATGTCCACCCATTCATTTATCTGCCTGACAATCAGAGTAACCACTAACGCACAAACAACAGCAAGAAAAACTCCAAGAGCAATACCAGCCGGTCCCATAAAAAAGGTCCCAGGAAAAGTGCTAGTTGCATCGAGGCTATTTTCCTGCCTACTATACTTTACACCAACAAGCCGCCCACAATGATTTATCATTACAAAGGGAGTCAGCATGAGCATAGCTATAATAGGCGTCAATATGCATAACCTCAGATCCCATACCTGAGTCCCTACAGTCGATAGGAGTGAGATTATGTACAAAATGACAATATCAACCATAACCAATCCAATCACTAAAACATTGACGTCAGCATCGTAGCGCGGTAGGTTGGGATGAGCGGAACGCGAACCCCAACGTCTTTGCTGGCGTTGGGGTTCGCGTCGCCACGCACGACGGAGTTCTCCGCCTGCGCGACCAAGGCCACCGGCGGCTCTGCGTTCGGCATATCGGGCGCTGCGTCTATGGTCAACATCTCGGTTTCTCCCTGCTCATCGAGGTTCGCTAATTGCCGTATGCTGTAGGTACGCGTGATATTTTGGGGCGTTTTGCGTGATATTTGCGGTTGGTTTTTGTTGCGCCTGTTGCAATCTTTTTGCGGGATTGTTCAGGGAGTGGGGGTCACAGAGGTCAAGGGTAGGTGTCATGGGAGCAATGGTAGGGGGCAAGGGTGGGGGAACGATAAGCAGGCGGGGGAGCGGTAAGCAGCAGGATGGGGGGGCGGTAAGCAGCAGGATGGGGGGGCGGTAAGCATCAGGGCGGGGGAGTGGTAAGGGGAGCGGCTATGGGTAGGGAGCTATACATAGCAGCAAATATGATCCGTAAACTCTGGTATATCCCTGTCCGGGTTTGCGGCAAACGCCTCTATCGCGTATTCGAGTATCTCCCCTGGATCGCCGCTGTCGCGGCTTAGCTTCTTCCATCCCGTGTCAGAATCCAGACGCTTCGACCAGGCGCGCGCCCATAAGCCGGAAGGCGTCCGCTTCACGTATCCAAAGGCGTTGTTGTTCGCCCGGAAAGGAAGAATGACGGGAGTAAAGCCAGCGGGCATTACTTCGCCATCCACACGTATAACACTTGCGGACTCAACAAGCTCGCCGCCCGAACCCGTCAGATATAGTTGATCTATCCGACCGCTCCTTTCAACCATAGTCTCCTTAACCTTCTCGCAACAGACAACAGGGCCTCCATCGTCCAAAGCAAGGCTATATTGAGTAACCTCTTCCTCCTCAATGCGAATAATACCTGGCGCGCTACCAAAGACAGCATTGACAGGAAGCATGACCGGTAACAAGGAATCCTCTCGAAAGTGATAAATCTGATAGCCAGTAATACAATACCCGCCATCTTCATGCCAGGTCACGCAGTTACTGTATTCCGAGCCGGAGAATCCCTCTATCGTATATGTACCTTCGCCAAACCCAAGCGTCACCATGCCAATTTTTGCGCTGACTGCCTTTATAAGCTCAGTCTGGATAACAGCATGGATTTTTTGCGGCATCCCTCCAGACAACACATGACCAAGCATCAGGAACCTGTTTTCCCGACGACGCTCCACGCCTGAAATAACCGGTATCGCCTGGAAAATACTATAGTAATTATTATTTACCAGATACCTGCCCGCGCCTTCTCCGCCGTGAATGCACGTCACCGGAACGTCTACATAATAGTATGTAGTGACGGTCAGAGAGCGGTAATGTTCCACGTAATAATCGCTAAATTCTCTTCTCACAGCATCCTGTATCTCATACACATTGCTGTTTTCATTTAACACCGGCCTGAAGTGCGTGTCTCTTCCCGCCGGGACATACTCGAAAGTTATCAGAAGTCCTCCTTCCACAACCTCAGGGGTAATCACATATTCAAACATGGATATGTGAATCTCCGCCATCAACGGCTCGGCTTCGTCATGGAACGTCTCCGGCTGTTTGTGTATCTTATCGTAATCCACTCTTTCCGCCCTTGCCTGCATTGCGGCTCCGCTGCCGGACAGGCGTATAGAGAAAGCGTCCGTCACCTTGTGCAGCAACATGCCGCCTTCCGAGACGAGAGGAGCGAGCGCGAATGTCGCCACGCTGCCGTCCTCGGAGATGTCGTCTATCCTGAAGCTCGCGCCGCCATAAGGATAATCCCCGCCAAGCGGGATAAGGTACTCTTCCGGCTCTGTCAGGAATACTCCAAACCGTACCGCCTTGATCTGCGCCTGCCAGCCGGACGGCGGTATCAAAGACATCAGCCATATTTCAGGAGCGCGACTGCCAATAACGCCCCTTGCCGCATAAAGCCATGAGGCTGTCGGCAATCCCACGCCCGCCATTGCAAGGCGGTTCGCGCTCATCTTGTATAGCCTTGCGTAATCAAGCAGAAGTCCATTCTCCGGCGTCTCCATACCCGGCCCTGGCGCGCCCGGCACACGCAGCGTAAAACAATCGCCGCCGGGGATGAACTCCTCGGCCTTGTCCGCGACTATCTCGCCGTTGCCGGTGTCTATAGTTTGCGTCTGGCTGTCGTAAAAGCCGTGGCGTAACGTCCCCCAGGCGCGGGCGCTGCTTTTGGACGGAAGAAGCATCGGGATAGGCATGTCAGTGGGCCTGTAGGGGCAGACCTATGTGTCTGCCCGACATAGGGCGAACACACAGGTTCGCCCCTACGGTCTTCTGATCCCTGTCCACTGATTTCTGTACTCTGTTCATGATTCCGGGGCGGCGAAGCGCAGGTATTCGCCGAACTTGCCGCTTACCAGGCGGATTGCCGGAAACCAGAAAATGCCGTCGGACGATACAAATCCTCCCGTGTGCCATTGCCGTTCCAGAACGCTCTGTTCCTCGAAGAACGTCCCGCCGCCGCCTTGTCCGCCGCTGGTCGGAGAATAAGCCTCGCCTATCCTCGTCGGCACGTTGGCTTTGGGCGGGCGCGGCATATCCTGACTACGCTCCGAAGGAGCGTCGCCAGCGGTGCGGCGGATAAGGTCGGTCAGACTGGACATATCAGTGGTCAGGGTTCTGTAGGGGCAGACCTGTGTGTCTGCCCAACATAGGGCGAACGCGCCCCGACATAGGACGAACACACAGGTTCGCCCCTACTACGCATTGAGTTCTTCCAGCAGGTCTGTGTATATCCTGAAATAATCCAGGCTGCCATGCGTCCAGCTGCGGAGGGCGACGTTGATTGCGATTGCGTTCCCGACCCCGCCCTGAATCATGCCGGGCAGGGGAAGCTGACCGGAAAACAGGTCTTCATCGCCCGGCGCATAATCCTCCGCCAGACAAAAGAGAATCTCCGCCGAGCTCAAAGACGGCGGCCCGTATATCGCGCCCGGGTTTGCGCGATTCCAGCCGTCCCAGTCAAATTCGCCGTACAGGTAGATCGCGGAATTGCCGTTGGCGTCTACCCATTTCCTGTCGCTGTCCGGGGAGCCAAGGTAAATGACCTTGTTGCTGTCGGCAAACCGTCCCTCAACGCCGGACAGGTGCAATCGCTCCAGCGGCGTCGTAAGGGCGGCGTCTTCGTAAAATTTGATTGAAAGCGCGTCTGACATGGTGTTCTCCTGTTGTAAATCCGGTGAAAAAATCAAATCCTGACGATTGCCTCGATGTCGGCCGTGGCCGATTCCGGCAGTTCCGGCAGGGTGCAGGCGGCCTTGCCCACAGATTCAGACTGGGGGTCATGGTCGTAGGTGAAGCGGGCGGCGCTGCGATAAATCGAATCCGGCACGCGCTGGTCGGTAATGACCGGCGCGGATATGTCTCCGGCGGCGGAAACGGTAATGCCGGTGACGGCGGGCGCGGCAAGCGCGGTAATCTCCGCCACTGCCCGTCCTGATTCCGGCGACAACAAAAACGTCAAGCCGGAAATAACGCCGGAAGCCGAAACCCTGCCGTCGGAAACCGTTATGCCCTTGCCCAGGTCAATAGCCGGATCGAGCGGGACGGTAAAGCTGATCTGCCGTCCTCCGGCTCTGGCATCCGCCAGATGCGCCCTCGCCACTTGCCGGAAAGCCGCCGCAAAGGCGGCGCGGGCATCATCAAAGGTCGTTCCCCTGCTGGCTTTTGCGGGCGCGGGAGCGGCGGCAGAGCCTGTTGCCCCGCCTGTTCCTCCGCCGGTTATGATTCCTGTTCCCCCGCTCCCGCTTCCGCCCCCTGTAGAGCCGCCTGTTATGATGCCTGTTCCTCCGCCTGTTCCTGTAGGGCGGTAAATGCCTGCGAAGTCTTCAACAGGGCGAAGCGATTGGTTTTTGTCCGCCGAGGCAAGCCATGAACGTTCTTCCCAGGCGTTTTCGTCCTGTTCGGCTGCGGTCATGCAAATCTCGGTGACTTCCGGTTTTTTGCCGGATTGGCCGACGACGGTAAATTCCCGCTCGTATTTCACCGTGACCGCCCGGCTGAACGGAACCAGCAATGTGCCGGATACTCCCAGGGCAAGTCCTTCCCGGTTCGTCCATGAGAACACATGCCCGAAATTCCCGCCGGTTCCGGTTCCGTATGCGCCGGAGGGCGGGGTGAGGGCATATGTAATGTTCCTGATTGACGCGCCGGTCGAGCTTATCGCGTCCTCCACCACTCCGACCGGCAACAGCCAGTTGCCCCAGGCGATGAAATTGCCGAAGCTCTGACCGGGCTTAAGGAGCGAATGCGAGAGCGAATAATGCGCGGCGGCGCGGACAGAATACCGATAGGAAAACACCAACTTTCTGGCGGCGGACAAGCCCCGACCAGCCTCGACGACAAGGCTGCCGTCCTCGACTTGCCCCGCGGGATAATCAATGCCAGGCAGAGCGTTCCATGATGTGACGCGAGGCTGTCCCGACGCGGTCAATGACAGGGATTTTGCGGTGGTGGAGAGTAAATCCATAGCCCGCTGCCAGCCGATTGAGGCTTCCGCGTTGAAGATGTTCTCCGACCATGCGCCGCCGATAAGGGCGTCTATTGCCGCGTTCGGCATCGCGTCCATTTTGTCGCGCAGACCGTCCGTAGCGGTGAGTTTTACGGCGGAACGGGCGGACTCGTAACGCGCAGTATCTATAACTCCGGTAAAGAGCCGGTAACGCTCTTCTCCCTCCGGCGGGCGAAGCGACACAATGAGCGGCAGATTGGCAAGGCTATCCGGCAAAATCCGGCGGCTGATGGCAAGGTCGGCAATGCGGGCGGCGTCCTCACCGGCCTCAATCCGAATATCCCCGATAATTTCCGGCGTGACATCCGCCCCGCCAAGCATGATTTCAACGCGCCATAAGCCTGCCGCTATGCCGAGGCCGGGATTTACGCCGCCGCCCGCGCCGCCGCCGGTGATGGAGCCTGGCGGGAGCGGCGCGGCAGAGGCTGATACCGTAACCATGACTTCCGCCCAACCTGTAACCCTGGCGGCGATGGCAAGCGTGACCGGCAGGGACGCCTGCGAGATGATACGCGGCGGCAACGCCAAAACGTCAATGGAAACCGGCAGTTCAGGCTCGACAAATTCATAAGTGCGCTCATACGACCAGACTGTTACCGGCAAAACCAGCGGCATCCTCCCCACCCTCACATCCACGGATACCGGAATTTGCGCGCGGATGCCCTCATGGACTGCTATGGATACCGGAATTTTCGCCCTCACGCCATCAGGGACGGAGACGGAAACCGGCAGGTACGCCCGGCCAGGAGCCGCCTCGACCGTGACCGAAAGCCATGCCTGAAACTCCCGACAGTCAATGACCGTAATGGAAACAGGCGCGAGGGCGGTAAGCCAGCGTCTCATGGGCAGAATACGGAAGTAGGGGCGAACCTGTGTGTTCGCCCGATGTTGGGGCGTGTTTGCCTGATGTTGGGCAGACACATAGGTCTGCCCCTACAGGCTGACCACTGATGTCTCATATCTCCTCCGCTATCAGTTGCCATGACCATGAGGCGTTGTTGCGGTCGAAGGTCTCGGTAGGGCGCAGCAGAAACACCTCAAAGACAGGGAAATACATGGTCAGGGTTTCGGCGGCGTCCGGCCTCACCCCTTCAAACACTCGTCCGTCCGGCATGATTGAGACCCGCCATGTCGCAGCGTCCGTCCGGTGCGGCGGCAGGATTGCGGCGCGGCTCGACCTTGGCTGGACGCAATACAGGGATACGCTCTGGTTATAGTTCAAATCCGCCAGGGCGGAAGGAATCAAGCCCTGGCCTCTGGTTATGATCCTCGTCCTTTCCCATGTCCGCTGCATGATCGCCCCGCCGTCGGCGGCGCGAAACAACGCCTCGCCGCCTAACGGCTCGTAGTCCTGGGTCAGGCTCTCCAATGAGCCGACAAACGGCGCGACAATACCGCCGATAATGAGACGCGGAGAACGATCAGACATCATGGGTCTATAGGGGCGAACCTGTGTGTTCGCCCGATGTTGGGACGTGTTCGCCCGATGTTGGGCAGACACACAGGTCTGCCCCTACTCATCTTCGCCCCCGTTTCAGGGCTTCGCGCTTTAAGGCTTTGATGAGTTCGTCCTGCACGTCTACCGCCATCTGCGCCGGATATTCGCCAATGCCGGGGAAATTAAGGATGGTCGGGGAGAGGTTGGGCGCGGCGGGAGCGGGAGCGACGGACGGCAACAGCCCGCCGTCGGCAAAGCGGGGCAAGGCGTCAAGCAATTCCGCCGGGATTGAGACGCGGGGCGGGATTAGCCTCTTCGCGGCAAGCAAACTGTTCAAACCCCCGGCGGCTATGCCGCCACACCCTTTAGAAAGGGGGCTTGAGCTGGCTCCTGGCACGACGCAAGGCTCCCGCCTTGCCCCCTTCACATGTGACCGAAGACTGCGGGCTGCCAATCCCTGCCTATTGTTCCCTGATAAAGCCTTCATCCCCAGCCTGTTGAATTGCCGCAGGAATGCCAGCGCCCCTGCCTGCCTGGTGACGGCGCGGCGCACCACGTATTCGCCCGCCGTGCCCCAGAACAACAGGTTATCGGCCTTGTCGCGCGGGGAATGTCCGGGCAGGACGCCGCCGGAGGCAAAGCCCGGCGCATTGTCGCCGAGCGGCGGCGGCTGACCGTTGGATACATAATTGGTCGTAACGGTTATCGTCTTGTCGTCCGGCATGGCTTCAAGAGCCGCCGTTATCGCCTCAATCTCGCTTATCGCTTCCGCGCCGCCTTCCATCGTAAACGCGATCGGGTCGTTCTTCAGTTTGTTCAGTTCTTCGATGGCCTGCTGCAATTTCAGGGTTTCGGCCAGCGCGTCCGCCGTCGCGTCCTTAGCCTTGCTATCTTCCCTGTCCGCTTGGGAATCCTTGTTCTTCTGCTGCTCGCGCCCGATCTGCTCTATCAAATTGGCATTGTCGCCCCGCGAGGCGTGATTCATGGCGCTTTGCAGCAGGGATTCGGCATCCTGCAACGCCTTGTCGAGCGCCTGGGAATCGCCCCGCTGCTCGGCCAGCCGCGCTTCAATACCGGCGGCTCTGGCGCGATTCAGGGCAAAATGCGCGTCCTGTACCGCCTTTGCCTGCCGCTCCTCTTCCGAAAGATGGCGGGAACGCATTTCGGCGGCCTTGTCCTTTGCCGATTGCGCCAGGTCTTGCCCGCTCCGGCGTAACGCCGCCGCTGCCTTCTCAGCCGCTTCCGCATCCTTTATCCGCTCGTTACGGGTCTTTTCTATGGCCTTGGCAAGGTTTTCCTGAACCTTGACCTGATTTCGCCACTCCTTCGGCGTCCTGGTTTTATTAAGCTCGACGTTCTGGTCTCTGGCAGCGTCGGCGGACTTCTTCAGACTGCGTTCCAGTTCCCCGGCTCGCCTGTCAAGTTCGTGCATTCCCTTCCCGCTTTTTTCCATCTCGGCTATGAGATCGGTGAATTGCCTTTGTATTTTGAGGTCGACTCCGGGCATGGTCAGGGCTTCGGCCATTCTCTCGATGTCTGGCGTGGAACGGTTGACCTCGCTCCTGATGATCTCCAGCGCCCGCCTGGTCTCTCCAACCGCCTCCGGGGTAATCAGTCCCTCGAAGCCCGATCCGGCGCCCAATCTGTTATCCGCCTTCTTGTAGATTTCCAGCTTTAATTTACTATATGCTTTTCGGGCGGCATCCGCCTCATCCTTCAGACCGGCGAGCGAGGCTCTTTTTTCGGCATCGCCCATCTTGTTGAATTTCTCGAATACCTGCTCCGCCGTGTCGCCAAGATCGGCAAGGGAAGACTTCGCATCGTCAGACGACTTACTGAAATATACCAAAGCCGCTCCCGCAGCCATGATGGCAAGGCTTACCGGATTAAGCATGGAAAGCAAGCCGCGCATGGCTACCCCAAATCCGCTTGCAGCCGCCGTCACGCGAGTCTCCGCCGCTAGAAGCGCATTTTTAGCCAGGGTGAGTTGTTCAGTCGCCCGCTTTGCCGCGAGTTTTTGCAAAACCTGTGTGCCGATTGCCCGCGCTTTTACTAATGCAGCCTCTGCCGCCGTCACGTCAGCGCGAGCGGCGACAAGCGTAGCCGCTGCCGCTTCCCGTTCCGCCGCCGCCTTTTGGTGATTCGCCAGCGCGCTTTTGATCGCGGCGGCTGTGTTTTGGAGCGTCGTATTGGTAAGAATCGCCAGCTTGCCGACAAGGTACGCCGCGCCGCCCGCCGCGCCAGCCTTCATCAGATTGGCGACAGTATCCAGATTGTCTTTGAGCGTTTCCAGAGCCGCTACCATCAAGCCGGTCGCGCCGGTCGCCTCGTTCGCCTCGCCTAGATAGACCTGCAAGGCATTCCTTAATGCAGTAAAGGCATCGGCAACCGTCGTCGGCATGTCGGCGGCGGCCTTTTGATTCGCGGCAAGGCTTTGCCGTAAACCTTCGGTCAGATCGGTAAGCGCAAGGGTTCCTTCCGCGCCCAGCTTTCTGATTTCTTCCTTTGTCTTGCCTGTCGCCAGAGCAATCGCATCCACCACCGACGGCACGGCGGCAAGGATTGTGCGCCAGGCCATAGCGTCCACTCTCCCCGTCTGCAACGCCTTGGAAAAAGCGTCCATCGCGCTTGCCGCCCTATCGCCGGAAGCCGCGTTGGTGACGAACAAATAAGACAGGCTGTCTGACACATCCAATGCCTGCTGGGTGTTGTAGCCCAGAGATTTCAATGCGTCGGAAGTCCTGATATAGACTTCCTGCGCTTCTTCCAGAGGGCGATAGGTCTGATTGGCGGTTTCAAGCAGCCGCCTTTGTACCAGCTCGTATTCCGCCGTGTCCGCCGTCACCATCTTGATCCGGCTTGCCATCTGCCCGTATTCGTCGGCCATCCGTATCATGCCGGATGCGCCGCCGGTGAGTTTCTCCGCCCCCTTCCAGGCAAAGAAAAGACCCTGCATGAGCGAGAGTTGCCCACTAATAGAGCGCAAACCCTGCGCGGCTTTGGTGTAATTCCCTGCCCCTTCGTTGAGGGCTTTGCTCATTTGCGACAACGCGCCCGCCGCGCTTGTTGTCCGGGCAGAAACATCTTGCGCCGCCTGCCCAAAGCCTTTAGTATCGGAAGTCAGGGATAGAAGCGCGGCTTTGGCATTTGCCGGATCGACCCTGATTTTAAACGCCAGTTCGAGATTGCTGGAGGCTGCCATGACTTACCCCAAAACAGAAATCATCGTCGGCGTCATTTGCGCGCTCCTGCCATGCCTCGCCTTTTTCTGGCCAGCGGTTGTCCTGTGGGCGATAGGCGCGGTTCTGCTCATCGCTATCTTCTCTAACCGTGACAGGCTCTTTATAGCCCTGGCCATCCTGTTCGGCGCCACAAGCTGATTCATTCCGCAGTTTCCTTTCATCTTGTCAGCCTTTCAATCGCGTCTTTAGCAGCTTTCCCGCCCGTAAAGCCGAGGTTTGCCGCGATGATTCCCGCCGCCTGACTGGCATTGTCATGGTGTATCGCCTCGCGGTAGTAGAGATTGATCTGCGCCATTGTGTATTCCATCAGATCGCCTGCGCGGTGTCCGTGCCGGATGAGGGTTGCGAAGACCTTGCCCCACCCAGAATTTCCGCCCTGTACTTCCTTGAGATTTCGGGGTACTCGCACAGGCGAAGATGAAAAAAAACATGGTTCGCCCACCAGAATGCCCAAAGCACAGACTCGCCGCCATCGCTGTCCAGATTCAAAGCCCAATCGGTTGTCTTGCCGCAACAAACGACAGCAAGCGGCAACAGCGTCCCCGCATTAGCCTCCATCGCCCTGATCATGAGGGACACGGCTCTATCGTCAGAAGCCGCCAGCGCCGGTTGTAACGCTTCGAGAAAGTCGGACAGCGGCTCGGCATATTGAATCTGTTCCCCGAAATTGAACGGGCGCATCGTGAGCTTCTCGCCACCGGCCATAAAGCGATGGCCGGGCGCAAGAACCGCCAGATCGTC
Organism: Betaproteobacteria bacterium; assembly: GCA_009777245.1. Lineage (GTDB taxonomy): Bacteria > Pseudomonadota > Gammaproteobacteria > Burkholderiales > Rhodocyclaceae > Azovibrio. Next base: position 48,982 of record WRMF01000015.1, read on the forward strand.
CGGAGCGCCGGACGTATGGGCAGACCCTGTAGGGGCAGACCCATGTGTCTGCCCTTTGGGCGAACACGCAGGTTCGCCCCTACGAATCCGTGCCATGCTCAATCCTCTTCTGCGCGAAGGGTAAGCCTGCCAAAGCCGCCAAGCTCGCTCTCGTTGGCAAGCATCGGATCAACCAGGGCTGATCCGGAAAGCTCGAAACTCCCGAACTCCTCGTTATGCAAGGGGAGATTGCTTGCCGGATCAAACTGCATCCGAAAGAGATCGACAATCACCGGCTCGTTGTTCAGGGTATTGACCCCGACCATCTGCATCCACCGCTCCGGCGGAGTTTCGGAAAAAATCCCGAAGGTCTCGATGCCATCAAATTGGTAGGACGCGGTAAGAGGCTGGGTAATGCCGGTAAGGTCGAGAATCCTCACATGTCCGGCTTCCGGCCTCTCCAGACGGTAATGCTCGCCCTCGACAAGCGTCTGGCTGCCAGACTGGATTTCGAGATCGCGGACAAAGCTCTTCTCCAGAACCACGACGGAATCCGCCGCAAGGTTGTCAGGGAAGGCTTCGCCGGTCACCGAACCCGGCATGGTTTTGGCGCGTTTGGCGTACAGCCCTACCG
>WRMF01000016.1 GCA_009777245.1 Betaproteobacteria bacterium
AAGGCGGTTGGCAAGATAGCGCGTATCTACACAGATGGAAACAGTTGCTACACTGAAGTGTTTGCCAGGATAGGGATATCAAAGCTACACAGAATAGCGCCAGGGAAATCCGCACTTATTTGCCTCTCCCACCACACGCCACTTGAGCGTAGCTTTGTTACCGAAACCGCTCCAAGGGGCGCAGGCTGGAATGGAATTTCGTTTCATTCCAGGCTACATGCCCCTCTTCAATCCCGCACTTATACCGATAGCGCGTCTTGCCGCCAGCGCCATGGGCAGCGCATCATCAAGGCGCTCGCCGACTACCGTGAAATGCCCCATTTTGCGGCCATGTCGGGGATGGCGTTTGCCGTATAGGCGCAAGACCAGATTGGGTACGGCATAAAGCGCGTTCCAAGCCGGTTCGCGGATTTTGCCGTCCGCATCAAACCAGATGTCGCCAAGCAAATTGACCATGACGGAAGCCGAATGCGGGCGCGGATCATGCAGAGGCAGACCGCACACCGCGCGCACCTGCTGCTCGTACTGGCTTGCCGTGCAGGCATCCAGCGTGTAATGTCCGCTGTTGTGCGGGCGAGGAGCCATTTCATTTACGAACAGCCGCCCATCGCTTACGAAAAATTCAACCGCCAATACTCCGACATAACCCAGTTTTTCCGCGATATATTCCGCGATAACCCGCGCCTCCTCGGCGAGTAGGGCAGACACCCGCGCCGGAACGATGGAAACATCCAGAATGCCGTTTGTGTGTCGGTTTTCGGCTACCGGAAAACTTTTGACATTCCCGTGCATGTCCCTTGCCAGCACTACGGAAATTTCGCAATCAAGGGCAAGTTTTTTCTCCAGAATCGCAGCTTCGCCATTTAATGCCAGATATGCCGTCATTGTTTCTTCATGGGTTTTTACGACGGCTTGCCCCTTGCCGTCGTAGCCGAAACGGGCAACTTTCAGGATTCCGGGAAACAGGTTATTGTCCGTAGCGATAATGTCGGCCTCGCTCTGGATAGCGGCAAAATCGCCATGCGGAAAGCCGGAATCGAGCAGAAATTGTTTTTCCGTGATGCGGTTCTGGCAGATTGCCACCGCGTTTGCCGAAGGATGCGTCGGCATTCGCTCCTCAAAAAACGCCAGCGTCGCGGCAGGCACGTTCTCAAATTCCGTAGTGACCGCCGCAGAATGGTTGGCGATTTCGGAAAGCGCGTCTAGGTCGTCGTAGGGTGCGACGATGTGGCGATCGGCAATGCGTCCGGCGGGACTTTCCGCATCCGGGTCGAGCGCCCAGACGGTATAGCCCATCTCATGCGCGGCAGCGACGAAAAACCTGCCCAACTGGCCGCCGCCCAGCATGGCAAGCGTGGAAGGAGGAAGGATCATGGTTCTGAAAAGAAAATATGAGGTTGCATTTTAGTGCAAGATTTTCGCCTGGAATGAACGGATAGCGCACTTCAGCCTTCTGTGGTACGTTCAGGCGGAAGCCTTTGTCCACAGGCAATTTCCTGTTTTCAGGATGCCTGCCAGAATTTTTTGATGTTCCGCTTCTTCTTCCGGGGTCGCCCGCAGGACAAAAAGCGACGCATTGGCAGGGTGCGTGAAACGGCGCTTGCTCTCCGAGCGCGAACCGCGCGGCTTGGCTACTGGCGCTTCTTCGGCGAGCAGGCTTTCCTGCCCGCGTGTCATGGCGATATATACATGGGTCAGGAGTTCCGCATCCAGCAACGCGCTGTGCAGGTTGCGATGCTTGTTGTCGACCTGGTATCGCTCGCAGAGCGCGTCAAGACTGTTCCTTTTGCCGGGATGGAGTTCCCGCGCAGTCTTCAGGGTATCCATTACGCTGGCGCAGATTGTTTCGGTCGCGGGCATGTCAAGGCGCGCGAATTCCGAATCCAGAAAACCGATGTCGAACGGGGCGTTATGGATGACCAGTTCCGCGCCCTGAATGAAATTGCACAATTCTTTGGCAATTTGCGCGAATTTGGGCTTGTCTTCCAGAAAATCGTTGTCAATGCCGTGCACCGCCATAGCCCCGGCTTCGATTTCCCGCTCAGGATTCAGGTAAAAATGCAGCCGTCGTCCGGTCAGACGGCGGCTTTGCATCTCTATGCCCGCGATTTCGATGATGCGATGTCCGTGCCTTGGCTCAAGGCCGGTGGTTTCAGTATCGAGGAAAATTTGTCTCATTGGGTGAAAATCGGTTAAAGGTTGAAAAAAATGCTACTGGCGCGGTCTTGGTTTAAGCGCGTACATTTTGCGCGCCTTCGCTGCCCATTCGTCATTCCCGCATACCTGTCCCCGCGCAGGCGGTGAGCGGGAATCCAGCACAGAGCCGAACAAGAGAGGAACCCAAAACAACCTAGGGCAGAAACGTTGCTCCCATGCGGAAACGACAGACGAACGGAAAGGCATTTGGCTGCGCCGCGAGTGGCATCAAAGCGAGTGACCAAACTCTCCCATAAGTGGGAGAGGTGACAACGGCAGGCGGGGTGGGTGTTGCTCCCCTCTCCCACTTGTGGGAGAGGGGTTGGGGGAGAGGGAAGACACTCCGTGACATGCATACTTGTATCAAAATCGCCCTAACTGCGTTGATCTTGCAGGGAATTTCCCTGCCTTGCCAGTTTGTCGGCGCGTTCGTTTTCCGGGATGCCGGCGTGTCCCTTGACCCATATCCATTCTATTTCATGTCGGGCGGCGAGGGAGTCGAGTTCGCGCCAGAGGTCGTCGTTTTTCACCGGCTTTTTGTCGGCGGTTTTCCAGCCGTTCGTCTTCCATTTTTCAATCCATTGGCTGATGCCCTGCTGGACGTAGCGGGAATCCGTATGGACGCGGGCATGCACCGGGCGCTTCAATGCTTCCAATGCGCGGATGACTGCGAGCAATTCCATCCGGTTGTTGGTGGTGTGCGCTTCCCCTCCGCATAGTTCTTTTTCCGCCGCTCCCATGCGAAGCAGCGCGCCCCAGCCGCCTGGGCCGGGATTTCCCCGGCAGGAGCCGTCGGTGAATATATCAACGACTTTCATCCTGTATTTTTCCTGATTCTTCCAGCGAATTTTCCGGGCGGCTTTTGCGGGGTAGGGGGGTGAGCGCCCCGGCGGCGGCAAGCCGCCGGTCGCGCCAGGTGGGCATGATCAGGCGCATTCCGGCTACCCGCTTGATGGCGCGGATGATGTATATGCCTCCCGCAAATCCCCACCAGCGATCTCCTGCCTTTTCCATGAACTGCCAGCGTTTCAGCCATGCCGGGCTTTTGCATGGCGGGACATAGAGACCGAAAATGCCCCGATCAATTTCAAAGCCGAGTAATTGCAGCCAGTCTTTCAGGCGCGATACGGAGAGATAGTCTCCTTCCCAGGGAAAGCCGCCTGGAAAGGGCGGGAGACGGCGGGCAAGACCCCACAGGGAAAACGGATTGAAGCCAATGATGAAGAGCCTGCCTTCGGGGATCAGGATGCGCTCCACTTCGCGCAGAATCTGGTGCGGATCGGAACGAAATTCCAGAATATGCGGCAGGACAACCAGATCAACGCTTTGCGAGGCGATGGGGAGCGCGGTAAATTCGGCGCGAAGGTGCGCGGGCGTACCCGTCCTGTCGCTCAAAATCTGGCGCAGGGGCATCCGGTTATTTGCCAGCAGGTTTCGTTCCGGCATACCCAGTTGCAGCGCGTTGAATCCGAATTCATCGGCGATTGCGTCAGAAAGTTTGACCGCTTCCAGATCGAGCACATACCGACCCTGCGGGGTTTCAAGCCATTCTTGCGGGGAGATTGGCGGCGCGGGCGAGAGGGAAGCGGAATGTGTCATGGGTAAAAATGCTATTTGGCAGGAATGCAGTCTACGCTACGGGCGCTACTCATTTGACCCGAAAACAGAGGTTTATATCGGGCAGAAAGTTTATTATAGCAGGGCAATCGCATTTGCGCCCTGAGAACGAGCCGACACTTGGTTGGGAGTGGTGCCCCGGATGTTCCGGGGATTGCCGCGATTACAGCAAACGATTTTTTTTAAGGGGGAAAACCGATGAGCATCCACTTCGACGATCCGGTAAAACAGGAAATCTGGACGAGGCTTCGCGCATTAAACGATGCCTGGACCAAAGGAAACCCGGATGATCTGGCAGAATTTTTCCATAGCGACATGCTTGCGATAACGCCTACTGACCGGCTGCGCAGGGAAGGGAGGGCGGCCTGTGTTGCCGGATGGAAGGAATTTGCGAGCGCCACGCGCATTCATAGCTGGGAAGAAACCGAGCCTGTGATTCATGTTTACGGCAATTGCGCCGTTGTCGCCTATTACTTCGAGATTTCATTCGATATGGGCGGACAAACCTTTAATACGAGCGGGCGCGACATGTTCTTTTTCGTGCAGGAAGGCAGCAAATGGTGGGCGGTGGCGGATCAGTTTTCACCTTACCCCGGTTGATGGCATTGTTGTATAGAAGTTCCCGTAACTAACGCTTTCTTTCCGTAAGCGGACGAATTATTCGTAGGGGCGCGATAAATCGCGCCCCTACATCCCTGAATTTCCGCCTGCGCCAACATCATGTAAGCGTAGCGAACCCCAACGTCAAGCCATGCGCCAGATAGATGTTGGGGTTCGCGCGAAGCGCTCACCCTAGCCTACCGCGTTTCTCTGAAATGTCGGTGTATCAGCAAAACTCGTATAGCACATCCTGATGCAGATAGGCCAAGCATCCAGAGCCGATCTTGCGCAGATTGATGGGTTCCGGTTGACGAGCCAGATTCCGAATGGGTTTATTGCGTAGCCGCCAAGTTAGCAGCAGACCAACATACTTGACTCGTTTGGAGGCCAGCATTTCGTCCAGCATGGCATACCAATTGTCATTGTTGCGCGAGCCTAGACGCTGGCGTATACGCTGCTCATTTTCTGCGAGCGCTTCCTCGTATTTGGTTTGCTTTTGCTGTTGGAAGCGAATGATTTCCGCTTCGCTCCAACCTTCAGTACGCAGTTTGTTGATTTGTTCATAATAAGCCGAGCCGATCATCGGCGATTGACCGACGGTCAGCGGTTCATGTTCATCAGCCAGGCAGCCAAGCCTCGTATCACAGTCGCACCCGCGTTTTTTGCGCGCCAGGCAGAAGTATTGTTCGCCTTGTTTCAAACAGGCTTTGATACTGCTATCGTCGAGCGGGTAGAGTTGGCGGCGATGCCGTAGGGCGATGGTGTCCAACGCGCTCAGGCTGTCCGAGGAGCAGGCAGGCAGAAACATGTTGATGAATAGGCACATGGGAGAATGAAACTTCTAATGTTACGCAAACCTCTGCCGCATCCGCTCCGCCTCTTCCTTTGTGTCGACGCCAGGCGGCAGGGGGTGGTCAATTTCCAGAACATGAATCCGGTAGCCGTGCCAGAGGGCGCGCAGTTGCTCCAACGATTCAGATTCTTCCAGCGGCGAACGCTCCAACTGACCATAGGCATGAAGAAAAGAAGCGCGATAGGCGTAAAGACCGATGTGGCGCAGCGCCTTCATATCAGGCGGTAAGGTCTCCCGACTTTTTGCGAAGGCATCCCTGGCATAAGGAACAGGGGCGCGGGAAAAATAAAGAGCATTCCCCTGTCGGTCGCAAACTACCTTGACAACATTGGGATTGAAAAATTCCGCCGCGTCGGCAATAGGATGGGCAAGGGTAGCCATGTCCGCGCCGCTATCCGCCAGGGCAGAAGCGGCAGCGTTAATCATATCGGGCGGCAGCGACGGCTCGTCGCCCTGGGCGTTCACTACCAGAGTATCCGGCGGCCAGCCCTTGAAAGCCGCGACTTCCGCAATCCGGTCGGTTCCGCTGGCGTGGTTCTCAGCGGTCAATATGGCTTCATGACCATATTCGGCAGCCGCTTCCAGAATTGCCGGGTGATCGGTGGCGATCAGGATTTCTTCCGCGCCGGATTGTCGCGCGTTCTCGGCGACGCGAATGACCATCGGCCTGCCGCCAAGGTCAATGAGCGGCTTGGCGGGCAGGCGCGTCGACGCGTAACGCGCGGGGATGACAACCTTGAAGGGGATGTCCCGCATGTTATCTGGTTTCTTCCGCAGTCAGGGGACGGGCTTCATCTTCCAGCATGACCGGAATTCCGTCCCTGATAGGAAAGGCCAGTTTGCAGGGCTTGCAAACCAATTCCCGTTCGGCCTGATTGTGCTGTAGTTCCCCCTTGCAAAGGGGGCAGACGAGAATGTCAAGAAGTTTTGTGTCCATAAGAGTTCCTTCAAGGAGTTTTTTTCGCAATCCGGGCGACGACATGCGCGACAAGTTCAGGGGAAATACGCGCCGTGACCGGAAGCGCCCAAGCGTCGGAAAGATTCAAACGAGAGCATTTTACGCCATCTTTTTCGGTCATCATGATGGTCTTGTGAGTCACCCCAACCTGAAGGTTGGGGCTTCCTCGCCACAGATGAGGGGAGCCTTCGCGGCTCCACAAAACAACTGTCTCGCTCACCCCGCCATAAATGGCGAGGCTTCTTCGAGACACGTGGTCAAACAGGAAGTCTTCCAGGGAATAAGGATGATGGTCGGGGAAGGGATGCGGCGTATAGGCAAGGCCAAGATTATCCAGAGTGGCGAAAAAACGCGCCGGATTGCCGATACCCGCCACGGCGTCAAGCGGGCGGCCTTGAAAATCCGCTGCGGGACGACAGTCCGAAGGGTCGGCAAGGCGATAGCAATCGCCCGGCTCCAGACGCATGGCAAAACAGGGTTTTGCCCGCAGGGCTTCCGGTAATTCAGGCGAGCCGTGGGTGACAATCAAATCGGCGCGAAGAAGGCGTGATTGCGGCTCCCGCAACGGCCCGACAGGCATCATCCAGCCGTTGCCAAGCCCGCGCTCGTCAAAGACAACTATTTCCAGATCACGCGCCAGCCGGTAATGCTGCAAACCATCATCGCACAACAGGCAATCGGTTTTTGGGTGCGCGGCAAGAAGCGCCGCCCCGGCGGATGCGCGACAACGCCCGATCCAGACAGGCAAGCCGCTCCGACGGGCAAGTAACAGCGGCTCATCGCCCGTGTCAAGAGGGTCGGAATCAGGCGACACCCGGCAAGGATGAATGGAGTTTTGGGTTAATCTACCGCCGTAGCCCCGGCTGATTATGCCCGGATGCAAGCCTTTTTCACGCAAGGCTTCGGCTAAAGCGAGGACGAGCGGCGTCTTCCCCGTGCCGCCGACAGTCAGATTGCCGATAATGATTACCGGCACAGGCAGGCGTTTTGTTCCAGTTAGTCCGACTCTGTAGCAGAGCCGACGCAAAAAGACTATCGCCGCAAAAATGGCGGCAAAAGGCAACAACGGCAGGAGCGCAGGAGAAAGCCGGGGCGTATGCCAGCGATCATTCAGCCAGACTGAAAAGCGGCGCATAAGGGAAACGGCGCCAGAGCGGTTGCGATTTGTATTCATTGCCGTAAATAGTTGTACTTGTTTCGCAGAGTACGCAGGAGATGGAGAGCCTTGCTCCCGCTTTTAATTACTCGTCATGCGGTAATGACGAGTGTGTTAAAGTACGTGAGCTGGCGCGGCAAACCCTTTCCCCCGACCACTCTCCCACTCGCTTTGATACCACGAGTGGGAGGGGGGAGACAATTCCGCTCCGCCTGATGTTGTTAACTTTCCCATTTATGGCTTTGCCGCAAGTGGGAGAGGGCGCGTAAAACGTGCTCACTTGAACCGAAAACTCCCTACGGCTCGGCGGCAGTCTGGGTGGTGAAGGAAATGCGCGGGTAATTCGCCATTTGCGCGGATTGCATGACATCAACGACGCTTTGATAGGGAGCCTTGGCATCGGCATTGATGACGATCATGGGATCAATCCGGCCTGCCGCCGCGTTTGCCAGCGCCTCGCTGATGAAGCGCGGCTCAGGAGTTTTCAGCGGCATGCCCGCCACGGTGATTTGTCCGTCTGCCGTCACATCCACTTCGATGTTGTTCTTGTCTTCGGCTTGTTCCGCGGCTTCAGCGGACGGAAGATTGATCTCCAGGCTGGCAAACCGCGAGTACGTGTTGGTCAGCATGAGAAAGATGATGAGGACCAAAAACACGTCAATCAGGGGAATCAGGTTGATTTCCGGCTCTTCGCGTCCATATCTTCGACCGAATTTCATAATCGTCAGCTCCCGGATTTGCGCTCGCCTTGCAATACTTCTGCCAGACGAATGGCCTGCTGTTCCATTTCCACAACAAAGCCGTCAATCTTCGCCCGAAAATACCGCCAGAAAATCATGCTGGGAATGGCGATCAAGATACCGAATCCGGCGTTGTAAAGGGCGATGGAAATACCGTGCGCGAGCATTTGCGGGTCGGCGCTGCCCGGCACCTGGGACGCGAACATCTCGATCATCCCGACCACGGTTCCGAACAACCCCATCAGCGGCGCGACGGAAGCGATAGTGCCCAGAGTGGTCAGATTTTGCTCAAGCTGGTATGACACCACCCGTCCGGCTTCCTCAATGGACTCTTTCATCACCTCGCGGGAAGCGTAACGGTTTTTCAGGCCGGCAGCGAGTATCCGACCGAGCGGGGAGTGCGCCTCCAGCGTCTCGACCATGCCTTGATCGATGCCGCCGTTTTTCAATTCGCCCAACACCTTTTGCAGCAGGCCGCCGGGGATGATAAGGTGAGAGCGCAACTTCCAGGAACGCTCCATGATAATCGCCAGCGCGATTACCGACGCGAATAACAGCGGCCAGATCGGCCAGCCTGCATCCTGCACAACCTTGAAAAGATTAAACACACAACCTCCTGAAACATCCAAAATAGCGGGCTATTATAACGACCCTTTCCTGTTTTTTTGTATTCTGTTTTCATGATTTGCGAAGATTTACCAGATTCGTCGTCAGACGCCTCAAATCCTCTCCTGCAATGCGGCGGCCTGCCTGATTTTTCCCGCATTCGGGCGGAACATGCCGAACCCGCGATTTCCGCCCTGCTTCTTGAGTGCCGCGCCTTGATTGATCGCCTGTCCACGTCAGGAGCCGCTGCCTGGGCGGATTTTGTCCTGCCGCTCTCATCAGGGCTGGATCGCCTTGCCTGGGCATGGGGCGTGGTAAGACATCTGCACTCGGTGCAGGATGAGGCTCCCTGGCGGACAGCCCATAACGCGCTGCTGCCGGATGTTTCCCGCTTCTATAGCGAGCTTGGACAAAATCAGACGTTATTTGAAAAATACAAGGCTCTCGCAAACAGCGCGGGTTTCACGGCATTGAAGCCGGAAGAACAGCGGTTTGTGACGAACGAAATCCGAAATTTTCGCCTTTCCGGCGCGGAATTGCAGGCGGCGGAGAAACTTCGCTTCATGGAAATTCGGGAAGAGTTATCCAGCCTTGCGGCGAAGTTTTCGGAAAACCTGCTTGACGCCACCAATGCGTTCAGTCTTTGGGTTACGAATGAATCCGACCTTGCCGGACTGCCGCCGGACATTGTCGCCGCCGCCCGTGAAGCGGCAGGCGTGGCGGGTAAAGAAGGCTGGCAGTTCAGCTTGCAGGCTCCTTCCTATCTCCCTTTCATGCAGTATGCAAAAAACCGCGAATTACGGAAACGCATGTATCGCGCTCATGCTACCCGAGCTTCGGAGTTTTCCGATTCCGGCAGCGATCCGGCATGGAATAATGCGCACCTGCTCGAAAAAATGTTGCTTTTACGACAAGAAGAAGCGGGGCTTTTGGGCTACCGAAATTTTGCGGAAGTCTCCCTGGTCGACAAAATGGCGACTTCTGTAGAAGAAGTATTCGCATTTTTGCGTGATATGGCGGCGCGGGTAAGACCTTTTGCCGAACAGGATATGCGGACATTGCGGGATTTCGCCGCCAGCGAACTGGCTATCAATGACCTGCAACCCTGGGATATTCCTTTTGCGTCAGAAAAGCTGAAGACGGCGCGTTATGCCTTTTCCGAGCAGGAAGCGCGCCGATATTTCAGCGAAGGGAAGGTGCTGGCGGGTCTGTTCAGGGTGGTTAAGCGGTTGTTCGACATAGAGATTGAGGAAGACATCGCTCCGGTTTGGGAAGAAAGCGCGCGCTTTTACCGGATTAGGTCTTCGATGGGCGAATTGTTGGGGCATTTCTACGTAGACCTGTACGCTCGCGCGACAAAGCGGGGCGGGGCGTGGATGGATTCAGCCGTCAGCAGGGGCAGGACGGAAAAAGGCTTGCAAACGCCGGTTGCCTATCTGGTCTGCAATTTTTCCCGACCGGTGGGAGACAAGGAAGCAACCTTTACCCATGCCGAGGTTGAAACCCTGTTTCACGAGGCGGGGCATGGCTTTCATCACCTTTTGACCCAGGTTGACGCCCTGGGCGTTTCCGGGATTGACGGAGTGGAATGGGACGCGGTGGAATTGCCCTCCCAGTTCATGGAAAACTTCTGCTGGGAATGGGAAGTAGCGCGGGAAATGAGCGCGCATGTCGAGACGGGCGAAGCCTTGCCGCGCGAGTTGTTCGACAGGATGTTGCAAGCGAGGAATTTCCAGAGCGGCATGGCGGCGGCGCGACAGCTTGAGTTTGCCCTGTTCGATATGCTGCTGCATACTGATTTTACGCCCGGTAAGGATGATCCGCTCATGCTCTGGCAGGCGGCGCGCAAGGAAGCTGCGGTTTTCCCCCTGCCGGAATGGCATCGTTTTCCCAACAGTTTTGCCCATATCTTTGGCGGAGGCTATGCTGCGGGTTATTATAGTTACAAGTGGGCGGAAGTTCTTTCGGCTGACGCCTACGCCGCCTTTGAGGAGGCGGGAGACCCGCTGGATGCCGCGACCGGAGCGCGTTTTCTTGCCGAAATTCTGGCGGTTGGCGGCAGTCGTCCCGCGCTGGAATCTTTCCTGGCCTTTCGCGGCAGACCGCCTTCGCCGGAAGCATTATTACGCCACAGCGGTATGCAAGATGTTATGATCCGGAATTCCTGATTTACGGAGATAACCATGAAAAAGAGAATTTTGCTTGTCGGTCTTGGCATATTTGTATTCGCTTATGGCGTGAACGCCCAGGTGTACCGCTGGGTAGACCCTGAGACGGGGAGAACCGTCTATTCCGATACCGCGCCGCCGGGCACGGTGAAGGATGTAGTCCGTTCCGGAGCAGCCCGACAGGGGGAAGAAACAGAAGAAGTCCAGCAGCAGTCGTTTGCGACGCAAGAGGCGGCGCGTAAATTCCCTGTCCTGCTATACACTACGCCCGATAGTGAATTGAGCAGTCAGGCGCGCTCGCTGCTTGTCAAGCGCGGCATACCCTTCCGCGAGACCGTGATCCAGACGGAAGACGACGTGAATGCCATGAAGAATCTGACCGGCGACACGACAATTCCCACGCTTTATGTGGGGCGGCAAAGCATACGTGGTTTTGAAGCCGACGCCTTTCATCGCATCCTTGACCTGGCGGGTTATCCCAAATAACGGACAATAGCCTGAAACGTGGTTAGCCGTCATTGAAGAGGCCATGACTCCGATCATCATCAAAGCATCACGGCTCAAATGCGTTTTGCTGCTTATCGTTGCTTTCGGATTTGTTGCGGGAGGAATATTCATGGCGAGAGAAGGAGAAGCCGAGATTGCCTGGATCGGTTGGATGATCATTGTCTTATTTGGAGCGTGCATCTCGTTTTGGGTAAGACAGTTGATTGATTCACGGCCTCGCTTGGTGATAGATGACCAAGGCATTCTGGATCGGACGCTTGGCGTTGGCTTGATCCCTTGGTCAGAAATCACAGGGGCTTACCTGAGTTCAATGCGGGAAAACAGCTTTATCTGCCTGGAAACGCGCAACCCCGAACGCTGGCTGGAACGACTGTCCCCGGTTAAACGGGTAATGACCTATGGGCACAAGGCACTGGGGTTTGCCGCGCTCAATTTGAACTTCGCAGCTACGGATGCAGACCCTTCAGAAGTCCTTGAACTCATCCTGAAGACCATTGCGTCAAGGCAACAAAATCATGGCTAATAATCCGGCTCGTCAGGCAGCAGGCTCATGAAACTTGCGGCCTGGAACGTCAACAGTCTCAAGGTGCGCTTGCCGCACCTTTTGGCTTGGCTGTCGAGCGAGGATGCGCCTGACGTTATCTGTTTACAGGAAATCAAGCTGGAAGACCATAATTTTCCGGTTGCCGCGTTGGAAGAGGCGGGGTACAGAAGCGTATTCGCCGGACAAAAAGCCTTCAATGGCGTTGCCATCATATTCAGACACGAGCTTGGCGAGCCTTGCGATGTGCAAAAAGGCAACCCGTGTTTTCCCGATCCCCAACAGCGACTGCTTGCCGCGACGATTGACGGCATACGGGTCATTTCCGCCTATTTCCCCAATGGCGAAGCCGTCGAGAGCGAAAAATACCTCTACAAGCTCTCCTGGATGAAGGCTCTTCACGAACACTTGACTGATGAATTGCGCCGCTATCCGGCGCTTGCTCTGTGCGGCGACTTCAACATCGCGCCGGAGGATGCCGATATTCACGATCCCCTGCGCTGGTCAGGCGGCATCCTGTGTTCGGATTCGGAACGGCAGGCATTCAGAGGGTTAATCTCGCTGGGACTGGCGGACAGCTTCCGGCTGTTCCCGCAACCGGAGAAAAGTTTTTCCTGGTGGGATTACCGGCAGTGGAGCTTTCATAAAAACCTTGGGCTTCGCATAGACCATATTTTGCTCTCCGAGCAGTTGGCGTCAAGCGCGACTGCTTCCGGCATCAAGCGCGAGCTGCGCGGGTATGAGCGCCCTTCCGACCACGCCCCTGTCTGGACGGAAATAGAACCCGGCGGGCTATAGCACAAAGCGGATTGCGGGGTGCGCGGACAGTTCCCGATAGAGGGCGTCCAGCATTTCTCTTGAAGCGGCGGTGACGGTGCAGGTAAGACCAAGATAGTTGCCGCCAGAGCTGTTGCGTTTTTCCATGCTTTCTTCCGCAAAGCCAGGGTCATGGCGGCGGATGATGCCCAACACAACGGCTTCCAGATTGCTGTCGCTCCTTCCCATGATCTTGAGCGGGAAGGGCGAAGGAAACCGGAGCAGGGTATCAGGCGAGGGATCGGACGGCATGGGCTTTACGACGAAAACCAGAGCCTTATGCTATCAATAATGCGGGAGAACCATCCGCCCGGCGCAATGTCTTCCAGGGCTTGCACCGGAAACTCGCCATAAGGCTGTCCGGCCAGGGAAAGGGTCAACGTGCCGACTTCCTGCCCTTTTTTCACCGGAGCCATGAGCGGCTGGAGGGAAATGAGTTTCGCTTCCAGTTTGTCGTTGCCTTTTGGCACGGCAATGATGAAATCGTGCGGAAACCCGACATTGACCATGCTTTTGTTCCCTTTCCAGACCCGGAATGAGGAGACGTTCTGTCCGCCTGCATAAAGACGCTGCGCCTCAAAGAATTGATAGCCCCAGTTAAGGAGCTTCAATGATTCGCTCGCCCTTGTCCGTTCGGAGTCAGCGCCCAAAAGCACGGAGACAAGCCTTCTTTCCCCGCGTTTGGCGGAGGCGATCAGGCAGTAGCCCGCAGTCTTGGTAAAGCCGGTTTTCATGCCGTCCACGCCTGCGTCCTTCAGCCATAGCAGGCTGTTGCGATTGGGCTGGCTGATGTTGTTGTAGCGAAATTCCTTCTGCGAGTAGTAGCGCGCGTATTCTTCCGGAAAGTCACGGATCAGGGCGACGGCAAGCAGGACAAGATCATCCGCCGTGGAGACATGCGCCGGATCGGGCAGGCCCGTGGCATTCACGAAATTGGTGTTTTTCATGCCGAGCCGCGCCGCTTCGCGGTTCATAAGTTGCGCGAAATTCTCTTCGCTGCCGGAAATGGCTTCGGCAAGCGCGACAGAAGCATCGTTACCGGACTGCACGATCATGCCCATGAGCAAATCCCTGACCGGCACGGAATCGCCCTCCTTGATGAACATTCTTGAGCCGCCGGTTCGCCATGCTTTTTCAGAAACCTTGACAGGACTATCCAGTTTCAGCGTGTTCTGACGCAGGGCGGAGAAGGCGAGATAGGCCGTCATCAGTTTGGTAAGCGAAGCCGGGGCGTTTTGTTCGTCCGGTTTTTCGGCGGTCAGGATCTGCCCGGATGGAAATTCCGCCAGAACCCAGGATGTTGCCGCCACTGCGGGCGGTGCGGGGAAGAAAGCCTGCGCTCGCAGCGGTAGCGAGAGGAAAATCAGTAAGAGACAGAAGCAGGGCAGGAAGCGTCGGATCATTTTGCAGGCCTGAAGCGTGAAAAACGCGAGATTATACCCGGCGGTGCGCCGGAGCGAAGATTTACATTGCGCAGGCTGCTTGCCGCTATACTTATGTGCAGCAAGAAATTAGCTACAGGCATTCATGCCTGTAGCTCAAAATGAACAAGGAAGGGGTTTGCATCCCCTCCCTTGTTGCTACGGTCGAAACCCCGGCCTTCAGGCCGGGGTTCCGACCTCCGCGCCGCCCTGAAGGGCGGGGTTTCAAACCGGAGTTAGTTTTACGATGAGTTTTTTGACTGTTGACACATCTACCCGCAGAAACCGCATTGTGGCGCGTGTGGGTTTGTTGCTTCTGGCGATCATTTTGCTTATCGGCGGATTGCTTTTCGTCTGGCGGCTGGCGTTCGGCCCTCTGGTGGATGTCTGGCGAAGCCGCGACTGGCCGACTGTCCCGGCCAGGATAGAGGCAGTCCGGCTGACAAGCGGGATGGAGGGGCGGCAACTGGCAGTGCGTTACCGTTATGATTTCGCGGGACGAGCGTACCATTCCGACAGCTACGGCCTGTACCGCTGGCGCGCGGATTCGGCGGCGCTTGAAGAGGCTTACGCCGAACTGTTGTATGCTGAGCATATGCGGGCGTGGGTGAATCCGCACGATCCTACTGAGGCGTTGCTGAATCGCGACATTTCCTGGCCGGTCATGGTGATGGCGATTCCTGCTTTCTGCATGTTTTTCCTAGGGGCGGCGCTACTGTGGGCGGCGCTGGTGTCCGCGCGCGATTTCCTGCGGGAAAGGAGGGTTTTTTGGACAGGCTTGAGATAGGCGGTATGCGCTGTGCAACAAAGCGCGGATATTCTGTTGTTTTTTTGATTTTTTTTGCATGAAGGGTGGAAATTTATTTTAAAAAACAGTTTACATGGCTGTTGGTTATGGATAGCATTTAAAGTAGATTATCGTTAATTGTCGTAACTGACTGTTTCTAACGGAGATTTTGGAGGCAACAGTGGCAGTAAATCTTTCTCTCAATCAAAAGGCTCGCCCCTTGCTGGGGCTGGACATCAGTTCGTCCGCCGTCAAGCTGGTCGAATTGTCCATTTCCGGGCGCAATGACTATCGCGTAGAGCGCTACGTGATAGAGACATTGCCCAAGGACGCGGTAGTGGATGGCAACATTGCCGACCCGGATGCCGTGCAGCATTCCATCAAGCAGGCTTGGAAGCGGATGGGTTCTTCCATCAGAAACGTTGCGGTTGCGCTTCCGACGACTGCCATAATCTCCAAGAAAATCAGGGTTCCTTCGGGGCTTCGCGAAGACGAGCTTGAAGGTCTGGTGGAGTCCGAGGCTGCTCAAAATATCCCGTTTTCCATTGATGAAGTCAGTCTGGATTTTCGTGTTCTGGGGCCTGTTCCCGGCAGCGCGGATGAAGAAGAGGTATTGATCGTCGCTACCAGACGGGATCGCGTGGAAGATCGGGTCGCGGTCATTGAGGCGGTCGGTTTGAGTGCGGTTGTGGTTGATGTCGAGTCCCACGCGGCTCTTGCGGCTTCGGAGCTGATCACAAGCCAGTTGCGGGGAATCAGTTCCTCGTCGGTTGTGGCGTTGGTGGATATCGGCATGAACGTTCTGCGTTTTTCGGTGCTGAAAAACAATGTTCCGATCTATTCCCGCGAGCAGGCTTTTGGCGGCGGTCAGTTGACCCAGGATGTAGCCCGCCGTTTCGGAATGGGCTATACGGAAGCGGAGACGAGCAAACGTTCCGGCAACTTGCCGGATGAATATGCATCCGACCTGCTACCGCAATTCACCGAGAACCTGACGTTGGAAGTGGCGCGTTCGTTGCAGTTCTTTTTTACCACCACGCAATATTCCAGCGTTGATCGTATTGTTCTTGCCGGCGGTTGCGCCGCGATACCGGGAATTGCGGAGCAGGTAGCCGGGCGCACCCAGGTGGAGACCGTCCTTGCCAATCCTTTTGCGGGGATGTCCATTGCCGACAGGATTCGCGCCGACCAGTTGCAGAGAGAGGCTCCTGCGCTTCTGGTGGCTTGCGGTCTGGCGCTGCGCCGTTTCGATGAAACTGCGCCGGTCAGCAAGGCATGTGTCAACCTTCTGCCCTACAGGGAAGAACAGTTGCAGGGACGGAGAAAGCAGTTCTATCTTCATGCGGGGCTCGCTGTTTTGGCAGGTGTGGCTATTGTTGTTTTGGGATACCTTGTTAATGCTTCCGCCCTGCAAAGCCAGCTGCTTGCCAATCAGTTCCTGCAAGACGAAATCAACGTTTCCAAGAAGGTGGTTGCAGAAATCAATGATATCCGCGCGCGAACCCAAGCTCTTCTGGGGCGTAAAAACGCGATTGAGACCCTGCAAAAAGACAGGGGCGACACAGTTCATTTGTTCAACGAACTGGTAGGCAAAATGCCGGAGAGCGTATATCTGACGTCCTTGAGGCAGCGGGGACAGGAGATTGTAGTGAGCGGCGTTACTCAATCCCAGGCGCGTGTTTCCGAATTTATGCGTAACATCAGCGCTTCTCCCTGGCTTGGAAGTCCGCGGCTGAACGAAGTCAAGGGCGAATTAAGGGGGCAGCGCAGGTTTGCCACTTTTTCCCTCAGGTTTTCCATGGAATCCAATCCTGAAGCGGCTGTTGCAGAGGAGAATGCTTCGCTGGAAGAGATAGTCGCGGAAAGCCATAACACGGACAACGTTGAGGAGGCCGGACAATGAGCAAGCAGCTGAACTTTAAACAGATCGCAGATGATTTCTCGTCCCTGAAAAGCAAGGATCCGGGCGTCTGGTTGCCGATACCGCGTTATTTCATGTTGTTCGTCTTCTGTGTTGCCGTGGTTGGGCTGGGCTGTGCCGCCCTCTGGTACGGGCAATGGGAGGAGTTGGAAGCAGCTGCTGCCGAGGAACAGAGGTTAAGAGGCGAATGGCTGGAGAGCAAGAAAGCTGCCGCCAGTCTTGAGCTTTACCGGCTGCAGCTGGCCGAGATTGACCGTTCCTTTGGCGCGCTTTTGAAGCAGTTGCCCAACCGTTCCGAGGTTGAAAACTTGCTGATTGAAGTCAATCAGGCGGGTATGGGGCGCGGCTTGCAATTTGAGCTGTTCAAGCCGGAAGCCGAGCAGATCAAGGATTTTTATGCGGAATTGCCGATTAGCGTCAAGGTTATCGGCAGTTACGATGACTTGGGCGCATTCGCGACCGATATTGCCCGACTGCCGCGCATTGTCACCTTGAACGACATTGATCTTGCCAAGGAGCCGAAATCGGGACAATTGACCATGAGCATGAAGCTAAAGACTTTCCGTTATCTGGACGCGGATGAGATGACGCCTAAGACACCACCTCAGGGGGGCAGGATATGAACACACGCAGATTAATTTTGACGATACCTGCTGCTGCGCTGTTGCTGCTCTCAGCATGCAGTCCGCTTGACGATGTCCAGGAATGGATGAAAGCGGAAAGCCAAAATATCCGTCCTTCCATTCCGGCGCTGCCCAAGGCTGTTGAGTATCGGACGGTGGTTTTTGATGCTTTGGGGCGTCTTGATCCTTTTGATACCACCCGCCTGGATCCAAGTTCTCAAGGGTTTGGCGTTGCGGAAGAGATGAATGAGTTATTGCAAGCCCGCCTACTTCGCAACAATGTTCTTGAAAAATATCCGTTGGAATCCATGGAGTTGATCGGCATCATGAACATCAACAGGCAACAGCTTGCCGCCATCAAGGTGGACAACATTGTCCAGCAGGTCAAGGTGGGAGATTACATCGGTCTTGATTTCGGTTTGGTTACCGCGATCAGGGATACTGAAATCACCCTTAATGAAAAGGTGGAAGACCTGGCTGACGGCATTTTGACGGATCGAATGGCCACACTGTATTTGCAGACTAAGGAGGAAGGAAGATGAATGCGATCAAGATAAACAAGGCGCTGCTGGTTGCAGCCTTGCTGCTGGTTGCGCCGTTATCGGTATCCGCGCAGGCGGATGATTCGGCATCGGCGGAGAAGAACGCCATTACCGCTGTCAATGTTGCGCCGCAAGGCAACGCTATTTTCTTCAAGATTGACTTGAGTTCGCCAGCGGCGGATTTGCCGACGATTTTTTCGGTTGCCAATCCGCCCCGGATTGTGATGGACTTTACCGACGTGGAAAACGCGTTGGGTTTGAACCGGCGGGACGTGAAGCAAGGCGACTTGACCAGCTTCAACGTCATTACCGTGGGCGATCGAACCCGGGTATTGCTCAATCTGGTGCGAGCCATGCAGCATGAGGTGCGCCAAGAGGGTAATTCGCTGCTTGTCACCTTGACGCCTCTTCCTGGAGTCGCATTGACGGAGAAATCTTCCACATTCGTGACGGAGAGCGTACATGGCGCTCATACCGTTCGTGATGTTTCCTTCCGGCGCGGTCAGGACGGCGAAGGTCGCATTCTGGTGGAGTTGTCCGATAGCGGCACCGGGATCAACATTCGTCAACAGGGTAATGCCTTGGTGGTGGATTTCCTGAAGACTTCCCTGCCTGAAAACCTGCGTCGCAGGATGGACGTGACCGATTTCGCCACCCCGGTGACCAATATCGTTACCGAGAGCAAGGGCGCCAATGTGCAGATGACCATAACGCCTCGCGGTCTGTGGGAGCACAATGCCTATCAGGTGGATAATCAGTTTGTGATTGAGGTCACGGCCATTGTCGAAGACCCCACCAAGCTGGTGCAGAGCCAGAAGATTGGTTACCAGGGGCCAAGGATCAGCATTAATTACCAGAATGGCGATGTGCGCGCGTTGTTGCGTTTGATGGCGGAAGAGCTGGATCTTAATGCTGTTATCAGCGAGACTGTTACCGGCACGACCACTCTGGTGTTGAAGGATGTGCCCGCAGATCAGGTAATTGACATCATCTTCCAGCAAAAAGGTCTGGACATGAGAAAGAACGGCAATGTCATCATGATTGCCCCGCGCGACGAGATTGACACGCGTGAGAAGCTCATGTACGAGTCCTTGCAGACCAAGGAAGACCTTGAGCCGTTGGTGACCGAGACCTTCCAGTTGAATTATCACAACGTCAAGGATTTCAGCGCGATTCTGAACAACAGGGATCAGAGCATCTTGTCCAAGCGCGGCAGTGTCGTTACTGATCCTCGCTCCAACATGCTCTTCGTGCAGGATATTCCGAGCCGTCTGGACGCGCTGCGCCGGATGATCGCCCTGACTGACATACCCAAGCGGCAGGTGATGATCGAGGCTCGGATTGTGGAGGCGACGGAGTGGTTTGCCAAGAGCCTGGGGATGCGGTTGGGCGTGTTCAATTCCAAGTGGATTCCTGGTCGTGGCTGGTACGGCATTGGGGGGGATAACATTCAAACCAGCAGGAACTACTACCAAGATGGCAGATTAGCGGAATTAGGCGCAGAATATCGCGCTGCCTATGCTGCCTATAGTGCGAACCCGACCCCAGAAAACCAATTGGCGCTGAGTTATGCCCGCGCGGATTACAATATGGGCAGGAACATATACAATCCGTATGGTGGTGTGGAAGGTACACCGGAGATGCCCGGCCTGAATCAGGTGAACCTGCCAGCTGGCGGATTATCCGGGCCGATCTCCGGAAACACGACACTGGATCCATCGCTGTTCTCCTTCTTGGTGTCCAACTCTGCGGGAACGCGGATGCTGAATCTGGAAATCTCCGCCATCGAAGCGGATAACCAGGGCAAGGTCATTTCCTCGCCGCGCATTCTGACAACCGATCAGGAAGAAGCAGTAATCGAGCAGGGTGTGGAAATTCCCTATCAGGAAGCCAGCAGTTCCGGCGCGACTTCGGTCAGCTTCAAGAAGGCGGTGATGTCGCTTCGGGTAATTCCGCGCATCACTCCGGATGGCAGGGTGTCCATGAACATCAAGGTGAATCAGGACTCCAAGGGCGCGGACGTGCCGGGCGGCGTCTCGATCAATACCAAGAAGGTGGAAACCACAGCCCTTGTGGAGAACGGCGGCACGATCGTGATCGGCGGCATTTACGAGATGGCCAGCAGCAACCGAGTTGACAAGGTTCCGCTTCTGGGTGATCTCCCGGTGGTCGGATACCTGTTCAAGACCACGGGCAAGCAGATTGACAAGCGCGAATTGCTGGTCTTCATCACCCCTAGAATTGTGAGCGAAAGCCTCACGGTTTCCAACTGATTCGGCTACCCTCTGAAAAGGGCGGGATTTCCCCGCCCTTTTTGTTGCTTATAGTGGTTCCTGTAAATGACTCCTGTGAATAAAGCTACTCAAACCCCTGCTGCGGGGTACCTTTGTGGAAGGGGGGCTTTGCATCGTGCCAGGAGCCAGACCAAGCCCCCTTTTTAAAGGGGGTGCCCGCAAGGGCGGGGGGTTGCAGGTAGTGATTCTTATAGTGCGCCTTTTATATAGAGCTGTTCGTGAATAAAGGCACTATCAAATTTTTTGCTCGCCTTTCCCACTCGCGGCGAAGCCAAAAAGACAATTATTCACAGGAATGACCGTATGCAGTTTGAACTGAAACAATGCGACGACCAAGCCCGGCGCGGGGTAATGACTGTTACACGCGGGCGGGTGGAGACTCCGGCTTTCATGCCGGTAGGCACTTATGGAACGGTCAAGGGCATGACCCCGGCGGCGCTGCTGGAAACCGGCGCGCAAATCTGCCTGGGCAATACCTTTCATCTCTGGTTAAGACCCGGCTTGGAAGTAATCCGCCGTTTTGGCGGCTTGCATCGCTTCATGGGCTGGGATCAGACTATACTGACCGATTCCGGCGGTTTTCAGGTGTTTTCTCTGGGCGCGATGCGGAAAATCAGCCCGGAAGGAGTGCGGTTCGCCTCTCCGATTGACGGCGCAAAACTGTTTTTGACGCCGGAAATCTCGATGGAAATCCAGCGCGCGCTGGATGCGGACATCGTCATGATCTTTGATGAATGCACGCCCTATCCGGCGGACTTTGCCGCAGCGGCGGCCTCAATGCGTCTTTCGCTGGACTGGGCGAGACGCTCCAAAATGGCGCATGAAAGACAAGACAACCCGAATGCCTTGTTCGGCATCGTGCAGGGCGGCATGTTCGAGGCCTTGAGGGACGAATCATTGGCGGGGCTTCTTGACATCGGCTTTGACGGCATGGCGATTGGCGGCCTTTCCGTGGGCGAACCTAAGGAAGACATGAATCGTATCCTTGCCCATATTACGCCTTCTCTTCCGGCGGAAAAGCCCCGTTATCTGATGGGTGTGGGAACCCCGGAAGACCTGGTCAAGGCTGTGGGAGAGGGCATTGACATGTTCGATTGCGTAATGCCGACCAGAAACGCGAGGAATGGCCATTTATTTACCCGCTATGGCGATATTCGCATAAAGAACGCCTGTCACCGCATGGATGAGCGTCCCTTGGATGAACGCTGTCCTTGCCCGGTCTGTCGGCGTTTCAGCCGCGCTTATCTGCATCACCTCTTCCGCGCCGGAGAAATACTCTCTTCCATCCTGAATACCACCCATAATCTCTTTTACTACCAGATGCTGATGGCGGAAATGAGGTCTGCCATCGAAGCCAAGGATTTCGCCGGATTTACCGAACGCTTTTACCGGGATCGGAATAGCGTGGATGAGTGCAGTAGCGCGCCTTGACCGCGCGAAAAGAGTGCGCCCTGTCAAGCAAGCCTCGCACGCGCGGAGCGCCCCAAGGCGGTTGTGAACAATTCAGGATCGCCCAGGATCATGGCGCGGTTTTTGGCTCGGGTAATAGCGGTATAAATGAGTTCACGAGTCAGGATTGGGGTGTCATGTCCCGGCAGAACAAGGGCGACGCTGCCGAATTCCGAACCTTGCGCCTTATGCGCGGTAAGCGCAAAGGCGCTTTCAAATTCCGGCAGGCGGGCGATGTCCAGATAACGCCAGCCGCCGCGATCGGGAAAGCAGGCTTTAAGACGTGATGAGCCGCGCTTTGCGTCAGGCTGGGGCAGGAGAATGCCGGTATCGCCGTTATAAAGGCGAGTGTCATGGTCGTTTCTGGTAATCATCACCGCTTGTCCGGGGTAGAAATTTTCCGCGTTATGGCGAAACGCATTATTGCGGGAGATAAAAAAGCGGTTCAGATGTGAATTGATGGCAAGCGCGCCGCGCTCGCCTTCGCGCAGGACGGCGAGGACACGAAATTCGTTCAACGCGTCGAACAAGGGCAGGGGAGAATCGCCGGGACGCCATGCGGCAAACGCGCTCCGCCAGACGGCAAAGCCATCCGCCAGACTCTGCAATGCCTGCGCCGAGAGGGCAGACCCCGTCTCATTGAGCCAGTATAGATCGTCGCCGGAAGCGGCAGCCTGTGCCGCTTCATCATCTCCGCTTGCCAGCGCGGCAATCAGGGAACCCAGCGGAGAATCCGGGGAGAAGCGATAATTTTGTTCGAGTTGAATCACCGCGTCCCGCAAGGCTTCTGTTTCCGTGAGAGCGGCAAACACATTGCCAGCCTCCACTGCGGGCAACTGCGCCTTGTCGCCGATCAGGATCAGGCGGGCAGAGTCTGGAATGACCGCAGAAAGCTGCTCGGCCAGGATTATGTCGAGCATCGAGACTTCATCCACAATGACAAGATCAAACGGTATGGGATTGCCGGAATGATGACGGGGAGGAAGTCCGTCGGCGGAAATGCCAAGGAGACGATGCAGGGTGAATGTTTCTGTCGGCAGTAGTATTTCAGGCGGTAGCTCCGTTGCAGCCCGCATGAGCGACTCCTGCATCCGCGCGGCTGCCTTGCCGGTTGGCGCGGCGAGCGCCACGCGAAGATCAGGGGTTTCGGCAAGCAGGCAGGCGAGCAGGCGGGCGATTGTGTAGGTCTTGCCTGTGCCCGGGCCGCCGGAAAGAATGACAAGTTGCCGATCGAGCGCGAGCGTTATGGCCTTTCTCTGCGCGTGATGTTCGGCATCGGGGAAAAGCCGCTCCAGCATGGCGAGCGCCGTGCCTGGCGAAGGGGTAGGCGAGACGCGATTTTTGGCGGCAAGGGAAGCGGCGAATTCCTTTTCGGCGACAAAGTAGCGAGTCAGATAGAGGTTGCCGGATTGATCCAACACGAACGGCTTGCCGTCGTTATTCGCCAGCAGATCGGACAGGGAGAGAACCTTAGCTTCCGGTTCCGTCAGTCTTATAGAGGTTTTGCCTTCCTGTTCCGCCAGCGCGAGCCTGTAGCCAGCTTGCCATGCCGCGTCCTTTCCTTCCGCATTGGCCCATCTGCGGCATTGGTCGGCGAAGGCATGGGCAAATGCGTAGGCGCCGGAATACATGGCGGGCGTGCTATGGGCGGGGGCGTTGCGGCGGAAGGACAATGCCCTCAATGCCCAATTCACGCATTTTCTTGCGCGCCGCCTCGGCTTCAGCTTGGGTTTTGAAGGGGCCGACCTGGATGCGGGTTTCCAAAGTGGAAGGAATGCCATGTAGGGTGAGTTTGGCGTGGATTTCCTCGGCGCGCTGAAAATTGGCAAAGACGCCTGCCTGTACGACATATACGGGCGCGGGCGGTTGCGGCACAGGCGGCGGGGTACGAACAACAGGCGGCGGCTGGAGCGGTTGCGGCTCCGGCTCTTGCTCCGGAGCGGTAAATTCCGGCTTGACGACGCCGGGTAACTGGGGTACGGGGCGCGGGTCGGCGGGTCGTGGCGTCGGCGATCGTGTTGTTGCCGCCGGACGCTCTGGCGGCGCAGGTTCAGGAGCGGGAACCGGCTGGACAGATGGCGTTTCCGGCGGAGTCTCCGGCGGGGAAGGCGGAATTTCCGGCGGCTCGGGCGGTATCTCCGTCGGGGAAGATTGGTCGTCATCATCGTCAGGGATAAACGGTAACCCCGATCCTGACCGCTCTGTGTCTTCAGGGCTGGGCGGAGTGACAGGCTGGACAGGCAGGCGCTGCGGCACGGGTACGACATCAGGGAATGGCGGCGGGCCGCTTTCCTCGGGAGCGCCGCTGAACTTGTCGAATAGGAAAAGCAGGCCAAGCAGGCCGACTATCAGTACTGCCGCAATGGTCAAACGGCGGACAATGACATTTCGCTGTTCGGCCTCATGGTCGGCGTCGGCAGGTGAATTGGACAAAGGGTCTTCTCTCTTCATGATGTTTTCCCTTCCTTGCTTTTCATCAGCGACACGACCAAATCAGACTCAGCGCGCGAGATGCCGCAACGCTCGGAGATAGTCAACGCGTCGTGTCCCAGAATAGCCATCTGCATGGCTTCCTTGTACAACGGAGAAGAATTTTGCGCGACCTGGGCAATTTGCAGGGTGTCGCGCAATAATTCCATTTCGTCGCGGAGCATGGCAAAAGAGCCGCGCAGGGTTTCCACCTCTTCCCTTGTTTCTTGCAGTTCCCTGCTTACCCCGTCCATGAAAGTCTTTTGCCCGAATCCACCTTCGGAGGCGGGAGCCGGAGCAGGAGCCGCGCTCCTGGAGACGGAGGCCAGAAGCTCCCGGCGCTTGGAAGACAGAGGGGGTTTGGCATAGACGAGCGGCAATTCGTTATTTTCTCCGGTTGCAGGGGCGGCGTCGGCAGAGCCAGCCGACGCCGCCAGGACAGGCTCGTCACGCGCAGCCGCTGCGGGCGGTGAAGGCGGCCTGATCCGCCCCAGTCTCCACATTTTCCAGAGAAGCCAGCCCATGTAGAGGGCAATGATCACCGTCAAGGCCACCAGAATTTCTCGCCAGTCCGGAAAATGCGCCGTCCAGTTCATTCCATCAGAATCCCTGTGAGTACTGGATGCCCAAAATATGCCCGTTGGTGTTGTAGTCGCCGCGCAGACGCGGGCCGCCCGAATCGTAATCCAGGCGCGGTTTCTTCGCCCATTGGTAAGCATATCCGAAGTCAAGGGCGGACGCCTTGCCGAAGCGGTATTGCGCGCCAAGGGAAAACCAGAGGCGATGCGAGTTGGGCAGGAGGGCAAGCCGTTGGGAATCGGTGATTGGGCTGCGATCATAGGCAAGCCCGAATCTTGTTTTCCAGTGGTTGTTCCAGGCGTAGGCCGCGCCCCAGGAGAGCCGCCAGCTATCGCGGTCGTATTCGTCCATTGATCGCCAGCGGGCGTAGGAAAAGTCGCCCATCGCCTCCCAATTCTCGGAGATCTGCTGCCAGACCGAGAAGGAGAGAACGCCCGGCGTCCTAAAACGACCATAGTCATTGACGCCGGGAAAGGCGCTTGGCAAAGCAGGCGAGCAGTATTTCATGCCGGACTGGTACGCAAGCCCAAGCCGCATGGAAGGGGAGAGGGTGAGAATCGCGCCCGCATCCCAGCCCCAGGCGCTATCGGAATCCCGCGCGCCTTCCTGCGCTACTTTCAGGCGGATTTTCCGGTAATCAAGGCCGAAGCCCAAGGAAAGACGGTCGGACACGCGATAGGCGATAGCCGGATTGAAATTGAGGCTGTCAAACTCCGTTCTGACGAACTGGTTTCGTCCGAGCCAGTTGTCGTTGTAGCCAGGGTCAAGGCTGTAGGGGGAATATATCCCCAGTCCTAACGACCAGGCATCGGAAATCGGCCAGGCAAGATAAGCGTGGGGCAGGGTTTGCCGCTGCCCGGCCTGTCCGCTTTCGTCGCCTGCAAGGCCAGCGCTTTCGCGATCATTGAAGCTGTAACGATGCCGCCGCCCGGTAGCGACCGGGGAGAACAGGGTTCCTTCCAGCAGGGTCAAACCTGCCGGGTTGTAGCGCAACACGCTGGCGTTATCCGCTACTGCGGCAGCTCCCGCATATGCGACTCCCAGGCCGCTGGCGTTTTTCCCCGCGTCAAGACCGCTTGCGTTTGCCGGAGCGGCAAGGGCGAGCGTCATAAGGAGGAGCAGAAGCGAGGGTTTGAGTTGGGCAGGCATCTGGCTGGCGGAAAAATGTTGGCGGGAGAATCGCGGCAAAGACATGATGATTCTACGCATTTTCCGGCGATACGTCGCGCTTATTCCCCATATCGTCAATGGCAACGTAGGTGAGTGTTGCTTCCGTTACCTTTACCGTGATCGGGTTTTGCGGACGCCGCTCCGCAAAGACTTCCACCGATACCGTAAGCGAAGTCTTTCCGACCGAGAGGATATGCGCGTAGAAGCTCACCACATCGCCCGAAGAAACAGGTTGCTGGAAACGGAAGGAATTGACCGCGATTGTTGCGACGCGCCCGCGCGCCCGGCGCATGGCTACGACGGCTCCCGCAATGTCTACATGCGCCATGATCCAGCCGCCGAAGATGTCGCCGAACATATTTTCGTCTTTCGGCATGGGTACAAGCCGCAAGGCGGGCTGGCCGGAAGGAAGGGAAACAGGGGCGTCAATCATGAGATTCTCCTTTTGGGGCGGTAAATAACGCTCATTTTATCGCGCCCAACAACCCCCATGCGCCAATTTGGCTTCGCCGGGCAGCGCCTTTGCGCACTACGACTAAGGCCTGGACGATGTGCGCGACCCGGCACACGAGCATAACATTTCTGGATTATTTTGTAACAATGCCCATGTTACCGCATTCTGCTTGACAAGGAGCGTCGCCATGCTATAATCGCCCTTTTCCAGACGCGGGGTAGAGCAGTTGGCAGCTCGTCGGGCTCATAACCCGGAGGTCGCAGGTTCAAGTCCTGCCCCCGCATCCATTTGCATAGCGCCGGTCAGCCCGGCGCTTTTGATTTCCGCAACTTGTCAGCCTGACTACGCTCCCATGAAACCGACCGATATCACGAATAGCTTTGAAGCGTATGGTGGCGATGCGCCGGAATTGATGCCGGAAGATTTTTTTCGCGCGCGGCATTGCGCCAATATGCGAGATGTCAGTCGGGAAACATTGGCGGCGGCAGTACGGGAAAAGCAGGGAAAACAGCGGGTATCCATCATGCTGGATGTTGCCGTTATCGCTTTTTTCAAGGAGAAGTCCGGCGCGCGCGGATACCAGACGCTTATCAATCAGGCGCTCCACGACGCAATGCGACAGGAAAAGGTGGAAACCACGCTAAGGCGAGTCATTCGGGAAGAATTACGGTCGGCCAGTCATGGTTGACCGTTGCATTCCGCTGCCATCATCCGTTAGAGCATTTTCGATTCAAGCGCATACACTTTTCCCCAAGAGCAAGGTCGGCGCAGGCAGGCCTCTCCCCCAGACCCTCTCCCACAAGTGGGAGAGGGGAGAAATGCACTTCCTCTCACGGCATAGCCGTCAGTCATATCTCGCACACTCTAATTCACTATTCCAGCGAAGGTGGGAATCCAAGGCTTGTAGGTTGGTGTGAGCAGAACGCGAACCGCAACGGCCTTCGCGAACCAATTGCGGAAGCGCATAATCACATGAATGGAGCGTCTGCAGCTCCATGATTATGTTATAATAAAAATTTGTTTTCGCAGCGACAACATATTGGAGTATTCCATGAATATACCAAACCGTGAACAACTCATGATTTCTACCCTAAAGGCATTGGAAACGCTCGGCGGCTCCGGCAGCATTGAGGAGATTGCGAATACGGTCATTCAGGCTCTAAACCTGCCGGAAAGCATCACTTCACAGCTACACAACCCAGAAAAATCTAGCTGCACCGAAGTGGAGTACCGCCTATATTGGGCACGAACCTATCTCAAGAACTATGGCTGGCTGGATAATTCCGAGCGTGGCGTTTGGGCACTTACCCCAAAGTATCAGCTAGGGCAAAAGATTGATATTGACTCTATCGTACAATCAGTGAGAAGTAAATCTTCTTCCCGGACAAAGAAAAAGCAGACAAATCAATCAGTTGAAGAAGACATTCTTCCATCTTTTGCTGAGGAAATAGAAGCTGGCTGGAAAAAAACGTTACATCAAAAACTGCTTCAAATGAAACCAGATGCCTTCGAGCGTCTTGCCAAGCGTTTTTTGCGGGAAAGTGGCTTTGTGCAGATGGAAGTTACCGGATGCTCCGGTGATGGCGGTATCGACGGCAAAGGCATCATCAAGCTGCAAAATGTGTTGAGCTATCACGTTGTCTTGCAATGTAAACGCTATAAAGAAAGTGTTGGCGCGGGAGCCATCCGGGATTTTCGCGGGGCTATGATTGGCAGAGCCGACAAAGGGCTTTTCATAACTACTAGCACATTTACCCGAGACGCTATTAGAGAAGCCACCCGCGATGGAGCATCGCCCATTGACCTAATTGATGGAGAAAGGCTTATGGAGATGCTCAAACAGCTCCGCCTTGGTGTGCATGTCCGCATGGTGGAAGAGGTAGGTGTGGATGACGCTTGGTTTGAAAGCATATGATTCTCACCCATACCGATCACGGGAAAACGATACTCATCCTTTGATCGTTCCGCCGGTGTGTTCAAAGCGGGGGTCGAAGGCGTCCCGAACCGCGTCGGCAAAGAGATTGGCGGCAAGCACAAGGACAAACATGAAAGAGAAAGCGGCGGCCAATGACCACCAGACCGCCGGTTCGCGGGAAAGCTCCATTCTGGCGTTGTTGATCATCGTGCCGAAACTCGTCGTGGCGGGGTCGACGCCAATCCCTACATAAGAAAGCACGGCTTCCGCCAGCACCAGCGCGGAAAAATCCATGACCAGCGCGATAATGACAATGTGCATGAGGTTGGGCAGGATGTGGCGGATGATGATGCGCCCGGAAGGCACGCCGAAGGCGCGCGCGGCCTCGATGTATTCCAGTTCGCGCAGTTTCAGGGTTTCGCCGCGCAAAAGACGGGCAAGCGAAGTCCAGGTTGTTACGCCCAGAATCAAACAGAGCGCGAGCAGGCGAAGATCGGCGCGCTCCGCCGCCGTGGAAAACCATTCGGGATGAGTGTCAATTACGACCTGCATCATCAGCACAGCGGCGGCAATCAGGAGCACGCCGGGAATGGAATTGAGCACGGTGTAGATGTACTGGATGATGTCGTCAATCCAGCCGCGAAAGTAGCCTGCGGCAATGCCAAGGAGCACGGCGATCGGCAGCATGACAAGAGTCGTGACCAGGCCGATTATGAGCGCGGTGCGGACGCTTTTCAATGCCTGATAGAGCACATCCTGCCCTACCTTGTCCGTCCCTAGCGCATGATAGCCGTCGGTCAGGAAAAAGAGGGGCAGAAAGATCAGGGCAATGCCGCACAAGGCCGCCAACATGCCTTGCCAGGCAAAGCCGGGATATTTTGTCCGCAAGGTATGTCTAAAGACAATGAACAGGACGGCGGATAGGATGAGGGCAAGGAAAATGCCGGTCATGAGGCGCGTTAAGATGTCCGCCATTTTGTCGCTCTCGTCATCCAGATGCGCGCCGCCGTGGGCGAGGCGGGGATAAATACGGGCGATGCCTGTCGGCGACTCCACGCTTTCCATGGCATAAAGCCGGGTGGCGAAGGGGGCGGAGTAAGTCTTTTCGTGTTGGGTTCGCAAGGGGTGAAGAAGATAATCCAGGACTGAGATGACTTCCACGCCATAGCGGATTTCCGCGTTCTCTTCGGCATCCGGCACGGACGGCAGGGCTTCGCGGTAGTGGAGAGAATCAAGGAGTCCCACCAGCAGAAAGGCGGCAAGCACGGTTGCCGTGCCTGTGGCAACGGGATTCCTGGCGAGCTTTGCCCAGCCGCGAGCAAGATGGATGACTCGCATGGAACGCAGGCCAAAAACCAGGGCGGCAAAACAGAGCAGCCACAGCAGGATATCAGACCAGAGGAAAACGACCTGAATAGACATTATGCAAATCGTATGCGTGGATCAACGAGGGTGTAGGAAAAATCGGTGAGTATCAGCCCCAGAATGTAGAGGACGGAACCGATGAAAACCATGGCGCGAACGACGGAAAAATCCTGCGCGTTGATGGCGTCAATGGTGTAGCTGCCAAGACCGGGAATGCCGAAGAACGATTCCATCAGGAGCGAACCCATGAACAGGGAGGGGATGACGACCACGACGCCGGTCAAAATCGGGATCATCGCGTTTTTCAGGAGATGCCGGAAGAAGATGGCGGTTTCCGGCAGTCCTCTGGCGCGGGCGGCGCGGATGTATTCCTTGTTCGTTTCTTCGAGAAAGATGGTGCGATACCAGCGGACATTCGCCCCGATACCGCTGACTACGCCGATGGCGACCGGCAGGATCACGAAGCGCCATCCGTCCAGTCCGTCGCCGAATCCGGAGATGGGGACGAGCAACAGGATTTTGGCAAACAGATATTGTCCGCCGATGATGTAGAAAAGGCCGGAGATGGACATCAGCGCGACGGCAAGGGCAACGCCCCAGAAGTCCAGTCTTGTCGCGCGAAAAAAGGCGAGGAAAAGCGCAAGGGTGACAGCGACGGCGATACCGATCATGAAGGTCGGCAGGGCTATCAGGAGCGAAGGCATCATCCGTGTCCTGATTTCGCGGGCTATGTCGCGTCCGTCTTCGGCGGCGCCGAAGTCGCCGATGAACATCCGCGCCGATTTGGCGAAGAAAATGGTCTGCGTCGCCTTTTCCAGTCCGGTCGCCTGCCCGTTCCAGACGAGCGGCAAGTGGTAGCCGCGCTCATGTTTCCAGTTTTCAATGGCTTCCGCAGTGACCCGTTTTACGCCCAGTTGCATCCGCGCCATGTCGTCAGGGGTGTTGACCATGAAGAACAACGCGAACGTCAACAGGTTGACCCCCAACAGAATGGGGATTGCGTAGGCAAGGCGGCGCAGAAGATAGGCGAGCATCGGATACGGGCTTGATCGTCGCTGTATTCACAGGGACTACTGTATTTACGGGAATGAGATTATAGTCAGTCCGTCTGATAGCGGGGGTGATAAGGGCCGTACAAAATGCCATGTCTTGCCGGATTGGCATAGAGTAGTTGAAAGCCCGCCGTATGAGCCAGCCGGAGCGTTGACTGCTCGGAAATGGAATGGACGATTTGGTGCATGATCGCGTTGAACAGCATACCAAGCAAGCCGCTACTGTTGTTTTGGTTGCTGCTATCGGCGACATATACGCTGCCTTCCCAAAGCTGCTGTCCGCTTCTGAGATCAACAAGCCTGGCGGCAGCGCCGACTTCGACCGCGCTTTCAATCAGGCGATAAGAAACGCCGTAGCGTTCAATGGTGATATATAAAGCTGTGTCCGCGCCGAAAATTTCGCGTAGTTTCGGGAGCGGCAAGGCATGCGCTTCATCGGCGACGGTGATTCCGTTCTGGCGGAAGGTTTCAGCCGTGACCGCGACCGGCAGCACGTAGTAGCCCGATTCCGCCAAAGGCAAGGTTGTCGTGGAAAGAAATTCATACGAGGCGGCAATTTCCAGCGAACGATTGACCGGCGGCAGTACCAGAATGGAGCGCGGGGCGCTTTGTCGAAAGGCGGTGTAATCATAATCCGCGCGCTGATTAGTAGCGCATGCGGACATGAGGAACGCGATTCCTGCCAGCAGGAGCAAACGATAACGCGGCAGGAATTTGATCGGAAAGAAGCGGGCAGGCATGGGATTTCCCTTAATTCTTTTGATTGAGGAGACGATCCATGAATGCGGCTGCTTCAGGAAAACGCTGTTTTTCCAGAGTGAAACATTCGATGGCGCGGGCATCATTGCCCGTTTCCGCATACAGCATCCCCAGATGTGCGTAGAAACCCGGGGGAGGCGCACTGTCGGTAGCTTTGATTTTTTCCAGATCGCGTTCAAGGGCTGCGATTTGCGCTTCCGGCGATGTCCCGTCGCCCTTCAACCAGGCGAGAGTTTGCGCCTGGTAACTTTCCCACTGATATAGCGGTCTTTCGCTTGTTGTGCCGGCGCAGCCGATTAGGATGCAAGCGAGCGCCAGAACAGCGACATGGTGAAATTTGAGCATTATTGCTGCCTGTCTGTTACCGAGGTTGCCATTCGCCGCTGTTCATGGCTTCTACCATGCGGTCGACCGCTTCGCGGATTGCAAGGTCGAGCACTTTTCCGTTCAGGGTGGAGTCATAACTTGCCGTGCCGCCGAAACCTACGACTTCACGATTGGAAAGCCGGTATTCACCCGCGCCCTGGAGCGCATAGACGACTTCCGAGGTACGAATGTCGACGATGTTGATACTGACCTTGGCGTAGGCCACCTGCTCCTTGCCGCGTCCCAGAATGCCGAAAAGCTGACGGTCGCCTGTTTCCTTGCGCCCGAACTCAGTAACATCGCCTGTTACAAGGTAGGCAGCGCCTTTCAAGGCTTGCGCCTCATTCCTGATACCGGCTTCCTGTCTCGCTTCTTCCATGTTGTCCCGATCAAGCACAGTAAAGCGGTTGCTCTGTTGCATCTGGGTGATGAGAATTGTTTTGGCCTGACTGCCCAGCCGATCTACTCCGTCCGAAAAGATGCCGCGCATGAAACTGGAACGGTTGTCGAATTTGCCGACGGCAATAAGAGTGCGAGCGCCGCTATAAGGAACGCTTGCCGCCTGCGGTTTGGCGGCAGATAACGCCTGATGGCTTTCTGTCGCGCAACCGGCGAGAAAGACGGCGAAAAGGGCAGCGGCAAGGATGGAAGTGTTTTTCATATGGCTTTCACCGGATTATCGGGTTAAATCAAGACCGTATAAGGATAACACGCTTCCCAACCTGATAACATTTTGCGTAAATCGCGCCGGACTGAATCTTTTTCTGCGGCTCGTATACAATCTCCCGCTTTCCCATTAATCGCCTTGCCCGACCATGATACGTACCCGTTTCGCTCCCAGTCCCACCGGCTTTCTGCACATCGGCGGCGCGCGCACCGCTCTTTTTGCCTGGGCTTATGCGCGCCGCCACGGCGGCAGGTTCATCCTCCGCATCGAAGATACCGACATCGAACGCTCCACGCCGGAAGCGGTACAGGCGATTTTTGACGGAATGACATGGCTCGGACTGGAGCACGACGAAGGCCCGTTCTTTCAGATGCAGCGCATGGAGCGTTACAAGGCGGTAATCAAAGAGATGCTGGCGGCAGGCACGGCATACCCCTGTTACATGTCGCCCGCCGAACTGGAAGCCTTGCGCGAGGGACAACGCGCAAGAGGAGAAAAACCGCGCTACGACGGACGCTGGCGCCCGGAAGCGGACAAGCCGGAATGCCCGCCGGACATCAAGCCGGTCATTCGCTTCAAAAATCCGCAAGACGGCGTTGTCGTCTGGAACGATCTCGTCAAGGGGAAGATCGAAATTGCCAACAGCGAACTGGATGATCTCGTAATCGCCCGCGCCGACGGCACGCCAACATACAATTTTTGCGTGGTGGTGGATGATTGGGATATGGGCATTACCCATGTGATTCGCGGCGACGACCATGTCAACAACACCCCGCGTCAGATCAATATCCTGAGAGCATTGGGCGCTGCCGTGCCGGAGTACGCGCATCTTTCCATGATTCTGGGCGATGACGGCACAAAACTCTCCAAACGGCATGGCGCGGTATCGGTTATGCAGTTTGACGCCGACGGTTTTTTGCCGGAAGCGGTCATCAACTATCTGGCGCGGCTTGGCTGGTCGCATGGCGACGATGAAATTTTTACGCTTGAGCAATTTATCGCCTGGTTTGACTTGACAAGCGTAATCCCCTCCGCCGCTCAGTTCAACACCGAAAAACTCCTCTGGCTGAACCAGCATTACATGAAAAAAATGGGCGCGTCCGCGCTTGCGCCAAAAATCGCCGAACGCCTGCGCTTCCAAAACATCAACCCTGAATCCGGCCCTGACCTTGAGGCGGCAATTTCGCTATATGTCGAACGCTGTCATACCTTGAACGCGCTAAGAGACGCGCTCCTGCCTTTTTATAGTGAAGTAACGCCTGATGCGGCCTTGCTGGCGCAGTATCTTTCCGACGCGGCGCGTCCTGCCCTCTCTGAATTTGCGGCTGCGCTGGAAACAGTGGAATGGAGCGCGGCAGCCATCGGCGCGACACTAAAAGACATTTTGAAACGGCACGGCCTCAAAATGCCCCAGCTTGCCATGCCCCTGCGGGTGATTCTGCTGGGCGCTGCCGAAACCCCTTCCGTAGATGCGGTAATCGCCCTGCTCGGCAGGGAGCGTGTCCTGACACGCCTTGCGAGCATGACAGGGTAAACTCATGTCCGTGCCCGACCGTCCGCATAACATTTCGGAGTAATCTCATGATTGAAGTCAAAGGCAAACACAATACGGCCTTGTGCTATTGCGGGGAGCTGGAACCGGAGGCGATGAAGCAGATCAAGGCGGTTTGCGACCGCGAGGAATTCGCGGATAGCCGGATTAGGATCATGCCGGATGTTCACGCCGGAAAGGGTTGCACCATCGGCACGACGATGACCATCACCGACAAGGTTGTGCCGGGCATGGTCGGCGTCGACATTGGCTGCGGCATGGAAACCGCGCGCCTTGCCGAACGCAATCTGGATTTTGAAAAACTCGACCGCCTGATTCGGGCGGAAATTCCGTCCGGGCGCGGCATCCGCAAAAAACATCATCCGTTGAATTCCGAAATTGATCTGGACAGGTTGCGCTGCGCCGACCGTGTAAAGATAGATCGCGCCCGATTGAGCATCGGCACTTTGGGCGGCGGCAATCATTTCATCGAGATAGGCCGCGCCGATGACGGAACCCTGTATCTGGTTGTGCATTCAGGCAGCCGCCATCTTGGGCAGGAAGTCGCCAATTTGTATCAGGATGAAGCCTGTAAGCGTTTATCAGGCTCTGCCAAAAAAACAGTGCGAGACGCCATCGCCGCCTTGCAAGCGAAGGGGCGGGAACACGAAATCGAAGAAACGCTCCAACGCCTGCAATCCGGCGCGGGCATTCCCAAAGACCTCTCCTATGCTTCAGGTAAATTGTTTGACGATTACATGCACGACATGCGGCTTGTCCAGCGTTTTGCGACATTGAACCGGCGGGCGATGACCGAGGTCATTCTGAGCGGGATGAATCTTACCGAAACGGATCGCTTTACCACCATCCACAATTACATTGACACGGAAGCGATGATCTTGCGGAAAGGCTCCGTTTCCGCCAAATCGGGGGAACATCTCCTGATTCCGATCAACATGCGCGACGGCAGTCTGATCTGCGTGGGCAAGGGTAACGCAGAGTGGAACTACTCCGCGCCGCACGGAGCAGGGCGGTTGATGAGCCGCACCAAGGCGTTCAACACGTTGTCCATGGATGAATTCAAGTCCGAGATGGAAGGTATTTTTTCCACCTCGATTCATCGTAAAACGCTGGATGAATCGCCAATGGCCTACAAGAGCATGGATGAGATTCTTTCGCGCATCCGCCCGACGGTGGATGTAATCGAAAGAATCAGAACTGCATACAACTTCAAGGCAAGCGAATAGGACAATTGCCTACAGGTTTTATCCGGCGGAAAAGCGGCGCGGGAATGACGGGCTACAAACTCCCTTCCCGCAGGCGGGAAGGGAGATATTGCGTTATATGCTGAAATGGGAAATGCGATCCCGCAGCGTGTGCGCCAGTTGTTTAAGCCCTGAGGCGAATTGCGCCGATTCCTTCGCGCTGCTGCTGTTCTGGTCGGCCATTGCCGCGATCGTTTCGATGTTGCCGGAAATTGCGGCAATCGCATCCGCCTGCTCCGTAAGCGAGCGCGAAATGGCATTGA
This sequence comes from Betaproteobacteria bacterium, assembly GCA_009777245.1. Taxonomy (GTDB): domain Bacteria; phylum Pseudomonadota; class Gammaproteobacteria; order Burkholderiales; family Rhodocyclaceae; genus Azovibrio. The sequence goes on from WRMF01000016.1 coordinate 35,651, forward strand.
CCGCCGTTGTCACCTGATTGGCGCTCTCGCGGATGCTGGCGATGCTTTCGCCGGCATGTCCGGCATAGGAAACGCCTTCCTCTACCTGATTAACCCCGGCTTCCATGCTGGCAACGGCATTGGTCGTGCCGTCAATTATGCGGACAATCAAGGCGCTGATTTCCTGCGTTGAGCTTGAGGTGTGCTCGGCCAGCTTTCTCACTTCGTCGGCGACAACGGCAAAGCCGCGCCCGTGCTCTCCGGCGCGCGCGGCTTCAATCGCCGCGTTCAGCGCCAACAGATTTGTCTGTTCGGCAATCGCGCGGATTACATCAACGATCCTGGAAATGGCCTTGGATTCATGCTCCAGCATGCGCACGATGTCAGAGGCGGAGCGCACGGTGTCGGCAACGCCCATCATGCTGTCCGCAGCCTGCTGGATAACCGTTGAGACGCGATTGGAATCGGTCGAGGTCTGGTTCGCCTGCCTGGCGCTATCGGAAATATGGGCGATATTGGCGTTCAGTTCCCCGATGCTGGAAGTCATTGTCGAGGCGGAATCGCTTTGTTGCTCCGATTGCTTGGCGACTTCGTTGGCGGTGTTGAGCAACAGATCGGAATCGTCAGCCAGTTTTTGCGCCGCCTTCTGGATGTCGCTCAACGCCGAGCGCATCTTGTCGGCCATGACGCGGGTGGCTGTCAGAAGCTGACCCACTTCGTCCTCGCCGCGACTGGGTATCGCAATCGCCAGATTGCCCTCGGCAATCTGTTCCATTGCGCCTACAGCCACCGCCAATGGCCTTGATATCCAGCGGCGCGAAGTGGCGAAAGAGACGACTGACAACAACAAGCAAAGACTGATGACCCCGAAAATCAGGTAATTACGAATTCGCGTCGCTTCCGCAGTCATCTCCTGGTAATCCAGACTGGCGACGACAATCCAGTTCCATTGCGGAAAGATGTCGAACACCCCGATTTTTTCGCGCGCGGCGGCTCCTCCGGAGTCGGGATTGGCAAACCAATATGACAATATGCCGCTTTTCCGTTCGATGATGGCGCGGATATAGGCAAGACCATTCACGTCTTTTTCTTCGTAAAGGTTTTTTCCTTCAAGCGTCGGATGCACGATCAGCATTCCCGGCTCCCTCCCGGCGTCGACAACATACATGTAGCCGCTCTCGCCGAGCGTGACCTCAAGGACTTTCTGCCGCAACGAAGCCAGTTCGGCGGTAAAGTCAAGGCCGACGAAAAACGCGCCGACAATCGCGCCGGAAGCATCCTGCATCGGAATGTAATGGGTCATGTAATCGCGCTTGAAAAGGTTTGCCCTGCCGGTAAATGTGTTATTCGCCAGCAACGCGGCGTGAGCGGGGTGGCTGGGATCAAGCCTTGTGCCGATGGCGCGCTCGCCGCTTTCGTTTTTAAGCGATGTGGTTATGCGGATAAAATCGCCGCCGTCACGCGCGAAAATGGTGGCGACAGCGCCGCTTATCGCGGTGAAACGATCCACAATGTCGAAATTCAGGTTCAGCGTGTCGCCGTCGGCTCTCAGCGCAGGCGTGTCCGCGCCCGATACGGCGATGCGTTGCGTTGTATCGAGCGTGTATCTCTGAGGCAGAGAGCCTTTCAGGACTTCCCCTATGCGAACAACATTTCTTTCCAGCTCGTTGTTATAGACCTGGATCATGCTCAATGTCTGACGGTTGATTTGTCGCACCGTCGCGGTGTTGTTATCAACGATGATTCCGGTCATCCATACTGACAGCCAGACGATGGCGGCAATCAACAGCGTAACCAACGCAGCGGATTGGACAACGCTAAGTTTGGTCGCAATGGACCAGTTATTGAAAGACGGTATCGGCATCGCAATGGTCTCCCGTTGATAGTTCAAGGCAGGGGCGTGAGCGAGCGACCCCCGGCATTGTATTTTGCTTGAAATTGAAGGAATGGTAAACGCCAAAACCCCGCCAAACATGGGTTTGGTCGGTTTTGTATGACGTTAGCTTGTGTGTGTGTGTGTGTGTGTGTGTGTGTGTGTGTGTGTGTGCAAAAATCAGGCCAGAGCCAGTCTTATCAAAGACTTTTTTGACCACGCGTCTCGAAGAAGCACCAATCTTCAGGTTGGCGCGGCTCACGAATTTTCTTGCCGACATTGCGTTCACCTCACAATCCACCATCTCAGCATACCCTGAATATAAATCAAACGCAAGCGTCGTATGCGCGGCTTGGAAGGCGCAATGTTGGCGCTCGCGTTTGGCTCGCCCCAGCCCGGATCAAGCCATGACTTCCTGATCGTCAATCGTAGTATTCATGTTTCCTTCTTGAATGATCCCTTCTATGCCTTTCCTCGCGCCTTTCCTGCCAATCCGAGTATTCGCGCTTGTGGCCTTTTTTGAATGCCCTTGCGCTTATACGATCAGTAAAATATCCCTCCGGCTTTTGCTGCGCGTCATAAGCGGCAAAGGCGCATACCGCGATTAGCATCACAGCCGCAAGCCAGGCACGGTTATGTCGGACAATGCTCGGCCCCGGCCCCGCGATTCTTCCGGTCAACATGGTCAAAGCCAGATTCCGCCTGCGAATTATGGAAAAGCCAAGCACGAGAACCATGTGGATAACCCCCACGGCTATCAGCGCCTCGCCAATTTCTTCGTGTACTTCCTCCATCCACCACGGCCAGTCATTCCAGGTAAGATAGCCGCTGGCGCAGGCTACCGCCGTCAGGATGAAGAGTATGAGAGTGGCCGCAGCCATCGAGGCATTCTGTAGCGCGCCGAGCATGGAATTTCGGTTCGTTTGCGCCTCGCCTGTTCCGGAAAAGATGTTCAGCAAACCCTTGATTCTGCCGAACAGCGAACTTAGCCGCGCCTGCGACGGGCCAAACAGCCCATAGGCGATGCGAAACAGCAACAAGCCAGCCATGCTGTAGCCAAACGTGACGTGCAGGCTAAGCCATGAATCGCGCTCCGAAGTCGCCCATGCGCCGAAAAAACACACCGCAAACAGGACATGAAACATCCGTACCGGTGCGTCTACCATTAATCTGCCCGAGCCAACGGATTCAGGGGCGGGGGTTTTCATTTCGCCGGATTGCGTCATAATCATCTCCTACAAAGGGCGTATTTGCGCCTTGGACAATCCCTGTGGAACAGCTGGCATCATTAAAACGCGCCTGCTCCTTCGGGGCAGTGTCGCCCGCCCAGGTAATGCCGCTTAACAACAGCGTGCAAACAATTGCGCACCCGGTCAAAAATCTGTTCAAAATTTTGTTGCTCATGAGTATTGCTCCGTTTTGATAAACAAAGCGGCATTTTGAACTGCAAGACCTGAATCTCCCCTGAACCCGAAATTCATCCTCCATTCAGCTTTGTTCCGCTAAATTTATGTTTCTTTTTCTAAAACGGAGTTCATGCAATGAAACCATTTCTTTCTTTTCGACGGCTTTTTGCCGTATGTTTTATGCTGCTCGCCCTGCCGGTATTGGCGCAAAGCGGGCAGGGTTTGGGGCGCGAAGCTGCCAGAACCGGCGACATCATGCCGATGGAGCTGGTTTTGCAGCGGGCGCAGAAAGTCGCCCCCGGCAAGGTGCTGGAAGTGGAGCTGGAGCGAAAGCGCGGAACGTCGGTCTACGCGATCAAGCTCCTGCGCGATAACGGCACAGTATCCAAACTATACTTCGACGCATGGGACGGCGCGTTGCTGGACAACCGCCGCCAACAGGCGAAAAAGAAGCATGATTGGGTGCGCGAAGCGGTCAGGGCGGGCGAAATCATGCCATTGGAGCTGATTGTGCGGCAGGTGGAAAAAGCAGCTCTCGGCAGGATTCTGGAAATTGAACTGGAGCGAGAGCGCGGAATGTGGGTGTATGAAGTCAAGCTCTTGCGTGATAACGGCGCGTTGTCCAAACTATACTTCGACGCGCGGGATGGATATTTGCTTGACGGCAGGCAACAACGAGACCGCCGCGACGAGGAGTATCAGGAGGACTATTGATGCGACTGTTGCTGGTTGAAGACGAGCGGACATTGCGGCAACAGCTTCTGCTTGCCCTGAAACACGCCGGTTACGCCGTGGACGAGGCGGATAACGGGCAGGAGGCGTTGTTTCTGGGCGATACCGAAAACTACGACGCGGTCATTCTGGACCTGGGTCTGCCCGGCATGGACGGCTTCTCTGTCCTGAAACGCTGGCGGGCGGGCAAGCGCATCATGCCGGTGCTGATTTTGACCGCGCGGGACGGTTGGCATGAAAAAGTGGAAGGCATTGACGCGGGCGCGGACGACTATCTGGTAAAACCCTTTCGGATAGAAGAATTGCTGGCCAGAATACGCGCGCTGATAAGGCGCTCCCAGGGATTGGCTTCGCCCCTGCTCGAATGTCGCGGCATCGTTCTGGACACCCGCGACAGCAAGGTGACAGTGGATGGATGGCCAATCGTCCTGACCGGGCATGAATTCATGGTGCTGGATTATCTGATGCATCGTCCGGGCGTCATTGTCTCCCGCACGGAACTTACCGAACATATCTATGCCCAGGATTTCGACCGCGACTCGAACACCATCGAAGTCTTCATTGCCCGCTTGCGTAAAAAACTGCCGCCCGACGCCATCAAAACCGTGCGCGGACTCGGCTATCAACTGGTTGTGGAGCCTTGACCATGAAACTGCCGCTTATGCGGGACAGCATACGCTGGCGTCTGGCTCTGGCCACGGCCGCTACTATGTGCGTCGCCCTGTTCCTGACAGGTTTGGTATTGCATAAGCTGTTTCACGATCATGTGGCGCGGCAATTGGCACAGACGCTGGAAATACGGCTTGACCAAGTGACCGCCGAGTTTGAAACGGACGAAGACGGCATGCCGCGTATCGAGCAGGATCAACTGAATGACCCGCTCTGGCAGCAACCTTATTCCGGCCTGTACTGGCAGGTAGACCGGATACAGTCCGCGCAGCAGAACGCAAATGAGACCGGTGTGCTACGCTCCCGTTCGTTATGGGACGCCACGCTCGCCATTCCGCCGGATGCGCTGGCTGATGGGCGCACACGTCGCCATGAAATTCCGGGGCCGAACCAGCAAACCCTGATGGCGCTGGAGCGCGCCGTCTATACGGATGAGTTCAATCAGTGGCGTTTGATAGTCGCCGCCAGCATGGCAAATTTAGAACAAGTCGAACAGGCTGTCGCCGAATTTTCCGGGTTGCTGGTCTTGTCTCTGGGCGTCATGTTTGTACTGTTCATGCTGGCGGCCATCCTGCAAATTCATGTGGGGCTTGCTCCCCTGCGCCGCCTGCGAGCCGCCCTGTTGCGGATTCGACACGGCAAGGCGCAACAACTGCCGGGGCGTTATCCGCAGGAAGTACAGCCTCTGGTGGATGATTTCAATCAGGTTTTGAGCCGCAATGCCGAAATTGTTTCCCGCTCCCGCTATCAGACCGGCAATCTGGCGCACGCCATAAAGACCCCGCTGGCCGTTCTGCAACAGGCAGGGGAACTTGCCCTGCAAGCCCCGGAGACTGAAGGGCTTGCCCAACTGCTGTTGGAGCAGGTCGAAATTGCCGGACGGCAGGTAAATTGGCATCTGGCGCGTTCCCGCGCCATTGCTGCGGGCGCGCCCGGTCATGCGACTCCCATTGCCCCGGTTCTTGTCTCTCTGACGCGGGCAATGAGTATGGTATATGCCGAGCGCGGCATCGAAATAGATTGGAAGCCGCCTGCCCCGACAACGATTTTCGCCGGAGAAATAGAGGACTTGCAGGAAATGCTGGGCAACCTGCTGGACAATGCCTGCAAGTGGGCCAGGAGCAAAGTCGTAATCGAAATCGCCTGCCAGTCCACAGAACTCATCATTGATATTGGGGATGACGGCCCCGGCATTTTGCCGGAAGTCATGAATGCGGCGTTGTCGCGCGGCGTTCGCCTGGACGAGTCTATTCCGGGCAGCGGCCTTGGTCTCTCGATTGTCACCGAACTTGCGACGCTCTATCGCGGCAGGCTTCTGTTTTCATCCTCGCCAAACCTGGGAGGATTGCAGGCTCGCCTCGTCCTGCCATCCGTCCCATACGGGACGGACGATTCCGCCAATGGCTCAACTGTAAGGTAGTGTCGGCAAGATAAGAGCCTGGGGTGAGCGGAACGAACCCGAACCTACCGGGTTCCAGTAGGGGTGTGCCGGAAATGTTCTTTCTGGATTCAGGGGAATTATTATTTCCCGTGTTTAGGCATGTTTTTGTTCCTTGTCTTTCTGTAGAATAAATACGTGGCAAAAAAAGGCAGAACCAGAAGGGCAAGATAGACGCTTACAAAAAACAATATATTTATAGGGCTATCCCAAAAAAAGATATAAGTTACATACCCATACGCAAGAAAAGAAACAGCAGTAACAGCTATATGGAACAGTATGATTTTATAATCAAGGAACATCAATAATATGAACAGACCTACCATATGCGTGCCAAAAATGACAAAAATATTTGTCCATACCATCTCCCCGCCATGCCCAAAAGCCTGATCCGGTAGAATCATTGCCAAAATGAAAATCAGAAATTTATTCATTGCAAGTCTCAGAGTCGCGTCATTAATGGTTGAATTTGATGAATATCAAATAATTGATCCACATAAAGAGAATATGGTAGACCCCGCTACGCAGCCGGTGGCGGACACGCAGTTCAGCATGGTGAATAGATTGCGTTTTTCCTTGTCTTTCTTGAACAAAAAATACAGGAATAGCACAAATGATACATATGATTGCATCTCAAACACGAATGTAAGGTTTGTTGCGGCATAGCCGCCTCCTAATCTATTCATCATCAACATGGCTAAAAAGACACATTGCAGGTTGATTATGAACATGACGAAGATATGTATCTTATCAACTTTCATTTGCGAGTCTTCATTGATGAATAATCTGTACCCGCTCCATTTCTCTGCTCACACCTTTGGGGCGTAAAAGCAGAGCCGGAAGCAAGCGCCGCATTTCCACTTGTTATCATGACAGACAGCCCTGTGCAAGTCAAATATAGTAGCTCCGGGATTGCTGCCCTTGGTAGAGGCATCTTTGCTCAACCAGAGCGTTTTCGATTTAAGCGAGTACACTTTATTCTTCAAGCGGAAATCCGGCGCGGTAGCCCTCTCCCCCGACCCCAATTGCCGTCTGCAAGACCCCACAAGTGGGAGAGGAGAGGTCTTGTAGACGGCAATGTCGTTCCCACTCCCGCTTGCGGAAGTGGGTGACCGTAGGCCGGGAGAGGGTATGTAAAAAGTATCCACTTGACCCGAAAACGCTCTAGGCAATTTCCTTCCAACCAGACTACGGCTCCGGTTCGACTACGCCTTATCCAACCTATGCTGCCGTTACCCGGATTTTGGCGAACTTGCGTTTGCCGACTTGCAGCACGGTTTCGGAGCCAACCGGCAGGATGAGATTGCGGTCGCTTACCTTGTCGCTGTCCGCCTTGACCCCGCCCTGTTGGATCAGGCGCATGGCTTCCGAAGTGCTTGGCGCCAGATTCGCCTGTTTCAACGCTTTGAGGAGCGGCAGACCTTCCGGCGTTTCTGCGGCAAATGAAAATTCCGGCAGATTTTCCGGAATCTGTCCTTCCTTGAACTGCGCCGTGAACGCCGCTTCGGCGGCTTTTGCCGCCGCCATTCCATGAAAGCGGGCGGTAATCTCCAGCGCCAGATCGGCCTTGATGTCGCGGGGATTTTTTCCGGCCTTGGCGTCATCTTTCAGCGCGGCAATTTCGGCCTCAGTCCTGAAGGACAACAGATCGTAGTAGCGCCACATCAATTCATCCGAAATGGACATGAGCTTGCCGAAAATTTCTGCCGGCGGCTCATAAATGCCTATGTAGTTACCCAGCGACTTGGACATTTTATTGACGCCGTCCAGACCTTCGAGTAACGGCACGGTGAGGATGCACTGGGGTGATTGCCCGTAATCTTTCTGCAATTCGCGCCCGACAAGAAGGTTGAATTTCTGGTCGGTTCCGCCCAGCTCCACATCCGCTTTCAGCATCACAGAATCAAAACCCTGACAGAGCGGGTAGAGAAATTCGTGAATGGCAATGGGTTGGTTATTGTGATAACGCCTGGCAAAATCGTCGCGCTCCATCATCCGGGCGACGGTGTAACGGGAAGCCAGTTGGATCATGCCGGAAGCGTCAACAGTCTCGAACCAGGCGGAATTGAAACAAATTTCAGTTTTGTCCGGGTCAAGAATCTTGAAAACCTGTTCCTTGTAGGTGGCGGCATTGGCCGATACCTGTTCGCGGGACAAGGGCGGACGGGTTGAATTCTTGCCGCTCGGGTCGCCGATCATGCCGGTGAAATCACCGATTAAAAACAGGATATGATGTCCAAGTTCCTGAAAATGCCGGAGTTTGTTGATGAGCACCGTATGCCCAAGATGCAGGTCGGGCGCGGTTGGATCAAAGCCCGCCTTGACGCGCAAGGGGCGTCCGGCTTTCAGTTTTTCGATGAGTTCGGATTCGATTAGCAGTTCCTCACTGCCGCGCTTGATTAGAGAAAGCGCCGTTTCCAGTTTCTGCATGATAAATTCCTTCAAGTTTTTATTAGAATGGTTCATATTTTGCTAGAATACGAAACTTTCACGCCATTCATTTCAAAATTGATGAAGCGCGACATTATAAACCACCTGCTGTCTGAAGTTTCCCACCGGATGCTCGCCGTTGTCGGCGTGCTTGTCCTCGCCCTTGGCATGGTGACGGCGCTTGCGTTCACTCCCGCACCGGTGTCGCCGGAAGACCGGGTGGAGGTGGTTGAGACATTGAAGCTCACACTTGGCAATCCGCTTGATCAGGGCGATGAAATTTACGCGCGGGAAGAGCGTATTGTCCGGGGCGAGCGTCTGGATCAGCTTCTTTCTCGCCTGGGCATTACCGATAATGACGCCCGCGCCTATTTTTTGCGTTCGCCGGAAACAGCGGTTTTGCACCGGCAGCTTGTGCCGGGGCGCGTGGTGAATGCCCGTGTGGGCGGGGACGGCTCGCTGTTCAGCCTTTATTTTCCCTTGAACGGCGGCGAGAACGGATTGATCATCGAAGAAGAGGACGGTCGTCTCAAGGCGCGTGAGACGGCGCGGCAGTACGAAACCCGCCAGATCATGAAAAGCGGGGAAATCCGTTATTCCCTGTTTGGCGCAACCGACAGTCTCGGAATTCCGGACAGTATTGCCGTCCAGATGGCGGAAATTTTTTCCGGCGACATTGATTTTCACCGCGATTTAAGGAAGGGCGATCGTTTCTCTCTGGTTTATGAAATGCGTTTTTTGCATGGCAAGCCCGCCAGCGCGGGGCGCATTCTTGCGGTGGAGTTCATCAATGCCGGTCGAACCTATCAGGCGTTTTATTTCGCGCGGGAGGACGGCGCGAGTTATTACAATGGAGAAGGGGATAGCCTTAGAAAAGCCTTTCTTCGCTCGCCGCTGGCGTTTTCCCGCGTGACTTCCAACTTTGGGCGGCGTTTCCACCCTATCCATAAGACATGGCGCGAGCACAAGGGCATTGACTACGGCGCGCCGACCGGAACCCCGATACGGGCGACGGGCGATGGCATCGTGCAATTCATCGGAGTTCGCGGCGGCTATGGCAATCTGATTGTTCTGTCGCATCGGGGGCAATATCAGACTGCATACGCCCATATGAGCCGTTTTGCGAATTCTCTGAAAAAGGGCAGTCGCGTGACCCAGGGCGAAACCATCGGTTATGTCGGCAGCACCGGCTGGACGACCGGCCCGCATCTGCATTATGAGTTTCGGGTGCGAGGCCAGCATGTCAACCCTCTTTCCATTGCGCTCCCAACCAGTATTCCTTTGACTTCTGCCCAAAAGGCGAATTTTCAGCGTGAATCCGCCGATCTGAAAACCATGCTCGCGCTCCTGAAAAATGCCCCGGTCGCGCATTTTGAGTGAATCAAACTGTGTGCGTTCAGTGCGAAAGGCATTGTCATGAAACGTCTTTTTGCTGTAATCGCGCTACTCCTGTTGCCGCCCGTAGCTTATGCGGGAGAATTGGACTACAAAACGCTATCCCTGCCTGAATTGACGCAAATGGCAGAAGCAGGGGATGCAGAAGCCCAGTATGGCTTGGGCGCTATGTATGCCACGGGACGTGGTGTGCCGCAGGATTACCGGCAGGCAGCCGATTTGTTTCGCAAGGCGGCGGAACAGGGGCTTGCGAAAGCGCAGTATGACCTAGGGTTCATGTATGCCGCCGGACAAGGCGTGCCGCAGGATTTTCGGCAGGCGGAGCATTGGTATCGCAAGGCTGCGGAGCAGGGGTATCTGATGGCTCAGGTTAACCTGGGGTCCATGTATGAGAGGGGGCAGGGAGTATCACAGGATTATCAGCAGGCGATGAATTGGTATCGAAAGGCGGCGGAGCAAGGATTTGCAACAGCCCAGCACAACCTGGGGGTCATGTACGCTACGGGGCAAGGCGTGCCACAGGATAATCAGCAAGCGATAGATTGGTATCGCAAAGCGGCGGAACAGGGACATGCGCCTGCCCAGTCCAATCTGGGTTTCATGTATGCCATGGGACAGGGTGTGCCGCAGGATTACCGGCAGGCGATGAATTGGTATCGCAAGGCAGCGGATCAAGGAGAGCTGAAGGCTCAGGTTAACGTGGGTTCCATGTATGAGAGGGGACTAGGAGTGCCAAAGGATTATCAGGAGGCTGTGAATTGGTGGCGAAAGGCAGCGGAGCAGGGATTAGCGGATGCTCAGTACAATCTTGCGGTCATGTATGACGAGGGACGAGGTGTGACGCAAAATTTCCGGCAGGCGCTCAATTGGTATCAAAAGGCTGCGGAACAGGGACATGCGGGCGCCCAACATAATCTGGGAGTTGTGTATGCGTTGGGACGGGCTGTGCCGCAGGATTTTCGAGAGGCGCTCAATTGGTTTCAAAAGGCTGCGGAACAGGGACATGCGGACTCCCAATACTCCATAGGGGGCATGTATAGCAACGGACTAGGAGTGCCGCAGGATTTTCGGCAGGCGGTTAGTTGGTATCAGAAGGCTGCGGAGCAGGGACATGCGTCTGCTCAGAATAACCTTGGGATCATGTATCTTAATGGGCAAGGTGTACCGAAGGACATCGTACTAGCCTATGCGCTTTACAGCCTTGCAGCGACAGGCGAAGGTAAGAGTAGCGCTGCAAGGAATCGTGACATTATCGCCAAAGACATGACACCAGCACAAATCGAGGAAGGACGCGCCATCGCAAGCCAATGGCAGGTCGGCCAGCCCTTGCCTACCACCACAGGCCGCGCGGACTCCAGATGAAGCATCTCTTCTCTCTACCACTTGCGGCGCAGCCACAAGCGGGAGATGGTTGTCACTTGCGGCGTAGGGGTTAAAAATTTTTAACCCCTACAGTAGCGTGGTTAGCCCTCTTATAGTTATGTTATTTGCGGAAAAAACCATAACCCACTCGTCATTCCCGCGTAGGCGGGAATCCAGGCAATCCTTTCCGTTCCTCTGGCATTTCCATATGGGAATACAGCTCTTGTCCTGTTCTGGAAACTTGTCGTTGCCGCTACGCCGTACTGGATTCCCGCTCCCCGCCTGCGCGGGGACAGGCATGCGGGAATGACGCATGATTTGGCGCGGAGAGGGGAGTAAAGCGCGCTCCCCGACCGTCTCGTTATTTGCGGAAAGAATATAACAGGGCAGTGAGTCACCCCAACCTGAAGGTTGGGGCTTCCTCGCCACAGATGAGGGAGCCTCAATGCTCCACAAAACAACTGTCTCGCTCACCCCGCCATAAATGGCGAGGCTTCTTCGAGACACGTGGTCAAGCTGGAACTTCTTCACGCGCCGCTGTCGGCAGCTTTGCGGACAAAGCCTCGTAATCCCCAAGGTGTGCGCGCATAAGGCACTTCCACAGCTTGCCGTGATTGGGGACGAAAAAATGCAGCAATTCGTGGACGATCACATAATCGCCCACTTCACGATCAAGTTCGAGTAGTTCGCTGTTGAAAACAAAGTTGCCTGCCGTTGAGCACGACGCCCATTTGCGCCGCATCGGGCGTACCGAAATTGAACGCGCCTTTACGCCGAGCTTGTCCGCCCATTCCAGCGCCCGCGCCTTGAATTCCTTCTTGTCAAGCCATGCGCTCATGACCGGAAACTCTTTTCCAGAAGCACAAACAACGCTTCTACTGTAGCGGCAACTTTTTGCATGTCGTCTTCCTCTGCGGCAATAGCGAAGGTGACCGCTTTCCGCAATTCGCGCAGTTCCGCTTCGCTACGTTGCCAGTTGGGGAACTTCGCAAACGCTTCGCCCGCCTTGTTGCTTGCGCGCTCCGCATTGGCTATGCCGTCGTCGGTCAGCTTGCAGAGCGTAAAAAATGTAAGGCTATCAAGTCCTCTGGCGGCCTGTTCATGTTTTCGCCGCTCGTTATTTTCTATTTCTTTTATCAACTCGTTCATGGCTTCTTCCGTGCTCGTTTGCTGGTCTTCGTAATTTTCCTGCACTGACCGGGCGCGCTCGGCAAGCGTAACCAGAAACGGATCGTCGCTGTTTTCTTCCGCGTGTTTTTCAATGCTTTTGACGAGATTGATGACCTTTGCGCCTTCGCCGCCTCCGCGTTTTTTGATCAACTCGATGGTATCGCTGTTAATTTCCACGAACTCGGTGACGCTTTTTAACCCATCCGCGCCGATATGTTTTTGCACAAGCGCGTTTGTTTTTTTCTGCAACGCCTTGTCCACGCAGACTTTCTTCGCATAAGCGTTCTGCGCGACAGCGTAAATTGATGACAGCGCGGTGTAGTTTTCGATGAATGGGCGCAGGAACGGATCGGGCGAGATGATTTCGTACAGCATCTCAAGTTCCTTGTATTCCTTGAAAAACTCCTTGCGCCGTTCCTTGTCGCGGAAATGCTCGATCAGGTTATCCACGTCCTTGTCGTTGAAATTGCGCGTTATAAGCGCAAGATACTGCGGAGCCTTGTCCGTCATCTTGCTTTTGAAAAGCTGCTTCAATATATCCAGGTCTTTTACTATGGCGTTGACTTCGTCGCTGTCGAAAGCCAGAGCCTTTTCCAGTTTGTCGAAAATGCCGACAA
>WRMF01000017.1 GCA_009777245.1 Betaproteobacteria bacterium
TCAGGGATAACCTTGCCAGATTCAACAGGAAGAGTAAGAGGTACAGCAAAAGCCTTGAGGCGTTGAACGATACCCTCCTACTGTTCTTTCATCAAAAACAGTACAAAACAATCAATATAAAGTGAGCAATGCCTTTATAAAAGGGGGTGGCGCGAAGCGCCGGGGGTTTGCTTTCAGTCTGTTAGATTGACAGGTTGATAGATTGGAGTGAGCGCCGTTCTCCCCCTCTCCCGCGCCCGCGCCCTCTCCCTCTCCCGCGCCCAATCACACGTCATTCCCGCGAAGGCGGGAATCCAGCGCTGCATCAAAATCTGTGACTGTGTTCAGTATGACGCGAAGCGGGAATGTTACTCCTCTTGCTTCTCCGCATGGAAATGTCGTTCCTGTTCTGGAAATCTTCCGTAACCACCAACACCATACTGGATTCCCGCCTTCGCGGGAATGACTAGTAGGTTATCACCTGTGCGAAATAGCGACCGCGCCGTGTAGGGGTTAAAAATTTTTAACCCTTACCCCTCTAATGGGAGAGATTGCGAGGGAGAGGGAACAATGCGAGGTGGGTATTTCTACCCTCTCCCGCTTGTTCCGCTGGCAGCGTAGCCAAAGACCGGGAGTGTGCGCGTAAAATGCGCTCACTCGAACCGAAACCGCTCCAGTCATTCGCATAGGCGGGAATATGAATGTGTGTACAACCGTTCTAATACGGCTGTACCTGCAAGCCGCCTCGTCCTGTTCCAAGGCCGCCTTCCACATTCTGCATCCTGTAATTGCGTACAGACCTGATGATGTTGTTGAAGGAGTCAGTAAGCGCGGCCACGATCACTTTTCCTTCGGCAGTGTTGGAATATCCGCCAAGCGAGCCTCCGGCGCTGCTGCCGAAAATTGACCCCAATGCGCCAAAGTCGGCATTGCGGGCGCTGCCTTCGGCAACCGCCAGTTGCACGCCGGAACGATTGTCAATCAACGTCAGGAGCGAGCTGGCATCCCTGAAATTGACGTTGCCCGCCAGACCGACAAATACCCTGCTCTTGTCGCCAAACAGTCCGCCGATGGTTCCTGCCAGACCGCCAGCATTATTGCTGCTGAAAGTAATCGAAGGACTTAGCGAATAATCCGCAGACACCAATTGCCCCTTGCCGAAGTCTGAGCCTTGGCGCAGTTCGCCGGATTGGGCAAGCCCGCGTTCCTGCATCATGTTGTCCATAGCGCGACCGCGCTCAACCACCACAAAACAGTTGGATTGCTGCGCCAGCAACCGAAGCACAGGCGCGGTCGAACCGAGCTTGTATTCGTTGAGGGTTCGATACCAAGGGGCGTTGACATCTTCGGCAAGAGCCACGGTTCCAAGCGGCTTGTCGCATCTTTCAAGCGCGGGGCTTACGCCTTCCGCATGAGCGCCTGCCGCCGATCCGGTCGCCGTCGTCTTCGCTCCCGACGACCCCATTTGCATACTTGAGCAGCCTGTCGCCATAAGGATCAATAGCAGCAGAAGTTTTGTTTTGAAAGGCAGATTCACGATACGCTCCTTATAAAAATGCTTTTGACAAGTTGGACGACAAGACAGAATCTATAGTTTTCCCGATCGTTTGTCAATCTGTCGACTGTCATGTTTTGAGTCACCCCAACCTGAAGTTTGGGGCTTCCTGACCACAGATTAGGGGAGCATCAATCTCCATAACCAACTGTCTCGCTCGCCCCGCCATAAATTGCAGGCTTCTTCGATACGCAGTCAATTTCCCCGCGAAAACAGCTTGTCCAGTTCAGGCATGGAAATGGGCGTCCAGGTAGGGCGTCCGTGGTTGCATTGACCGCTGCGTTCGGTGACTTCCATCTGGCGCAAAAGGGCGTTCATTTCCGGTATCGTAAGAATGCGATTTGCGCGAACAGAGCCGTGGCAGGCCATGGTCGCCAGAATTTTGTCACGATGCGCGGCAACGAGGGAAGACGCGCCGTGGTTTTCCAGTTCAGCAAGGATTGCGCGGGTAAGCGCGACGAGATCGCAATTTTTGACAAAAACAGGCGCGCCGCGTAACAAAATCTCTTCCGGGCCGCTTTGACTGACGGAAAACCCAAGTTCGGAAAGGGTCTTTTCCTGCGCCAGGGCAGTGGCAATTTCCGTCTCGCTTGCCCGAAATACCGCAGGAACAAGGAGCGACTGCATACTTATCGCGCGTTGGTCAAGGGCGTTTTTCAGCGTCTCGTAGAGGATACGCTCATGCGCGGCGTGCATGTCGACAAGCACCAGACCGGCGGCATTCTGGGCAAGAATGTAAATGCCATGCAATTGCGCCAGAGCATAGCCCAGAGGCGGCAAATCCCCTGTATCCGCCGCTGCGTCTTCCGTCGACGCGGCGGCTTGATGCGCGTCCCGCACAAACTCGAAATAGGCTTCATTGTCCCGAATAGCGAGCTTTGCCTGTTCCGGCTTTTGATAACCGCTCCGAAAGCCGGATGCGGCAGGAGCGAAAGCCGCCCCGGAACTTCGCGTTCCCGCCTGATTACCGCCAGCCACGCCGCCGCTTATGCTTGATAGATTGTATGAACCAACCTCCGTTTCCGGCATGGGCGAAGCAAGCGCGCGCTCAAGGGCGCGAAAGACAAAATTATGCACCGCGCTGGCTTCCCTGAAACGCACTTCCGTTTTGGCGGGATGCACATTGACATCAATGGTGGTGGGATCAATGGTGAGAAAAAGGCAGAGCAAAGGCTGACGGCTGCCATGCAGCACGTCACGATATGCTTCCCGAATGGCGTGGGCAAGCACCTTGTCACGCACGAAACGTCCATTGACAAAGGTATATTGTCGTTCCCTGTTGGGTGCGCTGACCGGGGCGTGGATCGGGTCAATGATTAGGCCGGAAATGCCGATATTGGCGGATTCCACCGAAACCGTCCGCGCATGGCTCGCAAACTCCGCGCCCAGAATGGCGGAAATACGCTCTGACGAACTGCCTTCCGGCAATTTCAGAATAGAGCGTCCGTTGTGGAACAGGCTGAAAGCCACATCTGAACGCGCAAGCGCGATGCGCTTCAGGGTTTCCGAGCAATGACCGAACTCAGTGGCTTCCGATTTCAGGAATTTGCGCCGCGCCGGCGTGTTGTGGTAAAGCTCGCGCATTTCCGCTACTGTCCCACTCGTTAGCGCCGCCGGTTCAGGTTCGCCGGATTCATGGGCGGACATTCGCCAGGCGTGGGATGCGCCCTTGGCGCGACTGGTGAGAGAAAAGCGCGAGACGGAAGCTATAGCGGCCAGAGCTTCTCCGCGAAACCCCATGCTGACAACCCCTTCCAGATCGGTCAGGGTGCGAATCTTGGATGTCGCGTGTCGGGTAAGCGCCAGCGCCAGATCGTCCCGTTCAATGCCGCAACCGTCGTCGCTCACGCGAATCAGGCGCACGCCGCCCTCTTCCAGACGCGCTTCAATGGTTTTCGCGCCCGAATCAAGGCTGTTTTCGAGCAGCTCCTTCAATACGGAAGCAGGCCGCTCCACGACCTCGCCCGCCGCGATCTGGCTGATTAGCAGATCGGGGAGCGGCGCGATACGGGATAAGGATGGTTGGGTAGACATACCCGTATTTTAATCCAAAGCCTGAAAAACCACAGTTTTGAGTCACCCCGGCCTAAAGGCCGGGGATTCCTCGATACAGGTTAGAGAGTCTCAATGCTCCATAAAACAACTGCCTCGCTCACCTCGCCATAAATAGCGTGGATTGCGCTCGACGCGTGTTCATCTTCAGCCTGAAATCCGGTATCATTATGGCTTTTGCGCCGTGTCTTACGGTTACGGAGGCTGGTCATGGCAGTTTCACAAATCAGCGTTTTTCTGGAAAACAAGCCTGGGCATTTGTTGCATATACTCAACATTTTTGAGACTTCAGAGATCAATGTGCGCGGATTTTCGATGTCCGATACCGGCGATTACGGGATTGTGCGCTTCGTTCTGGACAAGCCCAAAATGGCTCTGGACGTGCTGCGCGCAAACAGTTGCGCCGCGACGGAATCGGACGTGCTCTGCATACGGCTCCCCGACAGGCTGGGCGAACTGGCAAAGGTCATACGCATTTTCGCGGCGGCGGACATCAACGTGATCTATAGCTATACCCTGGTATCAAACATAATCGCCATTCATACAAACAACCCAGCCGTCGCAGAGGCAAGCCTGAAAGAGAGCTTGATAGATGTTGTCTCGCAGGACGAAATCTCTGCCGGCGCCTGACCGGCGAAATTCCCATGCCGCATAGAAATTGCTTTAACCCTGCCGTTGAAACCGCGCCGCGCGAACATATCCGCTCGCTTCAACTCGAAAAACTGCAAAAACAGGCCGCCTGGGTCTATGACCGGATACCCTGGTATCGGGAGCGTTTTCTGGAACTCGGCGTCAAGCCGGAGGATATTCGCGCCCTTGAAGACATCCGGCATCTCCCTTTCACCGACAAGCATATCTTGCGCGATACATACCCCTTCGGTCTTTGCGCCGTTCCGCTTGACGAGGTGGTGCGGCTGCATTCGTCTTCGGGTACGACCGGAAAACCAATAGTTATCGGGTATAGCAAGCGCGATCTGGATGTCTGGAGCGATTGCGTAGCGCGCCTTGTTGTCATGGCGGGCGTCACCCCTGCCGACCGGGTGCAGATGGCATTCGGTTACGGCATGTTCACCGGCGGATTTGGCCTGCATTACGGTTGCGAAAAACTGGGCTGCATGATGATTCCCGCAGGCTCCGGAAATACCGAGCGGCATTTGATGATGATCGAGGACTATCAGACTACCGTCCTGATTTCCACGCCTTCCTACGCGCTGCACATATGCGAGGCCGGGGAGAAAATGGGGTTTGACTGGTCAGCCAAAAGCCTGAAAATCGGGCTGTTCGGGGGCGAGCCTTGCACGCCCGGCATGAAACGTGAGATCGAGAGCCGGATGCGTATCGTCTGTACCGATAATTACGGACTGACCGAAATCAATGGCCCTGGCGTCGCCGGAGAATGTTTAAGTTCGCGTGAACACCAACACATTGCGGAAGACCATTTTTTATGGGAAGTCCTTGACCCGATAACTGATAGGCCGTGCCCGGAAGGAGTCGAGGGCGAACTGGTGCTGACCATGCTGGATAAAGAGGCTTTTCCGATGCTGCGCTATCGGACGCATGACTTGACACGGGTGACGACCGAACCATGCGCTTGCGGGCGCACTCATGCCAGAATGAGCAAGGTGCGCGCTCGTACCGATGACATGCTCATCGTTCGCGGAACCAATATCTTCCCCAGACAGGTGGAAGACGTGCTTTCCGGCATCCACGGCGTAACCCCGCATTACCGTATTGTCCTGGATAACGAAACCGGCATGGATCGGATAACGGTCATGGTGGAATTGCAGCCGGAATCATTCAGCGATTCTTTCGAGCAGATGAATCATTTCAAGCGTCACATAGTGGATCGTCTGCGGCATTCGCTCATGATTACCCCGGTGGTGAAGCTGGTCGAGCCGGGCAGTATCGAGCGCGCAATCGGCAAGAGCAAGCGTGTCGAAGACCTGCGAGTGAAGGAGTGAAGAAGTGATCGCGCGGCGGTGTCTGATCCTGCTGTTTCTTTTGCTGCCGGTTGCCAAGGCAGAGGATTCGGCTTTACCGCGTGTACACCTTTCCCTTGGGTTTTACATTATTGAGGCGGAAGTTGCCGCGACGCCGGAAGCGAGGATGCAGGGGCTGATGGGGAGAAAAAGCCTGAATGAACATAACGGGATGCTGTTTGTTTTCCCTGAAGTCCTGCGACATTGCATGTGGATGAAAAATACGCTGATTCCGCTCTCGGTGGCTTTTCTGGACGAGGCCGGGCACATCATCAATATCCGTGAAATGGAACCGCTCTCCGAGGAGAGCCATTGCGCCGACGCGCCCGCCCGCTTCGCGCTGGAAATGGGCAAGGGCTGGTTTGGTAAAAAAGGCTTCAAAGCGGGCGATTCAGTCCGCTTTCCGCAAGGCATGGGACGCATACCCGGGAAATAACGACTTGCCCGCAATTTATGGCTCTTTCCGTTAATAAGGCGCCGGTCATTCCCGCGAAGGCGGGAATCCAGTACAACGCTGAAAGCTACGGCAGATTTCCAGAACAGGAGCGTCATTTCCATACTGAAACGACAAAGGAACGGAAAGGTTTTGCTGGATTCCCGCCTTCGCGGGAATGACGATTGATTGGACGTGGGAGCAAAGCGCGCCATCTGACAGTAACATTATTTGCGGAAATCACTATAATAACGGGAATGGCTATAACAGCTTGCCCGCAATTTACATAAGCCTCAGTTCTGTTATTGCCTGGGGCGTTTCATTCGGTAACGGTCTCATTCATTTATGCGGGGGCGGGGCGGGAGGGCGACCCGTTAAATTTGGTTCGCGCGCCAGGAGCTGGCGCAGCATTCTCATATCCGGCAGACCCAAAGCAGCTGATAGCGCATCGTCAATTTCGGCGCGCGCGGGATCAGTATCGAGCCTGGCAAGGGCTTGCATCTCCCGCGTGCAAAGCGTATCAAAGGCTTCGGCCAATTGCGCGAGCGTCTCCGTCGGCAGATTGCGTACATCAAGCACGGGCATTGCCGCCCATTGCGGTTTTTTGATCTTCATCCATGCGCCCTCTGTGGTGACCCGTCGCGCCAGCATCATCAACAGCGCCGGAGTGCTGTTGAGCCATAACAGAAGCGCCTTTTCCTGTTCTGCCGATAGTTCAGCCTTGAAAGCCCACCATGTATTGCCTAAAACAGCTTCTTCAAGAGATATGGCAATGACACGATGGGTTGTTGTCCTGACTCGTTCAACTATCAAGATACGTCCGGCGCTGCCTGCAACCTGCGCGGCGTTTTTCAACGGGCGGCCTTTGGCCGGAACTGTCCTTGGGATCAGCCATGAATTAGGCTTCTGGCGGATGCTTGTTACAGTCTTTGCCTTATGGTTCCAGAAAGCAAGGTAAGGCGACCAGTCGGTTCTTGAGACTGTATACGCATCATGAATATCTCGCTGATCATAGCCAAGCGTTCCCATGTTGCTTAACGCACATAGTGGCAGATCAACAGGCATCTTTCCCGGCACTTCCAGTTTTCCTGCCGCAAGCGCCTCTGCCGCTTTCAAGGTCGGAGCTTGCGCGAATTGCACCCCAATCCATTGCGCTTCGCCTTCCGCAGGCGGCATTTGCACGATCTCCGCAAGTTTTGCCCCGCCCGCGCCGTGAATCGAGGCGGCTCCCGCGCCATTCAAGCCGACGGCAATTCGTTCGCGCACACGATCCGCCACATCCAGAGCCTCATAAATCGTGCGCGGGTTGTGCCAGAGATTCACAAAAACAGTATTGCCCGCCGCTTCATCGCGTTCGCGCTTTCTGGCAATGAACATCAATTCGGAAAGATCTGTGTTCTCGGAAAAGTTCGGCTTGTCGGCATCATGGCTGACAATGACCATCTCAAGGTGATACCTGTCAGCGATTAGCTTGCGGCTCGCCCCCCACGCTTCGCCCGTCGCCAGAGCCGCAGGAAGAATAAAGGCCAGACGCCCGCCTTCGCGCAAATGCTTGTCGGCTACCGCCACAAACACACTGCCCAAGCCCGCCGTGATCGAGGCGGGCAGGTTCGCGGCCTGTGTTTTCAACTCGCTTTGCAACTTCGCGCGCTCATCCTCGGAAAGACTGCCGAACAACAGATTGCCGCCAACCGAGCGGACAAACGGGGGATTCATCGTGCACAAATCAAGCGGCGGAATTTCGGCAATGGTGAAATACTCCTTGGCAATGCTCGTTCGCTTTGTTTCCATCTGGCTGTTGTCCAGAGACAACTGGGTCGGAACCTCGTAATGATTGATGAAATCCAGACTGCCAAGGCGCTTGCTGGAGCCATCCACACCCATAGGCATGATATAAAGATTCATCTTGCGATAGGTCACGCTCGGCGCCAACATGCCAAGCGTAGACGCGGTCAGATGAACAGCGGACGGAAGCACATCGTAACCCCACAAAACATTTTCCATGAGCGTCTCATGCACATGCTTCAGGTCAACCCCCGACAACCTGCGTCCGGTCTTGACCCTTGAGACGACGAATTGATCGGTAATCGCCTGCGCCGCCGCCATCAGCAAGGTTCCGGTTCCGCAGGCCAGATCGGAGACAACAAATTCCGCAAGACTCTTTGGCGAACCGAAGTCTCGTCCCTGCCAATCAAGGGAAAATGCGAGTTTCAAAAGCAGGGTAGCGGATGATGTGGCCGTATAGTACGTGCCAAGATACTTGGCGTGATACAACAGCCAGTGATAAATCCGCCCCATCAGGTCATGCCGGAGCGCGGACTGGTTGGCGCAAATTGACTTCGCCTCCGCCATCAGCCAGCGAACAGAGGCAATGGCAGACGGGCTGACCGGAAGCTCGGCAAGAATGGACTCGCCAAGCTGAAAAATCGGAATGTAATTTATGCGCTTCCATATCCAGCGCCAATGATCGCGGAGTAGCTCAATCGGATCGTCTTCCCGATCAAACGCCCGCAAGGTTTCGACGCGGGCATCGCCCTCCGATGAAGCCAGTTGTTCCTGAAAAATCATCGCGTTGGCCAGCACCAGAGACGCGACTTTGGTAGCGGTCATCCGGCGAGCTTCTTTCTCATCGGATGTTTCGCCGCGCCTGGCGGGCATACCCAGAAGTTCCGACAGACGATCACAGACCGCCGCTTGTCCCGCCCACAGTGCGGCGATGTTTTCGATTCGTTCCGATAGCCTGCGCGCGGAAGCAGCGACAATATCATCACGAGCGAGGGCTTCATGAACACGACGAAGCGCAGACAGAATTTCGGCGGGAGAAGACTCTGCCCATTCGGTTTGCCCTGTTTCGGACACGATCACAAAACGAAGGCTTGACGCGGCAAGCGTCTTTCCCAGCGTTTTTGTCGAAGCAGTACGGAGAGCCTTGGGATAAACAAGCGCGACGGCGACATGACACATTCCGGTATCAATGCGCCTTATGGCATCTTCCAGAACAACGGTATCGGCATCCGGCGCGTCGGCGAATTTGCCCTCGATGACGACCCGCAATCCGCCCAACGTAAACAGCACGTCCGGACGCGCATGACCTGAATGGTGAATGGTCTCCGCCTCGGCATTGACACCATGACGGGTAAGCAAAATCGCCAGATGAGTATTGATTACTTCTTCCCGATGCCGCTGTTTCATGATGAATCGCCTTCCGCGTATATGCAAAATCAGTGCAGTATCTGGGAGATCGCGTCGTTTTGCTCCGGCATTTCCGCATGAACAAGGTCGCCTTCAACGGTCGGGAACAAAGGCAAGCCGCAATCGTCGCAAAACTCCATCGGCATTCTGTGATCAAGCATCACGATGTCCTTCAAACCGCAGTCGCGCAAAACAGTCTCGATTTGCGGCATGATTTCCGAACGCTCGTCCTCCGCGCCCAAAAGCGCCCAGACAACGCCATGAAAAACGTGGTTATCCCGATCACGCGGCGCAAAGCCGATCCGGTATTCCTCCAGCCGTTGATCGTAGCAAGGCGCTACCACGGCGCGTAATTCTTCCGGCATCAGACCAAGCATCGTTTGCAGAAAAGCGACGGATGCCCTGGTCGCATAGGCGCGGGAATCCAGATCGGCATTGCGACATGCAAAATGATAGGCATTGGGCAGCAATAATTGATAGGCGCAACCTGTCAGGAGCGGCGCAAGATTGGGACTGCCCTGCTTTTCCCAGGCCGATAGCGAGGTGTTCCGATTGCCGTCCGGCTCGTTCCAGCGAAAAATAGGCGCGCCGCGCGGCACAACAGCCACGCCAAGAAGATAGCGGACATCGGAAAGAAAATGATTGGTCTCCGGCAGTCGCCCGCCGTCAAGATGAAAATTTCTCCCTTCCGCCACCGCGCTTACCAGCGATTGCAACAGCCTCCAGGTATCGCAGTAACTCCTGGGCAGTTGGTCGGGACTGAACAGATAATCCACAAGCGCCAAATTGGCGTCCGCCGCAAATACGTGCGCGCCAAGTTGCGTCTTGATGGGAACCAGACTCGCAGCCCCGATGGAACCGGATGGAATCGCGTAACGCGACCAGGCAAGGATAGGGACGGCAAAAAGCTGCGCGTCGTAAAACTTGCCGCCTGTTTCCAGAACGCAGGACTCCGCCTCGGTCTCCACGACATCCACCAGTTCGTCAGAGGCCGCCGGAGAGGATTCATGCAGGCGATCCATAGCCGCGTTCAGGTCGTCCTCCGCGCCGTCCTGAATCAACAACCGAATGCGCGTCGCCAGACGCGATTCCCAAAACATATCTTCCAGACGACAGCCGGATTCGGAAAGGCCAACGGCTAACCGTTGCAACTCCGCCGCGTCCCTGGAAAGCCGCTCGCGCGCGCCAAAACGGGGGCGTTTCATGCACATACCCTTCAAATTCATCAACCTATATATTGTAGCAAAGCTGTCAAATGGCTGTAACGCGCCGTTCAGGAATCCAGGCATCAGGTATCCGGCAGGGTTTAGTCTGCCCCAATGTCGCGGCGGTTGTTGCGGTTCGCGTTATGCCATTTATAGTTGCTTACCGCAAATAATTTGCGGTAAGCAACTATAATTGCAAATATTGCTCTGGCGTATGGCAAAATTGCGCCGTTTTGATATAAGATAGCTTTTTCTTACCCACTCATCGAAGAAACCATGAGCAACGAAAACATTGTCCACGTCGCCAGTTCCGAAGAATTTGCCGCCGAAGTCCTGAATTCAGACATCCCGGTACTGGTCGACTTCTGGGCTGAATGGTGCGGCCCCTGCAACATGATGATGCCGACTCTGGACATGATAGCCGACGATTTTGTCGGCAAGATCAAGGTCGTCAAGATTGACATTGACAAGGTTGACGCCGACAAAGAGCAGAAACTTACCGCCCTCTACCACATCCGCAGCATCCCGACCCTGATACTGTTCAAGAACGGAAATGTGGAAGAAACCCAAATCGGAGCGAAGAACAAGTCACAGATTGTTTCCATGATTGACAATCATCTGTAAACCCCCTATCCTTTCACGTGCCGAAGCGGGTTTATCTCCGTTTCGGCGGTCTTTCCCATCTCCCCTCCCTATGCTGACGTAATACGCAGCTTCCCTTAATTCATTCTCTTTTCTCCATTTCCTGCCCAAAATGCACATCTCCGAACTCAAGTCCCTCCACGTCAGCCAACTGGTTGAAATGGCAACCGGCCTTAACATTGACGCTGCCAACCGTCAGAGAAAACACGAACTGATCTTCTCCATTCTCCGCTCCCAGGCCAGACGGGGCGAGCCTATCTACGGCGACGGAACCTTGGAAATTCTCTCCGACGGCTTTGGATTCCTGCGCTCGCCGGATACTTCCTATCAGGCCAATACCGACGATATTTACGTCTCGCCTTCGCAAATCCGTCGTTTCAATCTGCGTACCGGAGACACTATCGAGGGCGAGATTCGCACCCCCAAGGACGGAGAACGCTATTCCTCGCTCACCAAGCTCGAAAAAATCAACGACGCGCCACCTGAAGCCACCAAAAACAAGTTGATGTTCGAGAACCTGACGCCGTTTCATCCTACGCGGCATCTGTTTCTGGAAAGGGATATTCGCGCCGAGGAGAACATCACCAGCCGGGTCATTGACATGATCGCGCCTATCGGCGCGGGACAGCGGGGGCTATTGGTAGCCCCGCCCAAATCCGGCAAGACCGTGATGTTGCAGCACATCGCCCTCTCGCTTACCGCCAATCACCCGGAAGCGATACTGATTGTGCTCCTGATTGACGAACGCCCGGAAGAAGTCACGGAAATGACCCGTACCGTGCGCGGCGAAGTCGTAGCCTCCACCTTCGACGAACCTGCCACCCGCCATGTTCAGGTTGCGGAAATGGTGATCGAAAAAGCCAGGCGTCTTGTGGAAATGAAAAAGGACGTTATCATTCTTCTTGATTCAATCACCCGGCTCGCGCGCGCTTACAACACGGTGCAACCCGCGTCCGGCAAGGTTTTGACCGGCGGCGTGGACGCCAACGCCCTGCAAAAGCCCAAACGCTTTTTCGGCGCGGCGCGTAACATCGAAGAAGGCGGATCATTGACCATCATCGCTACCGCCCTTATCGAAACAGGCTCCCGCATGGACGATGTGATTTACGAGGAGTTCAAGGGAACCGGCAACATGGAAATTCACCTTGACAGGCGCATGGCGGAAAAACGCATTTATCCGGCAATCAATGTCAACCGCTCAGGAACCCGTCGGGAAGAACTGCTCCTGAAGCCGGACGTATTGCAAAAAATGTGGGTTTTAAGGAAACTCCTCTACCCGATGGACGATCTGGAAGCGGTGGAATTTCTGCTCGGCAAGATTCGTGATACCAAAAACAACGGCGAATTCTTTGATGCCATGCGACGAGGCTGAACTGGCATATGGTAATGCTCGTAATTAAAAATTACGCACTACTATCTACAAACCCCCGCCGCTTTGCGGCACCCCCTTTGTAAAGGGGGCAAAGCGGGGGGCTTGGCGGAAAAAAGGTGTGCGTACTTGAATCGAAAATGCTCTAAACTGGCATAAGTGACAACATGAAGGAAACCATGAAACCGGCGCTCATCTGCCCTGCGGGCAG
The DNA here is from genome assembly GCA_009777245.1 of Betaproteobacteria bacterium. Taxonomy (GTDB): domain Bacteria; phylum Pseudomonadota; class Gammaproteobacteria; order Burkholderiales; family Rhodocyclaceae; genus Azovibrio. The sequence continues at coordinate 12,618 of WRMF01000017.1, forward strand.
CCTGCCCGCGCTCAAAAACGCGATCGAAGGCGGCGCGGACGCGGTTTATACCGGCTTCAAGAACAGAACCAACGCGCGTAACTTTGCCGGCCTCAATTTCTCCGATCAGGCGCTGGTCGACGGTATTGCCTACACCCGCGCAAAACAGCGGGAAATTCTGATTGCCATAAATACCTATCCCCAGCCGGAACAGGTCGAGGAATGGCGATATGCGGTTGATGCCGCCGCCGCTCTGGGCGTGGACGCGGTCATTCTTGCCGATGTCGGGCTGCTTGCCTACGCCCGCGAGCGTCATCCCGATCTCAACTTGCATCTATCCGTGCAAGGTTCGGCCACAAATTACGAAGCTATCAATTTCTGCCAGCGCGAGTTCGGCATCCGCCGCGTTGTCCTGCCGCGCGTGCTTACTCTGGAGCAGGTCGGGCATCTCATTCAGAACACCGATGTCGAAGTCGAGGTTTTCGGCTTCGGCAGTCTTTGCGTCATGAATGAGGGGCGTTGCTGGCTTTCTTCCTACGCCACCGGCGAATCTCCCAATACTGTCGGCGCGTGCTCGCCCGCCAAGTTCGTGCGTTGGGAAAAACGGCGGGAACGCGCGGGAGAACCTCCGGGCGAGCATATGGACGCCCGCTTGAACGGCGTCCTGATTGACTCCTTCGCCCCTTCCGAACCGGCGGGCTACCCTGCCCTCTGCAAGGGGCGTTTCGAGGTGCGCGGCGACACCTATTACGCGCTGGAAGAGCCGACCAGTCTAAACGTGCTGGAAATCCTGCCGCAGCTTGTCAAAATGGGGATTGCCGCCATCAAGATCGAGGGGCGTCAACGTAGTCCCGCCTATGTCGCGCAGGTGACACGCGCCATGCGCGCCGCCCTTGACCACGCCATTGCTTCAGTCGCAAAGGGCGGCGAGTACAAGGTCGAGCCGAGTTGGCGGGCGGAACTCTCCCGCATTGCGGAAGGCCATCAGGCCACACTGGGCGCATACAGCCGCCCGTGGCGTTAGAGCGTACATTATGGACTCCAGCAATGCGCCAATCTATCGGTCATTCATGCACAGGCAGCAATTCCTCCGTCATTCCCGCATACCTGTCCCCGCCTTCGCGGGGACAGGTATGCGGGAATGACGAATAATTTGGCGTGGGAGCAAGGTTCTTCCTCTCCCGCGCATTATGCGAAAAAGTACAATTATTTACGGGAATGCCTATACATGAACAAATTACTATAAAATGCCTCCTGTAAGAATACTGCCGTCTGCAAGAACACTCACCCACAAGGCGAAAATCCATGAGTACCTCAACCGCATTGCATCTTCCGAAAATCTGCTTGGGCCCGCTTCTCTGGTTCTGGTCGAGGGAAAAAACGATGGAATTTTACGAGGCGATGGCTCTTCATCCCGCGCTTGACACCATCTATCTTGGCGAAAGCGTTTGCTCCCGTCGCCAACAAATGCGTCATGGCGATTGGCTTGAGCTTATGCGTAATACTATCCAGCGCGGCAAGAAAGTCGTTCTTTCCGCGCAAGCCCTGCTGGAATCCGAAAACGACCTGAAGGCGTTACGCCGCCTGATGGATGAAGGCCAGGTATGCATGGAAGTAAACGATCTGGGCGCGGTCGCCATTGCGGAATCGCGTGAATTGCCATTTGTTTGCGGGCCGCACCTCAACATCTATAACGAATCATCCTTGAACTGGTTCGCCAGAAAGGGCGCGATTGCCTGGATGCCGCCGATGGAAGCCTCGAAAAACATGATTTTCTCCCTGCATCGCAGCCGTCCCAAGGGACTTGAAACAGAGGTGTTTGTCTTCGGCAAGCTGCCGCTTGCTTTTTCCGCCCGCTGCTTTACCGCCCGCCATTACGACCTCAACAAGGATAATTGCGAATTTCGCTGCATGGAACATCCGTCAGGATTGCTGGTCAAAACCCGCGAAGGCCAGCCGTTCCTGACCATTAACGGCATTCAGACCATGTCCGCCCAGACCATGAATCTGCTCTCCCAGATGCCGGAATTGACGCATACCGGCATTGAGCGCATCCGCATATCGCCGCAGGCAACAGACATGGATGCTATCCTTTCCGCCTTTGCCGCCGCCCGCCATGCCCAGCCCGCTCCGCTTGATTCCGTAGCCGACGAAGCCGGATTCTGCGACGGCTACTGGTTCGGCGACCCCGGCATCGAATGGAAACAGGCAAAAGAAGCCATGCAGGAGTGAAACGCGCCTTGATTTCCTGGCGTGTGTGGTTATGATTGAACACCATGAATACGCAATCCGTACCGTTGCCACTTGAACTAACATTCGACAACGTGCTAACTGAGCATCTTGCCGCTGACCGCCTATACTACCGTTCCACGCTCTTCTGGAAACTCGATAAAATTGTTGGCGCTTTACTCTTTGTAATAGGCATTTACCTGATTTACACCGTCGGGCTCGTTTGGTGGAGTCTCATATGGATTCCATTAGGATTACTTGAGGCATTCAGTCTACTGTCGCTTCGCCCTATTCAGGTCAGGATATGGTTCAAGCGCAATCCACAATTAAGTGGAACTTACCACCTAAGCATTGGCGAATCAGGCATTTACTTTCGAACGACATCCATTGACTCTCACGTCAAGTGGGATATTTACAGTCGGTTCATGGAAAACGAAGCGCTTTACCTACTAATCTTCGGTCATCGTATGTGTACTGTCATTCCAAAGCGGGCGTTTCGTACTACTGCTGACCTCGAAACCTTCAAGAGCTTGGTAAGCCGCAATATTGGCGTTAAAGCCCGGTAGGCTTGAGTTCGCTCTGCTCACTCTACAGAATCATGACCGTTTATGTCAATGAACTCCTTTCATGCCAGAAAGCCGCGTTCGGCAGCCGCTCCAAAAAGCGCGCGCGCGGCGGAAGAAAGCCCCTTGCCTCGTGCGGATGTGTCGCTCGTCAGACAAGGGCTTGCCGCTTCCCGCGCGGAAGCGGAGCGTTTGATAAACGCCGGACGGGTAAGTTCTGCGGGAAGGGTCGTCACAAAACCGGCGCAAAAATTCCCTGCCGACGCAGAGTTCGTAATCGCGGATTCTTCCGATAATCGCTACGTCTCACGCGGGGGATTGAAACTGGCGGGCGCGTTGGCTAAAAGCGGTCTTGCCGTCGCCGGGCGGATTTGCCTTGATGTCGGCCAATCCACGGGCGGATTTACCGATTGTCTGCTGCAGGCGGGCGCGGCACGAGTCGTCGGTGTGGATGTAGGTCATGGACAATTGCACCAAAGCCTGAAAGCCGATTCGCGCATAACCTCTTTTGAAGGCGTAAACGCCCGGACGCTTGCCAATGCAGACCTGGGGGAGGCAATGAATGCCAAAGGGTTTGACCTGATCGTAGCCGATGTCAGTTTTATTTCATTGACCCTGATTATGCCCCGCCTGCCCGCCCTCCTCCATGCGGACGGCGATATGCTGTTACTCGTCAAACCCCAGTTTGAAGTCGGGCCTTTCGGCATCGGAAAAGGCGGAATTGTCACTACCCCTTCCCTTTATGCCGAAGTAGAGCGTAAACTACGCGCTTCTGCTACTGCCTCTCGCCTTACAGTTCTCGATTGGTTCGAGAGTCCAATCACGGGGAGCGACGGCAACCGCGAGTTTTTTATCTGGACAGCCCATGAGCATTGAACTTTCCGTTGAATTTTTTCCGCCGCAGACGACCGAAGGCATTGCCAAACTGAAGGTTGAGCGCGCAAAACTCGCGGCCTTGAAACCGGATTTTTTTTCCGTCACCTATGGCGCGGGGGGTTCCACCCGCGAACATACATTTGCCGTCGTGAAAGAAATCGCGGCGGAAGGGTTTGACGCCGCGCCCCATCTTTCGTGTATCGGCTCCACCCGTGCCGGAATCAGGGAAATACTTGAGGAATTCAAAGCATCCGGCATAAACCGCATCGTGGCATTGCGCGGCGATTTGCCTTCCGGCATGGCCGAGGCGGGCGAATTGCGCTATGCCAACGAACTGGTGGAGTTTATCCGCGCGGAAACTGGGAATGTTTTTCAGATCATTGTCGCGGCTTATCCTGAATGGCATCCGCAGGCAAAGAGCACGGAAGCCGACTTGCAAAATTTCGTCCGCAAGACAAAGGCCGGGGCCAATGCGGCGATCACCCAGTATTTCTACAATGCCGACGCCTATTTTCATTTCGTGGAAAATGTCCGCGCCATGAAGGTGGAAATTCCCATCATTCCCGGCATTATGCCCATCGTGAATTTCTCCAGGCTCGCCCGTTTTTCGGATGCCTGCGGCGCGGACATTCCGCGCTGGATACGCAAGCAGTTCGAGAGCTACGGCGATGACGCCGAATCCATCCGCGCCTTCGGGTTGGATGTCGTCACCGGACTTTGTGAACGACTGCTGGCGGGTGGCGCGCCAGGTCTTCATTTTTACAGTATGAACATGGCAAAAGCAACCGTGGAAATATGTCAAAGACTTGGCCTTTGCGCCACACCTTGAAGTGGATACATTTTACGAACTATCTACCGGCGCTACGCGCCACACTCTCCCATAAATGGGAGATGGAACAATAGTAGACGGAGCAGGGGGTTCTCCCCTCTCCAGCTTGCGGGAGAGGGGTCGGGGGAGAGGGGATGCGGGTATTTCGCCTCTCCCGCACATCATTTGACCGTCGCTTTATTAACGGAAAGCTCTATATCTCCGCGCATTGCGCTCCGCCTGTTGCTGCCCGCAACCATTTCTATTTCATACAATCTGCATTCAAGCGCCCCGTTGAAAAGCGGCGTCTTGCGCCGGGGGGAGAGGCGCAGCAATTTCGGAAAATTCTGATCTGCTGTGAAAATCGCCGCCGTCCAGCCGGAAAAGCGGCGTTTCAGAACAGCCCCCATCGCCGGATAAAACTCCGCCAATGCGGCGCTCTCGCCCACCCGTTCGCCATAGGGCGGATTCGCCACCAGAATGCCCGGATTTTCAGAGGGCGGGTTAGCTTCCAGGAAATCGCCTGCCGCTACCTTGACTGCTCCTTCCAGTCCGGCATCCGCGAGATTTTTTCGGGTCGCCCGCACCGCTCGCGGATCAAGGTCGGATGCCCAGATGTCAAGAAAACCAACTTCTTTCACTCCGTTCAAGGCGGTACGGCGGATTTCCTGCCAGATTTCCGGCTGAAAGGTTTTCAGGCTTTCAAAGCCGAAGCGGACACGCTCCAGACCGGGAGCGCGATTCAGGGCAATACATGCGGCTTCGAGCGCGAATGTGCCGCTTCCGCACATGGGGTCAAACAACGGTATGCCGGGATGCCAGCCGGAAAGCCGTAAAATGCCCGCAGCAAGATTTTCCTTCAGGGGAGCTTCCACATTGGCATGACGCAAGCCGCGCTGCCAAAGGGGCGCGCCGGAAGTATCCAGATAAATCACGCAATCCCGCGCCGATAAATATATCTGAATACGAATGTCCGGCGCTTTGGTATCCACATCGGGACGCTGCCCTGTCACTTCACGAAAACGGTCGCAGACGGCATCCTTTACACGCAAGGTCACAAAATCAACGCTTTTGACCGGAGAACGGCTGGCGGTGGTCTGCGCCCGAAAAGTCGCCCCGACGGAAAAATAGTCTTCCCAGGGGATTGCCAACGCCTGCCGGTAAATATCGTCCTCGCCTTTTTCCTTCCGGTATGGCGCGCTTGAAAGCCGCCAGAGAATGCGGGTCGCCATCCGGGAATAAAGATTGGCGCGATAACAAACCGCCCAATCTCCGACAAATTCCGCGCCGCCGTGCACGTCACGGACAGACTTTGCCCCGGCTTCTGCCAGCTCGTCAGTCAGGAGTTTTTCCAGCCCGCGCGGACTGGTCGCAAAAAAATGTTCCATCGCAAACCTAAAAGGGTCTCAGCACCGCCAAAAATACCGCCGCAACCATGATGAAAGTGGGCAATTCGTTGAACCAGCGAAACCAGACATGTCCGCGCGGATTCCTGTCTTCCCTGAACTGCCGGATGATTACTCCGCAATAGAGGTTGTACAGGAGCAACATTATGGTCATGGCGGCTTTGAAATACAGCCACCAGCCCAACAGGCCAAAGTCAAGCCATATCCACAGGCCGAACACAATCGCCACCATGCCCAACGGACTCATGAAGCGAAAGAGTTTTTCCGCCATGCGCAGCAGGCGTTCCTTTTCCGCCGCGCTGTCTTTTGGAACCATTGCGAGGTTGACAAAAATGCGCGGCAGATAAAACAACCCCGCAAACCAGGAGATGATGAAAATAATATGCAGGGATTTGAGAGTTAAGTAATCCATGAAGACAGGTTTCCTTGCGGTCAATCAGAGCGGTTTGCGTAATTAAAAAATCACACGCTACTTACAAACACCGCCCTTGCGGGCACCCCCCTTTCAAAAGGGGGCTTGCGGTAAAGCTGCGTTGGGGTTAGCCCCATTTTGACATCGCCGCAAGTCAAAAGAGGTGGCGGCGAAGCCGTCGGAGGTTTGCCGGATAGCGATGAAGCCCTCGCGGAAAAACTGCCACTCGCTTTGATGCCAAAAACGCAATTATTTACGTGAATCACCAAGTAACGTAAAAGCCTATGGTACACCAGCCTCACAAAAACATCCATGCTATCGAGAGATAACGCGCCCCTTTGCCGATTGCCAGCGCCAGAGACGCTTTCCATACGGTATGCGAGAGAACGCCTGACGCTACGCAGAGCGCATCGCCAACTACCGGAACCCATGACAGAAGCAGCACCCAAACTCCATAGCGTTGCAGGAGTGGCGGTATCGGGCGCGTAACCTTGTGCGCGAAAAAACGACCGACCGCATACGAGGTCAGACCGCCCAAGGTATTCCCGATCGTGGCGACAATGACGGCGGCAATAGCCCATGTCGGCATGTAATACAAAAAGGCCAGCAACGTCAATTCGGAATGTCCAGGCAACAACGTCGCCGACAGAAACGCCGAACTGAACAGACCGAAAAGCGCCGTCCATTCAGTCATGTGCCGTTGTCTTGCCTATCCCTGCGAAGCTTGCTTCGTTTGGTCGTAATCCCGCCTCTGAATAGCGCGCGATATTCCTGGGAAGGCATGGCGTTCAAGGAACCTGGCCCTCGGTGGATTGTCATCGAATGTTCGGTCCCAACGCCTTTGTAAGCGCGTTCATCCGGGTGAACGTAAAGCGAAAATGTCAGTTCAGAATCGGAAACCGCCGTCCAGCGTTGTCTTTCGTCGTTTTCTTCGCTCACCGCAAAGATAACTTGTTCTTCCTCGCCAAAGAACAGGGGCAAACTGCTTGCGAACGGGACGACCAGAAACCAGACTATACAGCCTAAAAGAATGGCTATAAAGAACTTGGCATTGTGTTCGACGCGCCGCATATACAGCAAAGCCATAAAAATTGAGCCAAGACCGAATGTCCAATTGAAAACAGCTTCAAGTTGATTGTCCAGCAAATAAAGGGGTTCAGGCGCAAATCCCAGAAGCACGAGCAAAATTACCGCGCCAAGAGTGATATACGTCACATGTTTTACTTCTTTACCCAGATCATCATCCATTGTCAAAGCCGGGATTTTTTCCTTGCCGCCCAGGACAACAATGGGGCCTGCAAACTCTTCAATCGCTTCTTCAAGTGACAAAGAATGACCAATACCAGCAAAGACTTGGGGAAATCTTCCCTGACTTACAGTCAAAAGATATTGCTTGCCGGAGCGGTGTATAAAAACCAGTTTTCGCTCTATCAAGTTTGGCATTGTCTGCCCAAACAGCTTCGGCTCATGGATTTGCAGGCGTATCTGCGAAAGCTCATTCCACGCGCAATGGCGCGGCATCAAGCGCAAATATCCCCAACGATTTATACAGGTAATACCTTTCTGATTAATGGTGATCGCAGGGCGGAAAACAAAAAACAAAAGGCAAAACATTGTAATGATAAAGAGGTTGACAACCAGTAAAACAATTAGTTCTCTGTTTATTACATGGTCAACGAAACTAACAAAGAGCAGTATGCCGACAAAGAGCGTAGACACAGACGCCAACAAGATGTGTTTTTGAGTCCTGGACGTGACATCGAAGGCAAAACGATACTCGGCACTCCTTCTCCGCAGATCGTAGTTTGTTGCGCGTGTTTCTTGCTGGTTTTCCATGATTAAACTCCTTTATGATGAAAATCGCCATCCGGCAAAGCGTTATAAATGGAGCCGACGAATTGCTCTATCGCCCCTTCAAGCGACAAAGAATGACCAATGCCAACATATTTTATCCTGCCGAACATGGTCACAGGCAGAAAATATTGGCGGTCAAAACGGTCTACAAACAATATGTGCCGCTGCGTTCGCCCAAACATAATTTCCAGACGAATTTGCGTAAACTCGCCCCATATGCAAGTGCGAGGCAATCTCATAGCCAGCTTCCTGGTCATGATGAGCCTGTACCTTTCCCCAAGATTCGGAAAACCAGTACGAATTATGCCTCTCTGGTTAATGATAATGCCGGGCCGAAAAAAGTAAAACAGAACATTGAACAGAAAAAGGAATGTTACAGAGGCAAAAAATAAAGCAGGAATACTCTCCGTAAATTTTCCTTTACCAGAGGCCAAGCCAATTGCAATTACAATCAAACCCAATACCAGAACAAAAATCAATTCTGTTTGAAATACGGTCTTATCGTAAACAAAACGATACTCCGACAGCTTTTCCTGAAAGCCGCCGAAGTTATTTGCCCGCATTTCCCGCTGATTTGTCATGATTGTAGTCATTTCCGTAATTATAGTCATTCCCGCATTCCTGTTGGGGATAGCATGCGCGAAAGAACGGCTGCATCTGACAGTCGCGTTATTTACAGAAATCACTATAAACTCCTTTATGTTGAAAACAGTTTTTCAAAACAAATCGTTCTGGTCATGCCGTTTTTCTTCCCGCCCCGCCTTTTTGAACGTGACCGCGCCCTGGGCAAGGTCGGAATAAAGCGGACGCTTCGCGCCGGTCAGCAAATCATCTATCGTCAAAATCTGAATCTTCGGAAAAGACGCGCCGTGCGGATTGGTGTAATACCCGGCCTTGACCGCCTCTGTCTCCATCGGCTTGGACGGGGCGGATAGCGTCACGAACAGACCGATTTCCGCCCTTTCCCGCTCGATTACATGGGCAAAATCCCTGACCATCGCCACACTAACATTCTCTCCACCCTTCACGGATACCACAATTTTCTTGTAGCCCTTTAGTTCGTCCTGAAAATAAATCAGTCCGTCAATCCCGCCATCCGCCCCCTTTTTCTTTCCCTGATAGGGCTGCGCGTTCACCAGAGAGCATGCCCACCATTGAAATTGATACTTGTCGCGCCTTGCCAGGTCCCTTGCGCCTGCAATATCCCTGGGCGTACCATGAACGTCAAAGCCGATGCCGGGGAATGCGTCTTTCAGGCGCTTTTCAATAAGACTTACGGCAAGATGGGTAATATCAATGCCTATCCATTGACGACCAAGTTTTTGCGCCGCGTGAACAGTCGTGCCGCAACCGCAGAACGGATCAAGCACTACATCCCCCTCATTACTGGAAGCATTGATAATGCGCTCCAACAGGGCAAGCGGCTTTTGCGTGGGATAGCCAAGGTATTCGGAACCCATAGCCGACAAAATGTCATTCCAGTCATTCTGGAGAGGAACGCCGGACATTTCATCAAGATACCGTTTATAGCGCGGAACATTCCCTTCCCTTGTTTGAACGATGCGCCCTTCCGCGATCAATTCGTCCATTTTTTCCCTGGAATACCGCCAGTGACGTGTAACTCCCATTACCTCATACAAGGGATTGCCTTTGGCCGCTCCGCCGGGGCCGGTGAGATTGTCAAGCTGGTAACGTCGCCCGGTCTCCGGCTCTACATGACGGTACATCTTTTCGAGGTAATCATGGCCATAGCCGGTGTATAGCCAGTTCCAGCTCCATTTTGCCGACTTGGTATAAAAAAATATGGTATCCCGAACATTGCCGTATTGAGCGCGCCCCTGCTTTGCGTCATTGTGGGCGCCTGACCTTCGCCAACTGATCTCAGTTCTGAAATTGGCAATGCCAAAAACAGCATCCAGCACAATTTTCAGATAATGACTGGCGGTCGGATCACAATGCAGATAGAGACTTCCCGTCGGCTTCAGCACACGATAGAGTTCCAGCAGGCGATTCGCCATCATGGTCAGGTACGCCATCATGTCGTTCTCGCCCATAAAACGCCGCAATGCCTGTATCATTTCCGCCGCATGGGTATTGTCGCTCCTCACTATCTCGCCAAATTCACGCTCCGCCTGCCGCCCCCAATGCCAAGTGTCCTTGAAGGCGGTAATCTGCGCGTCGCTCCTTTCGTTTTTGGGCGACGCAAACAGAATGTTGTAATCTCGTGAACTGTTGAACGGCGGATCAAGATAAACCAGATCAACCGATTCATCTCGCATGGATTCGCGCAGCACGTCAAGATTGTCGCCAAAATAAAGGCTGTTTTGCCCTGGCTGGTCATGGTCGGTTTGAGATGTTGGGTTCATTATGCGCTTTCAATGGCGAGACAAAAGACGACTCCCTGTTGGGCGGTTAGAGAGATTTTAAAGTGGGAAAGGCGACAATTTAACTCTCCTGCTTGTGGCTTCGCCGCGAGTAGCATCAAAGCAAGTCTGGATTCCCGCCTACGCGGGAATGACGGACGGAAACGCAGGAGCGGCGGCGTAAAACGCGCCCATAGTGGGGAAAACGCGACCACGCATACAGCGTCATTCCCGCGTAGGCGGGAATCCAGATTGTTCCACTTAAACAAAAATGCTCTAATGCCTTGTGAGTGAGTCTTGACTATGCGATTCTACCCTAAACCGACACGCAAAGTGTGTTCCGGCTTACCTTTCCCGCTGCATCAACGCCGCGTAAAACCCGTCTGTGCCATGCATATGCGGGAAAAAGCGCCGTTCCTCAAGCAATGTCCAGCCGGAATGCGTCGCCTGGAACGCCTTGACTATATCCTCATTTTCCTCCGGCAATAGGCTGCAAGTGGCATAAAGAAGATGACCGCCCAAGCGGACAAGCCGGGCGGCAGTCACAAGAATCTCGGACTGTCGCGCCGCCAACCCTGCTACTGAATCCGGCGTTTGTCGCCACTTCAAATGCGGATTGCGGCGCAATGTCCCCAAACCGGAACAGGGCGCGTCTACCAACACCCGATCCATCTTGCCGGTAAGACGCTTCAGCTTCGTATTACGCCCCAGACAGACCGGATGCACATTGGACAGGCCGGAACGCGCAAGACGAGGTTTCAGCTTTTCCAGACGATTGGCGGAAACGTCAAAAGCGTACAGTTTGCCGGTATTCTTCATCAACATGCCAAGCAGCAGGGTTTTTCCGCCCGCGCCCGCGCAAAAATCGGCAACGGCTTCCCCACGCCTGGGAGCCAGCATCAGGCCGAGCAACTGGCTCCCCTCGTCCTGCACTTCGATGTGTCCAGAAAGAAAAAGCGGATGTCTTGCAAGCGAAGGCTTATCCGGCAGACGGACGGCAAAGGGCGAATGTTTCCCGGCATGAGCGACAAACCCTTCCTCTTTTAACGCCTCAATAACGGCTTCCCTGCCGCTCTTCAAAAGATTGACCCGTAAATCAAGCGGCGCGCTTTGATTAAGGGCGCGGACAAGCGCCTCGGCCTCCTCGCCAAAAACCTCCGACAGGCGCGTATAAAGCCAATCCGGCAGATCAAGCCGTTCGGCAACCGACAGGCTCGCATCATCAAACCCCTTGACGGCGGCAAGCCAGAGAGCCTCATCACCTTTCAGCAGATGTTCCAACTCGCAAAGGTTACGCCCCTCTCCGATCAAAGCGGCAAGGAGAAGGCGGCGCGGCGTAACTTCGCCCTCGTCAAGCCGAGTACGGGCAGATAAGGCGCGCAACCGGCGCAGAACGGCGAAACATGTTTCAGCGATGTACCCGCGCTCCTGCTGGCCGATGTTCCTGTGCTCACGAAAATAACGGGCAAGAACGCCATCGGCAGGGTATGTAAAATCCATAATACCGGCAAGCGCCTTCTCGGCATGGGAAAAAAACGCAGGGTGAATATAGCGGCTCATGTGTAGTAATTCACGCAAATAAAGCTACTATCACGTGATTGCAGGATAGGGAAAATACTACAACGCATCCCCTCTCCCGCTCGCGGGAGAGGGTGCCCCGAAGGGGCGGGAGAGGGGAGCAAAGCGTGACAGTCGCGTTATTTACAGAAAGAGCTACAAGCACATTTGTTGAGTTTTTCTTACATCCGCCAATGCAGAGTTGACATTGCCTCACGGGAAGGTGTGGCCACTTGCTTTGATACCAAAGGCAGGAAGATAGCATGTAGAACGCACTCACCTGAACCGAAACCGCTCTAATTACGCGCATTACCACAAACCGACCGGAAGGCTTGGCTTGCACAGTTGTCACTACTCTTCTTCCCTTGTCAAATGCACAAAATCGTAACTATCCAGCCGCTGCTCGTAGAAATCGCCCCTGCGGTCAATATGACGAATCTGGACAGGCAGCCAGTAGAGTTCCCGCGCCAGCCAGAACTCCGTCTCCGCCCTGCCTCCGACAATCCTGAAGCGCACAGTGGTCAAAACGCGGCCGGAAAGCTCAAGGGATTCCTCGCCTGCCGCAGTAATACGAAAAACCTCGTAGCCCCTTCCGGTAGCCATCCAGACAGTTTTTGCCCATTCCTGCCAATCCACATCTACGCTGGCATACACGCCCGCATTCATGTCGCCGTCCGTATCGGCATCCACCTCTGCCTCTACCTCTACCTCTACCTCTACCTCTGCCTTTGCCTCTGCTTCTGCCGCCGCTTCTGCCTGTCTGACTTCCTCCATGACAAGCCAGAACGGGAGCTGTCCTTGCAGGCTCAATAAATCCTGGCTGTGAAAGCGCAAGGGAAGCTCTCTATTGCGCCCCCTGCCTTCCATGCGCACGGTGCGCCCGTTCCAGTCAAACAGCATTGTTTCATCGGCGCGACCATCGGCGCGAACTTTATAGCGCAGCGGATAAAACTCTCCGCCGGTAAAAATGCCGACGCTTTCCGTCTGTATCCGAGCCTGATACAAAAAACCTACCAATCCCGTCGTCCTCATGACCGTGGAAAAGCGATATGTTCTCTGCCGAAATTCCCATTCAAGCCGTGCCGTGCCGATCTCCCAGCCTTGCTCGCCGCGATAGACCTTATAACTTATCTCGCCTTTCCAGGGAAAAATTCGCCCATCCGGCAAAATTTGCTCGGCTATCTCTATTTCGGACAAATCGGCTTCCAGCTCCTCCCGAACATCCTCGAAATACCCCGGAATATCCGGCCAGTTCACCCCGTCATCGTCGCCTTCCAGCGGCATTCCCGGCGGCGGATCGATCATGGGATAGTCTGCCGCATACTCGTCATCTGCCAATGTCGGCTGTTCCTCCGGAATTTGCGGCACTTCCGGCGATATGACAGATGTTTCGACGGACGGTTCCGGGGGCGCGGGAGATAGAAGCGGCGGGGGCGGCGGCGGAACAGGCTTTGGCGGCGGCATTATCTCCGCCGGTTTTTCCTCTGCGACAGGGGCATTGGCGGCAATATGCGCGCTTATGGATTTCAGTTTATCTTTCGGAGTCGTCCAGTCAGTCATCATCAGGCCAATGCCGCCAAACACAAGAAAATGCAGAAAAAGCGAGAGCAGCAAGGCTGGCAGCAAGCGGCGCAGTTTTTCCGGAAGAAAACCGCTCATGTTTGCCCACCCAACAAAGGCGCAATCAAAGCCGCTTCCCTTTGTTCACCCGCCACACGCACCCTTCCTTCCGCAAGCGTCAAGCGGCCTTCGACAAACCAGCGCGCCGCCAACGGATAGATTCGATGTTCCTCTGCCAACACCCGCGCGGCAAGGCTATTTTCATCATCATCATCCAGCACCGGCACGGCAGCCTGGATGATAATCGGGCCGTGATCAAGGCATGGCGTGACAAAATGCACAGTGCATCCATGCAGGCGCACTCCTTCGGCAAGGGCGCGGCGGTGGGTGTCAAGGCCGGGAAACAAAGGCAACAACGAAGGATGAATGTTCAAAAGCCTGCCATCAAAACGGCGCACAAAGCCCTCTGTCAGAATCCGCATGAATCCCGCCAGCAAAACCAGATCAGGCGCGTGAACGTCAATGGCATCCGCCAGCGCCCTATCGAAATCTTCCCGGCTTTTATAAGCGCGATGCTCGATAACGCCGGTCGGGATGTTTGCCGCCGCCGCCGTCTTCAAGCCTTCCGCGTCCGCCCGGTTGGAAAGCGCGGCGACAATTTCGGCCTCGCCCAATTCCCCTGCCGAAGCGGCATCTATAAGACGGGTCATGTTGCTGCCTCGCCCGGAAATCAAAATCACAATCCGTTTCATTTCAACATCCCTACCGGCAAAAAAATCGCGGTCGCCAGCGATTGCGTGACGCCGGTAATGGCTCGACCACTGCGGTCGGAAACAATCAGCGCGATAAAATCCATCTGTCCGATTAGCCGTCCAAACTCCCGCTCGAAGGAGAGATTTTGCGCTCCATCCCCCATCTCGTTTGACAGCAAAAGCGGCTTGCCTGATTCGTCCAGCGAGGATGCCAGTTTCCACGCCGCAATTTCCATATTCCGCGCAGAGTTGTAGAGTTTTTGGGCATTCAGCGAGTCCATTATGAAAAATTCATCCTTGTGCTCGTAGGCGGCGTCAACCATCGTAAGCAACCCGTAAACAAAAGCCGCCACCCGGTCGCCCGGATAGTCCGGCGCGAACGCGCGCAAGACCGCCGCCCCTTCCGGCTGTCCCGCCAGTCCTTCGGGAGCCGCTTCCCTATAGCGGCGCAAGGCTTCCATCGCCTCGTCATGCTGATTCAAACCGGCTTTTCTCCATTCGCGGGGATTGCGCCGATAGAGTTTTTCCGCCAGCGTAAAGATAGAACCCATAACCTCTGCCCGACTGGCGTCAAAGATACGATCCATGCTTGTCTTGGCAAGATACTTTGGGTGAACGTCCTGCTCCTCCTGCCCGTCCGCGCCGCGTCTGGTCATGCAGGCGGCAAGCGGCAGGAAAGCCAAAACGGACAGGAAACGCCGCCGAGCAGTCATGGCGAGCTGCCTTCTCCCGTAATTCTTTGCTTCCCCCAGGCATACAGCACCGGCAGCAACGACACTATGATGATGCCGACAATGACGAACGATAGATTTTCCCGCACCCAGGAAAGATTGCCGAACCAGTAGCCCGCGAAACAAAGGCTAAAAACCCAGAGCAGCGCGCCGCTTATGTTGTAGAGGCAAAAACGACGGTACTCCATGCGGCCAATACCGGCGACAAAAGGCGCAAAAGTGCGAAAAATCGGGAGAAACCGGGAAATGACCAGAGTTTTGCCGCCGTGCCGCACGTAAAAATCATGCGTTTTTACAAGCGCGTTCCGGTTGAAAAAGCGCGAATTTTCCCACTTGAACACCCGCACTCCCAAAAAGCGGCCTATCTGGTAGTTCAGCATGTTGCCCAGAATGGCGGCTGTGGACAGGGAAATCGTCAATACCCAGATGTTCATGCCGCTTTCCGCGTCAGCGCCAAGGGCGGCCAGCGCCCCGGCGACGAACAGCAGGGAATCGCCCGGCAGGAAAGGGGTCACGACAAACCCTGTTTCCGCAAATACGATGGCAAAAAGAATGAGATATATCCACGGCCCGTAATCCGCCAGTAAAAGAGCCAGATGCTTGTCCAGATTCAGGATGATGTCCAGAAAAAGAGCCAATAATTCCATCGTTTGTCCCGATCAGCGTTTTTTAACCAGCGGCTCGCCCTCTTTTCTGATGGCGCGCGTTACGTTTTCAAGTTTGGTCGGCATGATTCCATGCGGGCAGAAAAAATCCGTAAACAAGGCGGCATAATGCCGGTTGGCAGTCGCCTCGCGCACCGGAACCCAAATGCTGCCGCGAGCATCCGCCCAGCGGCTGTCAGTCCGCCCAAGGGCGTAAACGCGCCTCTCCCGGCTTTCGCAACGCATTCCCTCGTAACTTACGTTGCGCGTTCCGGCAGGGCTTATTATCAAAAGCGAATAACGGACAACACCGTCGCCGCCCAGGCTGATGTTGGCGGTATCCACATAAAAACGGTTGACCGTCGAGGCGCTGACGTAAAAGCTGTAGAAATCCTCATCCTTCGGATAGGGCGGCAATGCTGCGGCCTTTTCTTCCCAAGGTTTGGCGTCGTAGTCTTCCCAGTCGGTCGTGTAGGTCTTCTGACCGCCGCCAAGAATATCGCGCCCGTTATCCGCAAGGGATTGCGGGGCGAAGAATAGACCGGCAACGGTCAAAAGACCAAGGATAACATGGCCTTGCCTGACTCTCATGTCAGCGCGACCTCCAGCCGCGCATCGCTTTCGCACGCGCCTTTGTCCGCATCCGCGCCTGCATCCGAGCCTTTGACCGTATCCTCGTCTTTGTCCGGCAAAAGCTCCGCCTTGCTTCTTGGCGCAATGCCGACGAAACGCGCGAGTTCGTTCAGCGCGTCTATGTAAACTCCGCGCTTGAATTCGATCACCGCATTCATCGGAACCCAGTAGTCATGCCAGAGCCAGGCGTCAAATTCAGGATGATGGCTTGAGCGCAGGGAAATGTTATGGTCGCGCCCCAACAACCGCAACAAAAACCAGATCTGTTTTTGTCCACGGTAGGAGCCGCGCCACTCCCTTCTGATCCACTGGATTGGCACCTCATAACGCAACCAGCCCTTGGTTCTGCCAAGGAGAACGACATGCTCCGGCTTCAAGCCGATTTCCTCGCGCAGTTCCCGATACATGGCCTCTAACGGCGTTTCGCCGCGTTTGATGCCGCCTTGCGGAAACTGCCATGAGTGTTCGCGTATCCTTTTTCCCCAGAAAACCTCATTTTTGGCGTTGCATAAGACGATGCCGACATTTGGGCGAAAACCCTCCTTGTCGAGCATGGTAATTCCTTGTAAAACTTTGACTGCCTGTTATTCTTCCACAAATACCCCCTCCATGTAAAATCGAGTTTCTCCAATTTGACCGGATTCCCTCATGCGCTCCTCCCGTTTTTTCTTCACAACCCTGAAAGAAGCGCCCGCCGACGCTGAAATCGTAAGCCAGAAGCTGATGCTGCGCGCCGGACTTATCAAGCGCGTCGCTGCCGGCATCTACACCTGGATGCCGCTTGGACTGCGAACATTGCGGAAGGTCGAGGCCATTGTCCGGGAAGAGATGAACCGCGCAGGCGCGGTGGAACTCCTGATGCCCGCCGTACAGCCCGCCGAATTGTGGCAGGAGTCGGGGCGCTGGGAACAATACGGCCCGGAGCTTCTGCGCTTTCAGGATCGCCATCGGCGCGATTTCGTCATCGGTCCTACCCATGAGGAAGCCATTACCGACGTGGTGCGCCGCGACGTGAAAAGCTACCGCCAGCTCCCCGTAAACCTCTACCAGATTCAGACCAAATTTCGGGATGAAATCCGGCCTCGCTTCGGCATCATGCGCGGGCGTGAATTTTTGATGAAGGACGCCTATTCTTTCCATACCGGCATGGCTGATCTGGAACGTGAATATCATGTGATGTTCAATGCCTACAGCCGGATTTTCACCCGCCTGGGACTCAAATTTCGCGCCGTTGCCGCAGACACCGGCGCGATTGGCGGCTCCGGCTCGCATGAATTTCACGTTATTGCCGAGACCGGCGAGGATGAAATCGCCTACTGCCCGGATTCCGATTACGCCGCCAATGTGGAACTTGCGGAAGCCGTCGCGCCTGCAATCGCCCGCCCCGCCGCCAAAGCGCCCATGCAAAAGGTCGCAACGCCCGACAAGACCGCCTGCAAGGATGTCGCCGAATCGCTTTCTGTCCCGCTCTCCCGCATTGTCAAGTCCATCGCCGTGGTAAGCGAGACGGCGGAAGGCAAAACTTTTGCCCTGCTTCTCCTGCGCGGCGACCATGAGTTGAACGAAATCAAGGCCGGAAAGGCAACATCCCTGTCGCCCTTTCGCTTTGCCTCCGAAGAAGAAGTTACAGAACATCTGAACTGCCAGCCAGGCTACATCGGCCCGGTCGGGACAACGGTCAGGGTCATAGCCGATCGCGCGGTCGCCGTGATGGGCGACTTTGCCTGCGGCGCGAATGAAGCCGGGTTTCACCTCATAAACGTCAATTTCGGGCGCGATTGCAAGGAGCCGGAAGTGGCTGATTTACGCAAGGTGACAACCGGCGATCCTTCGCCGGACGGCAAGGGTTTGCTCACGCTTTGCCGGGGCATTGAAGTCGGGCATATCTTCCAGCTAGGCGCAAAATACTCCGAGGCGCTTGCCTGTCGCTATCTTGACGAAAACGGCAAAAGCCAGGTCATGGAGATGGGTTGCTACGGCATCGGCGTGTCCCGCATTGTCGGCGCGGCCATCGAACAGAACCATGACGAAAACGGCATTATCTTTCCTGTTGCCATTGCGCCGTTTACTGTCGCCATTGTGCCGATGGGGTATCACAAAAACGCGGCTGTCCGTGAAACTGCTGATAAACTGTACAATGAGATCGTTCGCGCCGGATTTGACGCGCTTCTTGATGATCGCAACGAACGTCCCGGTTTTCTGTTTGCCGACATGGAACTTATCGGCATCCCGCATCGCCTTGTAGTCAGCGAACGCGGGCTGAAAAACGGAGAAATCGAATACAAGGGAAGAATGGACAAAGGAGCGTCATTCATCCCGCAGGACAACATTCTGGAGTTTTTGAATAGTCTGCCATGTTTCGCCTGATTTTTTTGTTCCTCTGTCTGCCGCTTCTTGCGAACGCGGGCGAGCAACGGTATGAACCGCTTGCCGCCAGCGTTCGCGCCGCGCTCTCAGGAGCCATTGCCGATAAAAAGCCGCCTGTCAGCTCGTTTCGGAATTACGAGGAAGCTGTGGAATGGCTGACCGCCATGTCGGAGCGTCTTGCCCCGCGCATTCCCGACACGGACTACCGCCTGGAACTCCTCCGCACCATTCATTACGAGGCGACAAGAGCCGGGCTTGATCCGCACCTGGTTTTGGGACTGATTCAGGTTGAATCAGCCTTTCGCAAATATGCCGTTTCTTCCGCCGGGGCGCGCGGCTACATGCAAATTATGCCGTTCTGGGTTGATGTTATCGGGCAGCCGTCGGACAATCTATTCAATATGCGTACCAACCTGCGTTACGGCTGCACCATTTTGCGGCATTATATGGACATCGAGAAAGGCGATCTGTTTCGCGCTTTGGGACGTTATAACGGCAGTCTTGGACGCGCCGAATATCCGAATCTGGTCAGGGCCGCCTGGGACAGATGGCGGCTCGACAGCGATCCCGGCAAGCCCTCAGTCTCCGCTGCGGCGCATGGTCGGAAAGACTGATTCATGACGCCAGCACAACGAAGTCTCCCCTAATCGGCTTGTAGAAAAAATGTATGCATTTAAATCAAAACCGCTATAGCGTGACCAGAGCAAACTGTGCAAGCGGTCTACCGCCGACCCGCTCTGTGGGCGAATCAGGCGTGACAAGTTCCGGGTGCGCGGCTTCCAGAATAGTCGGCGCATCAAGTTCGTAATAGGCCGATCATGGATTCCGATCTCACGGCGCAGCCATTCGACACGGGTTTTGGCGGAAATATCTGTCATTTCGTATATCCTAAGTATCAATCCCAAGAATCAACACCGGAATATCAATGTTTGAAACTCCACGCTTTGTCAAATCCCATGCAAACTGCTCAAAATATGAAACGCCAGTACTCATTTCATCAGCAAAGTTTTTGACAGGAACAATTTCAATGCCTGTGTCAATCACTCCAAGATTGCTGAAAATGGTCATTTTTGCACATACATTGTAGACCATGAAAGAATACTTGCCAAATTGAATTTCTACGCCAAGTTTCTTCTCTGGCTTTACAAAATCCATTTCGCGAAAAGGTTTTGAAGATGAAAGTTTTGCCGGAATATAATCGTTCAACATTTCTCCATGAACATAGTCACATGTCACCTTGTGATTTTTCCATCCCAACGGACTGAATAAACGTTTGAATTCCTTGTTAATATCTGATGGAGAAAATAACATCCTGCCAGGCATGGTTTTCTCTTTGCTAACCTTCGTCTTAAACTTCATGGCGTCAATAGCATCTATAACAGACGCAATTTCATCAAGTTCGTTTTTGTATTGCGTGGAGATTTTGTCTTTCCCGCCATTAAAATCAAAATGAGCAACAATTTTCATATAAGCCTCTCCTGAGTTTGTTCAAGCCATTGCTTCGGAATTTGTGCAACTTTTTCCCTGCCCGAAGGCTGATGTATGGGTTTGCCAAGCGGACGAATTTTTAATGTGCCATTTTGGAATGAGTTTATTCTCTCTTTGGCGAGAGTGTTATAAATTGTGTCCCGATCAATCATCATGCCGCGCCTGTTATGTTTGATTGCGGCAACCACGCTGCTGCCCGATCCTCCGAACGGATCCAAAACCCAGTCATCTTCGTTGGTAAATGCCAGCACACAGCGTTCTATCAACTCGACAGGAAACTGGCAAGGATGTTCTGTTTTTTCCGGGTGATTGGATTTGACATTAGGTATCTCAATGCGCCCTGTCTCCAATTCGTTGCGGATTATTCGCCAGTAATCAGAAGGGTTTTTTCCCAACGGATTTCCGCTTGGTTTTCCGGCGTTCTCGCCTTTATAGTGAAGTTTTCCAGGATATTTGGAAGGCACACGTACTGCGTCCAAATTAAAAGTGTAATTATCACTTTTTGTAAACCAAAGCAATACTTCATAGCGTCCTGAAAATCGTTTGCTGGCATGTAGACCATGGTCGAAATGCCAAATAATACGATTACGCAAACGCATTCCCAGTTCTTTGAATATAGGATAAAAGTAAATGTCTAGCGGAAATACTTCGCTTGCATCCACATAGTTACCTACTTGCCATACGATGCTCCCACTTTGCGCGGTTACTCGAAACATTTCCCTGATGACAGATTTTTGCCATCCAAGATAATCATCAAGGCTGATTTGCGTTTCATATTCCTTGCCAATGTTATATGGAGGGGAAGAGACCACCAGCTTGAAGGTATTTTCGGGCAGACTTTGCAATTCTTCCAAGGCGTCACCTTGGCAAATTACAACATGCGCGTTGTGACTGAATTGCTCATAGATTGGGTGATATTCGTTCAACATGCTATTCTTCCTCATTTTTGACGTGCCTGGCGCTTTTCATCTCTGCGATCCTGACGATTACGTATGCGATGAGGGCGAAAACAAAGAAAACAAGCAGTAACCAAGCGATACCTTGCAGGGTTTCAATGATCGTTCGATAGATTTCAAGAATCCATCGCTGACGACAAGCGCCACCATAAACGAGGCCACAAAGGTGACAAGCAGAAGCGTCAAGAACATGCTGAATCCTCCTATGGTCTAACTAAACAACCGCCGCGCCAGAAAACTTCCCGCCGGCAAGCCTTCGCTCATCATATGGCCTTGCGGACGGATAACGTAATCCTGACGAATCTGCTCCAGCGTTTCATCCGACAATGGATTACCCTGATCGTCAATCAAAACACCGCCCATAACCTTGGCAAACCGCCGGATAACAGCAAGCATCTGCAAATAAACATGCTGCCCGCGCGGCACGCAAGGCACATCAAAATGAAAGGTCAAATCGCTGCTTTTCAGACGCTTCATCTCGTCGACACGGAAAGGATGCGCCTCGTCCGTGTTCCAGAAACGAAAGAGCGGCACTCCATGCTCATCGCGCAAGATGTATATCCCGTCTTCCAAAGTCATATTTTCCGCTTCCGCCAGCGCGCGGATTTGCGTTCCCGAAAAATTGCGCCCGCCCTCCGGAACCAGACTCAAGCACAGCACAATATCCAGCCCGGCGCAGAAAACATCCAGTTGCTCGGCTTGCTCCATCCATTCCGATAATTCCGCCTCCGGCAGCAGGCAAGTCATGCCAAGCTCTTCCGCAAGCCAGGGGAAAAATTCAAGAAAGCCGGAAACAACCTCCGCCTTGGCCACTCCTTCCCGATCAACCAGTTGCAGGCCGACGCGCAGACGTTTATAACTCTCCCCGCCTTCCGGCGCGCTGCCGGGCAAAAATTCCCACGTTGCATCCGCCTCGTTCAGACCCGCCCAATTCAAGCGTCTGCCAAACGGCAACAACGCCTTGGCATAATCACGCCGCAAGGCCGCAAGATTAACGGGAGACTCGCCATGCAATTCGGCAATCAAATCAATCATCGGCGAGATCAGATCATCTTCCGGCAACGCCGCAAGACCGATGGAAGAAGCGGTAACGGCTTCCGGCAAGGCTTCCCCGGCTTCGCCTGCCATTTCCGCGTCATTTTGCAGAGTTGGCTCTGTTTTAGGCGCAATATCCGGCAGAGAAACGGAAAAATCCACCTCGCGGCGGGAAAGGAGCACATCGTCTCTCCTCCTTGGACTGCGAAAAGCATTTTCCATGTTTTGCCGGTGCTGGCGCTCCTGCCATTTGTTGTAGGCAATCACCCCCAGCACGACCAAACCGCCCAGTACCAGAATTCCGATTTCGGTTCCGCTCATCAGGTTTCCTCCGCCATCTTCAAGGCTTCTTCCCTGTCAACCTCTACCACACGCGACACGCCCGATTCCTGCATCGTCACGCCGACCAACTGCTCGGCCATTTCCATCGAAATTTTGTTGTGACTGACAAACAGAAACTGGGTCTGTGCAGACATTTTCTTCACCATTTGGCAAAAGCGTTCGGTATTGGAATCATCAAGCGACGCGTCCACCTCGTCCAACAGGCAGAAAGGCGCAGGGTTCAGCAAAAATATGGAGAATACCAGAGCAATCGCCGTCAGGGCTTTTTCCCCGCCGGAAAGAAGGTGAATCGTGGAATTTTTCTTGCCCGGCGGCTGCGCGAACACCTGCACTCCGGTATCGAGTATTTCCTCCCCCGTCATGACCAGCGCCGCCTTGCCGCCCCCGAACAGTTCAGGAAACAACCGCCCGAAGTGACCATTGACCGTATCAAAGGTATTTTGCAACAAATCGCGGGTTTCCCGATCAATCCTGCGAATCGCCGCTTCCAGAATCTCCATCGCTTCGGTCAGATCGGCGGCCTGCTTGTCAAGAAATTCCCGCCGCTCCCGCGCAGTCTCCAGCTCTTCCAGCGCGGCAAGATTGACAAGACCCAGGTCGGCAATCGTCTTTTGCAATCGTCCTATCTCCTGCGTAAGCGCGTAGGGTTTTACCCGCTTTGCTTCTTCCGAGAGCGCCGCCATCTCCGTCTCACCATAGCCGGATTCAAAGAGTTGATCCGCAAACTGGTTTGCGTTAATCCCTGCGGTATTTTCTTTCAGCTTCAATTCGCCGATTTGCTCACGCAGCGGGTTAAGCGCCTGTTCCAGCCGCATCCGCTTCTCTTCCAGGTCGCGCAAACCGGAAGTCGCCGCCTCCAGCGCAACGCGACAGGATGCCATCGCCTTCTCCTCCAAACTATATTTTTCCAGCGCGCCCCGCAAGGATTCCTCAAAAACTTCCAGCGGCGTATCCTGTTTAATGGCGCGACATTCAATAAGCCCCGCCTGGATACGCTCCAGTTCGCGCATTGCTGTGGCTTGGTGGGCGCTATTTTCTTCCAGCTTCCCCACGCATTCGCGCCTGGAAAATCCGGCCTCATGCCGTTCGCGTTCGGCCAAGGCAAAGAGTTCCCGCGCCTCAAACAGGGCATTCGTCGCTTCTTCCAGCCGCAGACGCGCTTCTGACGCTTCGCCATGCAGACGGTCAAGCCGTTCTCGTAATTCACGGATCAAATCTTCGGTGGCGGATTCCCGTCCCCGTTCCGCCTCAATCTCAACTTCCAGATCATGCTCCGCGCTTTTTATCCGCTCTATCCGCTCGCGCTGTCTGGTCATGGCTTCATCCAGCTTCAAAATCTCCATTTGCAGGGTGTGCGCCTTCGCCGTCACTTCGCCATGTTCCAGGCGAAGCTGCCGGTCTTGTTCCTCCAGTTCCCTGCTTTCACGCGCCAGCGAATCAACTCGCGTCTGGTTGGACTGGCTTTCCACGCGCATATGCTCCAGTTTGGCGGTCAACGCTTCGATTTCCCGCCGCCGCTCCAGAAAGCCCGCAGTATCCACCGCATCCGGCGCGAATATGGAAAGCGTATGCCCTTCCACAATATCGCCCTCCCGCGTCACCAGACACTCGCCCAACAAAAGATTGGAACGCGCCTGTAGAGCCGCTTCCAGACTATCCGCCGTCCGCGCGCCCGCCAGCCAGAAATTCAGCAATCCATGCCAGCTTTCATCTTCTGTCGTCACCTTGGCGCGTAAGCTGTCCGGCGCAATTTGCCCTTCATGCGCCAGAACGCCAAGGCGCACCCACACCCTGCCGCCAGGACGATCAGCGTTTGCAATGAATTCCGGCAACAATTCCGGCGTCGGCAGGGTTTCCAGACGTTCGCGCAAAATCGCCGCTACCGCCGTCTCCCAACCGGCGTCGACCTTCAATACGCGCCAGAGCGGCAGAGCGTCCGCCAAACCGCGCCGATCAAGCCATGCTTTCCTGTCCTCGCCGCCGCCCTGCTTTTCCTGCATCTGGGTCAACGCCTCATGACGCGCTTCCAGCGCCGCCATTTCGCTGACAAACCATGCCATCTCCGATACAGCGTCTGCCCGCTGCGTTTCCAGTTCGGAACGGGCATTTCGCAGATTTTGCAGGGACATTTCCAACTCCGGCATACGCGCCGCCACGCGGGAGCGTTCTTCCTCCTTGTCTTCCCGCGCTGATTGTTCTATAACTTCCGTCGCGCCTTCCTGCCGTAGACGCTCGCGCCGCTGGGCAAGATTCTGCAAGGCGCGGCTTGCGTTTGCGCGATGCGCGAATTCGACCTGCAAACCCTGCTCAAGCTCAACCACATTCCGCTGCAATGTTTCCACACCTTTGCGCCCTGCGCTCTCCTCCGCCTCAGCATAAGGCAAGCGGTCGGCTGCGGTCTTGTGTTTCGTTTCTGCCTGTTCCAGCCGCGCTGTTGCGGTTTCCTGCAATTCTTGCCAGCGTTTTTTGTCGGAAGCCAGCTTTTCCGTCTGCGCCAGCCAATGCTGTTCTTCCTGTTCGAGATCCGACAAGCGGGATTCCGTCTGCTGCCGCTTTTCCTTGCGATGGCGAATTTCCGCTTCCAGCCTTGCTACTTCCGCATTGGCCGCGTACAGATCGCCCTGCGCCCGATGCACCGCGTCGCCTGCCGAAAAATGCGACTCCCGCGCCGCTTCCAGATGCGTTTCCGTCTCCCTGATAGCGGCCACCATACCGTCATGCTCGGTTTCCATCCGGCTGATTTCCAGACGGAGATTTTCCTGTTCCAGGAGCGCGTCGCTCCGGCGTTTAAGCCACAAAAGCCGCTGCTTCAATGAGAGCGCATTGTTGCATTCGTGATAACGCCTGGTTACTTCCGCCTGCGCTTCCAGAGTTTGCATCCTTGAGGCCAACTCCAGACGAATATCCTCAACCCTTGATAAATTTTCGCGGGTATCTTCCAGCCGTCCTTCGGTTTCCTTGCGTCTCTCCTTGTAGCGCGTGACTCCGGCGGCTTCTTCCAGAAACACCCGCAGATCGTCAGGCCGCGCCTCAATGATGCGCGAGATCATGCCCTGCCCGATAATCGCGTATGCGCGAGGCCCTAGCCCGGTTCCCATGAACAAATCGGTAATGTCCTTCCGGCGCACTTTCAGATTGTTGATGAAATAGTCGGACTGACCGTTTCGGGTCAATACCCGCTTGACCGCCAGTTCCGCGTACTGGCTCCACTGCCCCTGGGCGCGTCCCAGAGAATTGTCGAACACCATCTCCACCGAAGAACGCGCCGCAGGCTTACGGTTCGTCGAACCGTTGAAAATGACATCCTGCATGGACTCCCCGCGCAACTCGGATGCTTTCGACTCCCCAAGCACCCAGCGCACAGCGTCCATGATGTTGGACTTGCCGCAGCCGTTCGGCCCCACTACTCCCACAAGCTGACCCGGCAACACCACCGTAGTGGGTTCCACAAATGATTTGAAACCTGAAAGTTTGAGTCTGGTCAAGCGCATGAACAACAAAGGCAAAAAATCGCCGGAAAATGAACAAAACCGTCACCGCCGGATGGCTGACTGCCCTACTCCGGGAGTTCAGGGAAACTAATGAATGGTAACTGGCGCGCCCGAGACGATTTGAACGTCCGACCCCTGCCTTCGGAGGGCAGTACTCTATCCAACTGAGCTACGGGCGCGCAGAGGGGCGGAATCATACCATTAAAAAGGTAATAATCGAAAAGTCCGCATAGTGGCAAAAGTCATAAACACGCTTGTCGCGTCAATGTCTCGCCATCCCAGCAAAGATATTCGCCCTGGGATTCGGACCAGTCCTTAAGTACCCAACGTTCAATCGTCAGGCCGTTGACCAGATGATAATACCTGCCGGTACGATGAGTGTGTCCATGCAGCAAGGTTGGCTGTCCGTATGGACGAATCATGTCTTCGACCGCGCTGCCGCTCACGTCTGTCTGATAATCAGCTTTGCGTCCCTTTTCCTGAGCGCTCTCCGCTTGTATCAGGGCGGCAAGTTTTCGTCGTTCGGTAAGCGGTTTTTGCAGAAAATCACTCTGCCAGACAGGATCGCGCACCTGGCGGCGAAATGCCTGATATTCGCCGTCTTCCGTGCAGAGAATATCTCCGTGGGTAAGGAGAAAAATTTTTTCCGGCTCGCCCGGCGCTATGAGCCGATAAGGGTCCGGCAGCAATTCCAGCCGCGCAGATTTGGCAAAGGCGGCTCCCGCGAGAAAATCCCGATTGCCGCGTTGGAAAAAAATCCGCAACCCCTGATTTGCCGCGTGTCGCAACAAACCAATGGCATCCTGCGCGAAAATAGCGTCATCATCGTCGCCAATCCAGACAGAAAACAGATCGCCAAGAATATAGAGAGAATTGCCCTCACGCGCGATACGGTCAAGCAAAGCGCGAAAGAGGGCAAAAATACCGGGCGTATCGTCGGCAAGATGCAGGTCGGAGATGAAATAAAGCAAGGAAAAGCCTTTTCAGTCAGCCACAACTTCCGCTTTTTCTATGATTATGGCTTCCAGCGGCACATCCTGATGCCCCCCCTGATTGCCCGTTTTTGCGGCCTTGATTTTGTCGATCACATCCATCCCCTCATCAACCATGCCGAAAACCGCATATCCCCAGCCGCTTGGCGTTTGCGCCTTGAAATTGAGAAAGTCATTGTCGACGACATTGATGAAGAATTGCGCGGTGGCCGAATGAGGATCATTGGTACGCGCCATTGCGATACTGCCGCGCTTGTTCTGCAAACCGTTATCCGCCTCGTTCCTGATGGCGTCATGCGTGTCTTTCTGCTCCATGTCGGCGTTAAACCCACCGCCCTGAATCATGAAGCCCGGAATGACGCGGTGAAAGATAGTGCCGTCATAAAACCCTTCCCTAACATACTGTTCAAAGTTTGCTACGGTCAGGGGCGCCTTTTCGGCATCCAGTTTCAGGGTGATGACGCCGTGGTTGGTTGTCAGTCTGATCATGGCGAATCTCCTTTATTCGGAAACAATGGTCGCGGATTGAATCACGACAGGATCAACCGGAACATTTTGGTGCATCCCGCGGTTATGGGTGGGAACGGCGACGATTTTGTCGACGACTTCCATGCCTTTTGTCACCTTGCCGAAAACCGCGTACCCCCAGCCGCTGGGCGTTTGCGCCTTGAAATTGAGAAAGTCATTGTCGACGACATTGATGAAAAACTGCGCTGTGGCTGACTGAGGGTCCTGGGTGCGCGCCATCGCGATACTGCCGCGCTGGTTCTTAAGGCCGTTGGCAGCTTCATTGCGGATGGAATGGCGAGGCGCTTTCTGCGCCATATCGGGCGTGAATCCTCCGCCCTGAATCATGAAGTTCGGCATGACGCGATGGAAAATCGTACCCTTGTAAAAACCGGAACGAACGTATTCGAGAAAGTTCGCCACCGATTCCGGCGCTCTTGCGCTATCTAACTCCAGCACGATTTGCCCCTGACTGGTTTGCAGCTCCA
Source organism: Betaproteobacteria bacterium (assembly GCA_009777245.1). Classification (GTDB taxonomy): domain Bacteria; phylum Pseudomonadota; class Gammaproteobacteria; order Burkholderiales; family Rhodocyclaceae; genus Azovibrio. The sequence continues at coordinate 40,651 of WRMF01000017.1, forward strand.
CGACAGGATTGGCAAAAGCGCGAGAGCCTACGGCAAGCATGGCAAACATGCCCAAACAGAAAACTACGCGAAAAAATTTACGGAACATGACAAAACTCCTTAAAGAAAAAATCGGAACAGGCGCGTCATGCGCCGTCTTCGTAGAGGATTCGCCAGCGCCCATCCTCATATTGCCAATACTGGCGCTTTTTCACGGTGTTGGCAAAATTGCTGCTGGCATATTCCTGACGGAAGGTGACTACGGCGATTTCACCCTGACCGGGCATGGCCGGGTTGCGGAAGATGGAAAGGTCTCCCGCTTTGACCTTAATCCAGGTTTTACCTCGATTTACCTGGCGTTTTTGCGCGGCGAATTCCGCGAAATTCTGGCTGCGGCTTTGGAATTGCGGCGAATAGTGGGTGAGGTAGAGTTCGGTATCGAGACTTTCCCAATCGCTCCGCCAGGTCTCAAAGGCTTTGATCAATTCATCGCGTTCGTTTTGCCACTCCGATCTGGGCGTCCATTCAATGCCGTGGCTTAAAATCACAGGCGTGCGCCCGATTTCCACGCTTTGACCGAGTTGGTCAAAATCAGGATTGGAGAGCACGACACATCCTTCCGAGGCCAGCGGCGGACGGGAATAGGTATCGGAAGACGTGCCATGCAGCCAGATGCCGGAGCCTGTCCGATTCTGCAACCTGTCCAATGCGTTAGGGTAATTTATTGGAAACGCGCCATGTCCGTACTGATCCGCGAGTTTCCCGTACATCTCCGCCAGCCGCTCCTGCGACAGGAACGAGGTCACGTGATAAACGCCCAGCGGAGTTCTGAGATCGCCTTCAAATTTCTTGTCTGAGCCTAGTCTTCCCTGACTCATGTAGTAATCGGCAACAAAACTTGGGTTGCCATCATCATTGCGATAAAGGTAAAGCCGGGACTTTTGCGTATCAATCACGATTGCGTGCTGGGTGTTCATTCGCAGGAGATAACGCGGCACAGCGTCTTCCCGGGGTCTGTGGCGATAGCCTTGCAGACGGGCAATCGCTTCCGCGCGCAGGTCGTCAATCTGTTCCGACGGCGCACCGCTTGCCGCGCCGAACGCGGGCAGCGGATGAGCGCGGGCAAGCAGCAAATCGCCTTTTATCAGATAGCCGAGCCGGTAGTTGGGATACTGTTGCAGCAGCGTTTCCGTCAGTTCAAGGGCATTGTCCAATTCGCGCATTTCAATTGCGGCAATAATCCGCGCAAGCTGCGGTTCCGGCCCGGCGTTCTTGAAGGACACCGGCATTATTGCGGCGCTGGCGGGAGTGATCGGGCCGCCTTCGCTCGGCTCGGCGCGGTCAAAAAGCCAGAAGCCGCCGAATAAAGCGGCAATGGCAAGCAGGATGAACCAGACAGAGCGCGACATGGGCTTGGGCTTGATTCTTCGTACAGGCCTGGGAAGCGGCTTTAGTTCGATTCTGCGGAAAGCGCCGGGAAGAGACATCAGTTCGATTCTTCGGAAACAATCAACCAGATACGACCCAATCGGATGAAGGTAAGTGTTTTTCTGGAATCGCTCTTGAAGTTGGAAGCCTGATACCGCTGCTGGAAGCGAGCCGTGGCTTGATTGCCGTCGACCGTGATCCCAGGCGCGTCATACTCAACCTTGATCCAGTCCGGGCGGGTGATACGCGCCCTACGTTCGTCTTCCCACGCTTTCCGGCTCATGCCCTTGGGCGTTTTGAATGTTGGGGAGTAAAACTCAAGATACGCCTTGACATCCTGCTGCGACCAGGCGGCAGCCCAGGCGGCAATGACTTTATTGATTGCGGCTGCGTCATTATCCGCGTCTGCTATTGGTTTTACGTCCGCAGCCGGACGCTCTGCGGGGGGCGTGGTCGTCCTTGAAGTCTGGGCGGGGGATTGCGCGGCTGTCTGTTTTGGCTGGGACTGTGGCTGGGGCTTAGGCTCTGCCTGCGCCAGCGTCTGCTGACCGGAACGGGCGACAAGGGATGCGGGCGGGCCTACCAGATCGCGGATCAGGGCGAGCTTGCCTTGCGCGGCGGCGTTGGAAGTATCCAATTGCAAGGCTTTGTCATATGCCTGGCTTGCCAGTTTGGCGTAAACATCGCCCAGATTCTCATAGGCGACAGCATAGGATGGATGGGTGCGAATCGCCATTTCCAGCGCGGTTCTGGCGCGGTCATACTGTTTTTGGTGCGCGTAGAGAACCGCGAGATTGTTGTAAGGTTCCGGCAGTTCCGGGTAATCTTCGGTCAGTTTGGTAAATATAGCTATGGCTTCATTGTGACGCTTCAATTCGGTCAGAATCAGCCCCTTCAAAAAGCGTCCCTGCGCGTCATTGGGGCGGGTTTCGAGGTAGGCATTGACTTTTTCCAACGCCTGCGAGTTCTGTCCCTGTCGCAGCAGTTGCTGAATTTCCGGCAGGTTTTCGGCGGCGTGAAGCGGCATGACGGAGAAAAAGCAGGCCGCCAGCAAGGAGGCAAAGGCCATGCGAAGCAGGGTTTCGCGGAATGGAAGACGTAGATTGGCAAAAGCGAACATGGTCGGATGTTATACTTACCGGAAAGATTGGATTTCATATCTTACAACATTTTGCGCCTTTTTTCGCCACACCATTCCTTTTTCCTGCTGTCTGAAAAAACCGCCATGCTTGTCATCTACAACACACTAAAGAGAGAAAAAGAGCCATTCCTGCCCATCGAGCCTGGAAAAGTCAGGATGTATGTTTGCGGCATGACGGTTTATGACTATTGCCACCTTGGACACGCGCGGGTGATGGTGGCCTTTGACGCGGTTTATCGCTGGCTGAAGGAGAGCGGTTATGCGGTGACTTACGTTCGCAACATTACGGACATTGACGACAAGATCATGCGCCGCGCCGCCGAGAACGGGGAATCCATCAATGACCTGACCGACCGTTTCATCGCTGCCATGCGCGAGGACGCGGACGCGCTCGGCGTGCAATCGCCTGACCATGAGCCGCGCGCGACCGGGTACGTGCCGCATATGATCGAGCTGATCGGCAAGTTGGAACAAAACGGTCTGGCGTACAGGGCGGCGGATGGCGATGTCAATTATTCGGTACGAAAGTTTCCCGGTTACGGCAAGCTGTCCGGTAAATCTCTGGATAGTCTGATTGCTGGCGAGCGTGTGGAAGTGACGGACGCCAAGGCCGATCCGCTGGATTTTGCGCTCTGGAAAAGCGCGAAAGCGGGCGAGCCTGCCTGGCCTTCGCCCTGGGGGGACGGTCGTCCCGGCTGGCATATTGAATGTTCGGCGATGAGTTCGCATTTGTTGGGGGAACATTTTGATATTCACGGCGGCGGGCAGGATTTGCAATTTCCGCATCACGAGAACGAAATTGCCCAGTCCGAAGGGGCGCACGGCGGAGTTTTTGTGAATTACTGGATGCACAATGGTTTTGTTCGGGTTGATGATGAAAAAATGTCCAAATCGTTGGGCAATTTTTTCACCATCCGCGAGGTGCTTAAACAGTATGATGCGGAAGTCGTGCGTTTTTTCATACTGCGCGCCCATTATCGCAGCCCGCTCAATTACTCCGATGTGCATTTGACCGATGCCAGAGAGAGTCTGGACACCCTTTATTTTACCTTGCGGGATGTGCCGCCTGTGTCCGACGCGGCGGAGATTGACTGGCAGGAGCCGTATGCCGCGCGTTTCAAGGCCGCGATGGATGATGATTTCGATACGCCCGGCGCGGTTGCCGCCTTGTTTGCGCTTGCCGCCCAGGCCAGAAAAAATCGGGATGGATTGTTGTCCGCAGGGCTTCGCCGTTTGGGCGGCGTTCTTGGGTTGCTTTCGCGCGATCCGCTGGAATACCTGCGCGCCGCGCCGGACGGAGCGGATGAGATGATTTCCGCTGCGGTTATCGAGGCAAGGATTGAAGAGCGCGCCGCCGCGAAGAAGGCCAGGGATTTTATGCGCGCCGATCTGATTCGGGATGAATTGAAAGCGGCGGGGATATTGCTGGAAGACAGCCCGCAAGGGACAACCTGGCGAAGGGTTTAATGCGTTTTCGGTTCAAGCGAACACATTTTATGCACACACTCCAATCTATCAACCTGCCAATTTATCAACCTTCCAATCTACCAGACGGAAAGCAAACCCCCGGCGCTACGCGCCACCCCCTTTAAAAAGGGGGCTAAAACCAGTCTGCCAACCTGCAATCTGCCAAATTACCAACCCGCCTGCGGTTTCTGCCCTTTCCCGCCCCTTCGGTGCGTCTCCTTTGACTTGCGGCGAAGCCAAAAGGGGCAAGGCGGCATTGGGGTTAGCCCCCTTTATAAAAGGGGGTGGCGCGTAGCGCCGGGGGTTTGCCGGATGGCTACCGCTTGCGGCGTAGGGATTAAAAATTTTTAACCCCTACAGTAGCGCGGTTGGCGTAGGGGCGACCGTCCTCGGTCGCCCGCACAGCGATTTTGCGCATAACCGAAATAACGTCCTAATTGATTGTAACGTTGTTATGCCAAACCATATTCATATGATTATCTCTTTGGAAACGGGCGACCGGGGACGGTCGCCCCTACAGTTTCTCCCCTCTTCCGTTTGCGGCATAGACATGAATGAGAGAGGGGAGGCGTTTGTGGCATTTCAGGCATCATCGCTGTTATCTGTTAAAAATCATGGTTGTGTTTTGTATGTTTGACGTGTATGCTCTGCGTCTTGTTGTGTGGCAAAGGTTTGTGGCAATGAATGCAGGAACGGTTGCGGCAAAAAATACCAACTCCTTGATAAATTCAAGGCGGTTCTGGTACGCTTCTTGCACACACACACACACAAGCTAACGTCATACAAAACCGCTCAAACCCAGGTTTGGGGCGGCTTTTTGCGTTGCCAAAAATTCCAGAAATTCCATTCCGTCCAGTCCATGCAGCCTCGTTCCTTGTCGGGGGATCGGGGTTTTCTTTTTTCCGCAACAAATTAGCTTTGGAGGTTTTTTCATGAACCGCAGCTTATCCTTTGCCCGCGTTTTTGGTCTGTTTCTTGCCTTGCTGTTCCTGCCGATGGCGCCTCCCGCTTTTGCCGCCGATTATTACGTTCTCGGCGGTGGTGGTGGCGGAGGTGGCGGTGGGCGTGGTAGTGCCGTTGGTGGCGGTGGAGGGGGAGCCGGTGCCACCTCATACATTGGCAATGGTACTGATCCTTTGTACACCCCCGGCGCTGGGCGAGGTGGTAGTGGCGGAACCGCTACTACCGGATCGGGAGGCGGGGGCGGAGGCGGAGCCGGAGGCGCCGGAGGTTGGGCGGTTTCCGGTCCCGGCGGTAACGGGGTTTCTCCCGGCGGGACCGCCGGCACTGGCGGATATAGGAATGGGGAGACCTATGTGGATGGGATAATAAGTGGTAATTTTGGAAATGCCGCTGAGGGTGCTGCGGGGAGTCCCAGTAGCAACGGGGCCGGCGGCAGAGGCAGTGATGCCACCGCCACGCGCAGCATCACCTCCTATGACAATTTGACCGTTCAAGGCGGCGGAGGCGGAGGTTCGGGCGGGAGCGGCTGGACCGGCAGCGCAGCCGGATTGGGTGGCCAGGGCGGCTTGGGCGGCAATGCCAGTCTCACTGTGGATGTCGACGCGACATACGCCAATATTACTGTGCAAGGCGGCGCAGGCGGACGCGGAGGCAATGTGGGCACCTCGATGACTGCGGGCGTAGCTGGTGGCGCAGGCGGTAGCGCGGCTCTGAATGCCGCCGGGCAGGCTGTGACTGTGGCCGGCACGCTGACGGTCGCCAGCGGCGCGAATGGCGAAACGGGAAATAACTCCGGCACTACCCAGGGTGGCGCGGGCGGTGCGGGCGGAGCAGCCAGCTTTACGGCGGACACGCTGATCGCGCCCACCATCAATCTGACGAAGAACGGCGGGGCAGTGAATTTCAATGTCACCAACCTGGAAATCGGCAGCGGCTTCAACACCACCCTCAATGCCACCGGACTTGGGGCGGGCGACACCGCGAACATCGCCGTTCTGCTGCTGACAGGCGATAAAAATTTCACCGTGAACGGCACAGGCGTAACCGTGGGGCAACTCAATATCAACAATGGCACCTTAAATGACGCGAACTGGAGCAATCTGGTCGGCGGCGGCATTACTTATTCGGCGCAGAACATCGCCCTGACAGGCACGGTAACGGTTGATATCAGCGACAACCAAAGCACGGACCGCAATCTTACCGGCGCTGGCGCCGCTCTGACCAAGAGCGGATCGGGAACCCTGACCCTTTCCGGCGCGAACACCTACACCGGCGACACGACAGTTGCCGGGGGAACATTGGCAGTCACCGGAACCCTGGGGGGAGGCGCTTACGCCGGGGACATCAGCAACGCGGGCGCGCTGGTTTTTGACCAGACCGCCTCTCAATTACTGTCGGGCATCATTTCCGGCACGGGCGGCATAACCAAGGACGGAAGCGGCACACTGGACCTTATTGGAGATAACACCTACACCGGCACAACCAGAGTCTCGGGCGGAGCATTGACAATCGGCACGGCAGGCGGCGACTGGAACATATCCGACCACCTGATCCTGGAAAACGGAACCACCCTTAACGCAGGCGGTCTCATAGGCATGACTTCCGGCAATCTCGCCATGCTGGATGTGTACGGCTCGGCAAACTGGTCAGGTGGCGACTTGAACATGGGCGCGGGCAACGCCATGAACTTCTATGTGCCCACGGACATGGCGGCGGGTGGCACCATGCTCACCGTGGACGGTGCGGCGGATATTACGAATAGCGCCGTTGCTGTTGGTATCAACGGCGGCAGTTCAGACCTGAAGGCCGGAGACACGATTACCCTGATTGACGCCACGGGTGGTCTTACCGCTAACCAGGGCGGCTCCCGCGCCCAGGGCTTACAAGGCATCGCCAAAATCTTTGAATTCGACCTGACCACAGATGCCGACAAGCTCTTTGCCACAGTGGCGAGCGCACAGAACAACGAACAACTCAAAGCCCTGTCCGAAGGCCGCGCCGCCGGACTTGCCTTCGTATCCCAGGGGGCTGACATGATCATGGGTCAAGGCATGGGGAGCCTTCTTTCAGCGACAAGGACGGACAGCATTGCCTCCTTTGGCGCGGCGATAGGCGGCGGAAGCTCACGCTACAAGACCGGCTCCCACATTGACGTGGATGGCGTATCCATGCTCGTGGGTCTGGGCTTGCGGACTCCCAGGGAATCAGGCTCCATAGTCGCCGGAGCGTTCTTTGAAGCCGGATGGGGCAATTACTCCTCCAGAAACAGCTTCAACAACGCGCCCTCGGTCAAGGGCAAGGGCGATACGTCCTACTACGGCGGCGGCGTCCTGGGTCGTTATGAAGCTCCGACCGGCATGTACGCCGAGGCGTCCTTGCGCGCCGGGCGCGTCAAAAACGACTTCCGTTCAAGCGACATCCTGAACAGCGACAGCGATACGACCAAATATGATTCCGGCTCGGCCTATTACGGCGCGCACGCGGGTCTGGGTTATGTCTGGAATATGAATGAGAAAGCCAGTCTTGATATGTCCACCAGGTATATCTGGACGCATCAGGCAAGTGATTCCGTGACCATTTCCGGTGACAGGATCAAGTTCAAGGACGCGGATTCGCAAC
>WRMF01000018.1 GCA_009777245.1 Betaproteobacteria bacterium
GGATTAAGCGCCTTAATATAAGACACCAGTTGATCGTCGGTTACGAATGTTTTTGTGACTTGCCGATAGAAATATTCATCCTCCCTTTTCGGGCGTTTAGGCGGTGTTTGATCATCGGGGTAAGACAGCACCCAATCGCCTACACGAATCTCTTCAATCGGTTTTTGTCCATCCTTCGTGAGCACCAAGGTTCCGGCCACAAAGCAGGCTTTGTAGTCTGCGTAGACAGGGGTAAGCATAACGAACTCCAGCGCGTGGAGTTGGTTACATGCGTTTGTCTTCGTCATAAGCAGTTCCTCTTATCCCAAATACCTGTTCTTTCAGATAAAACAACTCGTCCCGCGTGGCGGCGGCTTTTTCAAATTCCAGATTTTTTGCGTGTTCGTTCATCAGTTTTTCCAGCCGCCGGATTTCTTTCGCCAGAGATTTTTCATTCATCGTTTCATACGCGGCGCGGCGCTTACTGGTCTTGTCCTGTGTGGCCGCCTGCTCACGCGCGCCGTCTATGATGTCCTTGATGCGTTTCGTGACCCCTCTGGGAACAATGGCATGCATGGCGTTGAAAGCGAATTGCCTCTCTCGGCGGCGCTCTGTTTCCGCCAACGCCCGCCGCATGGAATCCGTTATTTTGTCGGCATATAAAATGGCCTTGCCGTTCAGGTTGCGGGCGGCGCGGCCTATGGTCTGGATTAGACTCCTCTCCGAACGCAAAAAACCTTCCTTATCAGCGTCCAGTATTGCGACCAGCGACACTTCGGGAATATCCAACCCTTCCCGCAAGAGATTGATGCCGACCAGCGCGTCAAATTCGCCCAGACGCAGGTCGCGGATTATTTCCACCCGCTCGACAGTATCAATGTCCGAATGCAGGTAACGCACCCGCACCCCATGTTCAAGGAGAAAATCGGTAAGGTCTTCCGCCATGCGTTTGGTCAGTGTGGTGACAAGAACGCGCTCAAAAACGGCAGCCCGCAGTTTGATTTCTGACAGCAAATCGTCAACCTGCGTTGCGGCGGGGCGCACTTCCGTTTCCGGGTCAATGAGGCCGGTTGGGCGAACCAGTTGTTCCACCACCTGTCCGGCGTGATTGGCTTCGTATTCGGCGGGGGTGGCAGAAACAAAAATGGTCTGCCCCAGGAGAGCCTCAAATTCCTCAAAACGCAAAGGCCGGTTATCAAGCGCCGAAGGCAGGCGAAAACCATATTCGACCAGATTTTCCTTGCGGGAACGATCACCCTTGTACATCCCGCCTACCTGTCCGATTGTGGCGTGGGATTCGTCAATGAACATCAAGGCGTCTGTCGGCAGATAATCAATCAGGGTAGGCGGCGGCTCGCCCGCCTTGCGGTCGGAAAGATGGCGGGAATAGTTTTCGATGCCCTTGCAAAAGCCGATTTCATTCAACATCTCAATGTCAAAACGGACGCGCTGCTCGATTCTCTGCGCCTCCACCAGTTTCTGCTCATGCTGAAAGAATGCTACCCGCTCGCGTAATTCTTCCTTTATGCGCTCTATCGCCAACAGCACAGTGTCGCGCGGCGTCACATAATGCGAGGCAGGACAGATTGTGAAACGAAGCGCGCGAGCAAACAACTCTCCGGTCAAGGGATCGAAAAAACGCAACGATTCAATCGTGTCGTCAAAAAACTCGACCCGAATAGCGTGTTCGGCATGTTCGGCGGGAAAAATATCAATGACATCCCCTCGCACCCGGAAAGTTCCCCGACGAAAGTCCATGTCGTTGCGCTCGTACTGAATCATGGTCAGGCGTCTTAATATATCCCGCTGATCCGCTTTGTCGCCCACCCGGAAAGTCACCATCATCTCATGGTAATTTTCCTTGTCGCCGATGCCGTAGATGCAGGATACCGAGGCCACAATCACCACGTCGCGCCGGGTTAAGAGGCTCTTGGTCGCGGAAAGGCGCATTTGCTCGATGTGCTCATTGATGGCGGAATCCTTCTCGATGAACAAATCCCGCGCCGGCACATAGGCTTCCGGCTGATAGTAATCGTAATAGGAGACGAAATACTCGATGGCATTTTCCGGGAAAAATTCTTTCATTTCGGCATAGAGTTGCGCCGCCAGGGTTTTGTTGTGCGCGAGAATCAAGGCCGGACGCCCGGCGCGGGCGATGACGTTGGCCATCGTATAGGTCTTGCCGGAGCCGGTTACTCCGAGGAGAGTCTGGAAAGACAGCCCCGCTTCCAGTCCTTCGATTAACTGGCGGATGGCTTCCGGCTGATCCCCGGCAGGCAGGAAAGGCTGATGGAGGCGAAAAGGACTGCCCGGAAAAGTTACAGGCTCGGCAGAAACGGAGTGCATGATTGAAAAACGCAGGGTAGCGAATGTCCTATCTTAGAGCGGTTTTGGTTCAAGTGAGTACATTTTACACACGTCAAGCGCAATCCTCGCCATTCATGGCGAGGTATTTGACGCCATACTGGATTCCCGCTCCCCGCCTTCGCGGGGACAGGCATGCGGGAATGACGGGTAGGTTGATGGTGTGTGGTTTGGGATTGGAATAGGGGCAAGGCGGAGCGGGGTCTTCTCCCCTCTCCCGCTTGCGGGAGAGGGGAGCAGACCCCGCTGCGGTTTACGCCATGCCATCTATTTACTGCTGCTCGTTGGGATTCGACTGGCGCCTCACCCCAAACTACATGCTCGCTGAAATACGGGAGGGCATATGGTCATTTCCGCAATTTTTGGAGCAGGCCGTAGGGGCAGACCTGCGTGTCTGCCCAAATGCGGGCGAACACACAGGTTCGCCCCTACTCGCTCGCCCCTTAGTTTTGTAGGTTGGGGTGAGCAACGCGAATCCCTTTCTCCCCTCTCCAATTTATGGGAGAGGGGCTGGGGGAGAGGGAGCGTAAAATGTATTCACTTGAACCGAAAACACATTAGCTAACTTCAACCACAAAAATAGTTCCTTCCCTTACATAGCCCAACTTCTCATAATAGGGATCAATACCGCTCATCACATAAACAGTATCTTCGGGGAAGTCATTGCAAACTTTTTCCATCAATAAACGCCCACATGCTTTTCCGCGATGCTTTTGGCCTATTAACAGGTCATACACATAAACGCCGTAACCATCATCATCGCGGCATCGCGCATATCCGCAAAGATTTTTGTTTCATATAAAACATAGACGATGGAACTTGCGATCGCTTTTCGGTATTTTGCTTTGTTCTCTCCGCCCCAGTAGTTTTTCCATTCCTCGCCTTCGTGTTCCATTAGTGTGAAAAGCTGATTTTCGTCTTCGGGCATATATCTTCTGATCATCGCATTCATACTATCGCGCCTTGCTTCCAATCAAGCCTAAAACTCTCAAAGAGTGATGGACGATCAAGGCTGCTCGCATTATTCAATGACCGTCAGGGTTGCCTTCAGCGCCTGTTCAGTTTGCTTTTGGCGGAATTTTTGCAATTTGGCATGGAGCGTCGCGTCATCATTTGCCAGCATGGCGACGGCGAAAAGCGCCGCATTGGTCGCGCCCGCCTCGCCGATGGCGAATGTGGCCACCGGCACGCCCCTGGGCATTTGCACGATGGAGTAGAGGGAATCAACGCCGGACAAGGCGCGTGATTGAACCGGCACCCCCAGCACGGGAACGACGGTTTTTGCCGCCAACATGCCGGGAAGGTGCGCCGCGCCGCCCGCTCCGGCAATAATCGCCTTCAAACCCCGCTTTCCGGAAGTTTCGGCATACTCAAAAAGCAGGTCGGGAGTGCGGTGGGCTGAGACGACCCTGGCTTCAAACGGGACGCTGAAATCCTTGAGAATGGTTGCTGCCGCCTGCATCGTCGGCCAGTCGGAATCGGAACCCATGACAATGCCGATGACAGGTTTTGCCTGTTTGGGAGTAGTCTTCATGGCTGGTTCTTTCGTTCGGCGGATTCAATGGTGTTCGCCAGCAACATGGCGACGGTCATCGGCCCTACGCCGCCGGGCACAGGGGTGATTAAGGACGCGATGGCCTTCACGTTTTCAAAATCCACGTCGCCGCAGAGTTTTCCGCCTTCCGGCAGGCGGTTGATGCCCACGTCAATGACGACCGCGCCGGGCTTTACCATGTCGGCAGTGATGAAACGCGGCTTGCCCAATGCCGCTACAAGAATATCGGCGCGGCGGGTATGCAGAGCCAGATCGCGCGTCTTGGAATTGCATACCGTAACAGTCGCACCCGCGTTGATTAACAATAGCGTCATGGGCTTTCCGACAATGTTGGAGCGTCCGATGACTACGGCTTCCTTTCCGGCGAGGTTGATGTTATGCGCCGCAAGCATTTTCATGACGCCGTAGGGTGTGCAGGGGATAAAGCGGGGCGCGCCCTGCGCCAACGCGCCGACATTTTCGGCATGAAACCCGTCCACATCCTTTTCCGGCGCGATGGCTGCCAGGACGGCTTTCTCATCGAACTGTCGCGGGAGAGGCAGTTGCACAAGAATGCCGTGAATAGCGGGGTCGAAGTTGAGTTCGGCGATTTTGAGGAGAACTGTTCCAGGCGCGACATCCGCCGGATATGTGATTTTTTGCGAAAAGATTCCTGCGGCTTCGCAGGCATTGACCTTGTTTCGCACGTAGACTTCAGACGCAGTGTCTTCCCCAACCAGAATGACCGCGAGTCCGGGGCGCTGGCCTTGTGCCGTCAGCGCCGCCACGCGCGCCTTGAATGTTGCGCGTAATTCTTCGGCCAAAGCCTTGCCATCCAGAATTGCAGCGGTCATTGTGTGCTCCGGTAAGCCGGAATCCGGCAGAAGATGGCATTCTAACATCAAGGACGGAGCCGGATAGCGCGTAAAACAACAGATATTTGGACAGTCGCAACCCTGCCCTTGGCTACGCCGCGAGTGGCTACCCTACCCCGAAGGCGGGATAGGGTATGCGTTTGTGGCAGTTCAGGCGCACTTTGGCTTTTTTGACTTAAATCAAATCCATTTTTGGATGTAGGGTAATAATGCGCTCCGTTGCCGCAAGGCGGACAATGTTTCGCAAGAGGCGATGGTGTTTCTCTGTTGGGGTTGGGGGGCGTTTTGCGGCGCCCCCTTTTTTTCGGGGCGGATTCCAGGCGGGCGGTTTTTCTGTGGCGGACTGTAAAAAAAGTGTCTTTTTGTTACCAAATGCAACAAGAAGTTTGACATAGGTCAAATGTAGCGCATGGCGGCTCCAATAGCATCCACGGCTATGCGTGAGAACTGGTAAGGGTTTTTCCGGAAATTCACGCACTTGTCCTTTTTTTTAACGAGAGGTGGGTTCATGTCGGAAACGCAAACCACGTACAACTACACGGTCGTAAGGCAATTCGCGGTAATGACCGTCATCTGGGGGATAGTCGGCATGCTTGTCGGCCTTATCATTTCAGCCCAGTTGATCTGGCCAGACTTGAATCTGGCTCCTTTTCTTTCTTACGGTCGCCTTCGTCCCTTGCATACCAACGCAGTAATTTTCGCCTTTGGCGGTTGCGCCTTGTTCGCCACGGCATATTACAGCGTACAGCGCACCTGTCACACGCGGCTTTTCTGTGACTGGTTAGCCAGCTTCACTTTCTGGGGTTGGCAACTCATCATCCTGCTGGCGGCGGTTTCACTGCCTCTGGGTATTACGTTCGGCAACGAATACGCCGAGCTGCAATGGCCGATCAAACTCTTGATCACCGTTGTCTGGGTGTGCTTTGCCATAGTGTTCTTCGGCACGCTTGTCAAGCGCAAGGTGGAGCATATTTATGTCTCGAACTGGTTCTATGGCGCGATGATCATCGCGGTGGCGGTGCTGCACCTGGGACGGAGCGTGGTAATTCCATACTCCCTGACAGGTTCTTATCCGTTCTACGCCGGCGTGCAGGATGCCATGGTTCAATGGTGGTATGGGCATAACGCGGTAGGGTTTTTCCTTACGGCTGGCTTTTTGGGCATGATGTATTACTTTGTCCCGAAACAGGCCGCGCGACCGATTTATTCCTACCGGCTGTCCGTAGTGCACTTCTGGGCGTTGATCTTCACCTACATGTGGGCAGGCCCGCACCATTTGCTCTACACGGCTCTGCCTGACTGGACACAGACTCTCGGCATGTTGTTCTCGCTCATTCTGCTTGCGCCTTCCTGGGGCGGCATGATCAACGGTATCATGACCCTCTCCGGCGCATGGCACAAACTGCGCGATGATCCGATCCTGAAGTTCCTTGTCACTTCGCTCTCTTTCTACGGCATGGCGACCTTTGAGGGTCCGATGATGTCCGTGAAGTCGGTGAATGCGCTTTCCCACTACACTGACTGGGGGATCGGGCACGTTCATACCGGCGCGCTGGGCTGGGTGGCGATGGTCTCCATAGGCTCGCTTTACTATCTGGTTCCGCGTCTCTTCGGACGGAAACAGATGTTCAGCGTCGGTCTGATTAACACCCATTTCTGGATATCCACCATCGGCATCGTGTTGTATAGCGCTTCCATGTGGATTGCCGGGGTGATGCAGGGTCTGATGTGGCGCGCTGTCAATGCCGATGGCACGCTGACCTACGCCTTTGCGGAAGCTGTCAAGAATTCCTATGTATTCTGGCAGATTCGCCTTGTCGGCGGTCTTCTGTTCTTTGTCGGTATGCTGATCATGGCATACAACGTGTTCAAGACGATTGCGGCAGGCAAGAGCGAGGACTATCCCGTGCTTGCCCCTCAACACGCCTAAGAGGAGGTCTCTGATAATGAGTCAAGAGAAAATCGAAAAGAATGCAGGTCTTCTGATCATCTGCATTGTCTTGGTAGTCATCTGGGGCGGACTGGTCGAAATCGTGCCGCTCTACTTCCAAAACTACACAACGCAGCCGGTTCAAGGCCTCGAGCGCTATAGCGCGGTGGAGCTTGCGGGACGCGACGTTTATATCCGGGAGGGCTGTTATCTCTGCCATTCCCAGATGATTCGTCCCTTCCGCGCCGAGACTGAGCGTTATGGTCACTACTCTGTCGCGGGCGAGTTTGTCTATGATCGTCCGCACCAGTGGGGTTCCAAGCGCACAGGGCCTGACCTACATCGCGTAGGCAGACGCTATTCCGACGAATGGCATCGTGTCCACCTCCGCAATCCGCGTGATGTAGTGCCGGAGTCCAACATGCCTGCGTACACCTGGCTGGCGAAAACGCAAGCCATCTCTACGGTTGGCAGGGATATCGTCGCGAAGATGGGCGTCATGAAGATGTTGGGCGTGCCCTATACTGATGACGACATCAACAACGCGGGGGCGTCTCTGGATGGCAAGACGGAAGAAGATGTCCTGATTGCCTACCTGCAGAGTCTTGGCACGGCGCTTTCCAACCTTCAGTGAGAAGAAAGTGGTCATGGATCTGAACGATGTCCATGGGGCGTTAACGCCGCTTCTGGGTCTCATCCTCTTTTTTGCCGTGGTCTACTGGGCCTACGGCAAGAAGAGTGTGAGCGTGTACGAAGAAGCGGCCAATCTGCCCCTCATGGATGATGATGACTCGGCGCCGGGTGAAAGCGGAGCCGTTGAGCAAAGGAAAACGATATGAATGAATTTACCATTCCTCTTGTAGGCATTCTTGTAGCCGTCGTGACATTGGTCAGTGTCATCGGTTGCGCGGTGTTCCTCTGGAGTCAGGAGAGCGTACCTCATACGCTCGGCAAGACAACTGGTCATTCCTGGGATGAAAATCTGGAGGAGTACAACAACCCTCTGCCCAAGTGGTGGAGCTGGCTGTTCTACGGCACAATAGTGTTCTCTCTTGGGTATCTGTTCTGGTTTCCGGGTCTTGGCAACCTCTGGACCGGATACTCCGGCTGGACTTCAATAGGTCAGCATGCAGACGAGGAGACTCGAGCCAGCGCCTTGTTGAGTCAATACAGAGGTCAGGATATCAGGGCGCTTGCCGCAAACGCGAACGCCACGGATACCGGCAGGCGTTTGTTCATGACATACTGTATGCAGTGTCATGGTTCGGATGCCGGTGGGAAACCGGGCGGCTTTCCCAATCTGGCCGACAGGGATTGGCTGTTTGGCGGCGAGCCGGAGGAGATCAGGGCGAGCATCGCCGATGGCAGGCGGGGTGTTATGACTCCGAACGGCTATTTGGGAGACGATACCATAAGGGCGTTGGCGCACTATGTCATGTCGGTGAATGGACTCCCCGGCGCTGACGCAGGGCTTGCCGCCAGAGGGCGCGATGCTTACATGCGTCCGGATGTGGCCTGTCGCACCTGCCACGGCGAAGACATGCGGGGCAACAAGCTCTTGGGCGCGCCTAACCTGGTGAACAAAAGCGCTTGGCTCTACGGCTCTTCCGAGGCGGAGATCATCAAGGGTATTACCTTTGGGCGTAATATTGGCGATGGTCAAAGCACCGACAACAGGATGCCTGCCTGGGGTCAGTTCCTGGGCGAAGATAAGGTCAATCTGCTGGCGGCCTATGTCTATAGCCTGAACTAGGATGGCTCTGGAGTAAAACGGGGCGGGCTTCCGCCCCGTTTTCTTGCCGGAAATGTTGAAAGTCTTGCCATGAATGAAGATACTCCCCGGAACGATAGCCCTGAACCGCCAGAGGGCGCGCCACAGGTCAGCTCGCTGTACGAGAAGCGCAAAAACATCTACATCAAAACTACCACAGGGCGGTGGACGACCTGGCGGTGGATTCTGGTTTGGTTTACCCAAATTGTTTTTTACGGTTTGCCCTGGTTGAACTGGAATGACCGGCAGGCTGTGCTGTTCCATCTGGTCGAACGTAAATTTTATGTTTTTGGTCTTGTCATGTGGCCGCAGGATGTGATTTATCTGACCATAATCCTGATAATTTCCGCTTATAGCCTATTTCTCTTTACTGCGATTGCGGGACGATTGTTCTGTGGATACACCTGTCCGCAGACGGTGTATACCGAGATATTCATGTGGATTGAGAATCTTGTCGAAGGAAGAGAACGCTCCGCCCGGATGAAGCTCGACAAAGAGCCGCCTTCCGTCCGCAAATACCGAATCAAAGTAATCAAACATGCGCTTTGGCTTCTAGTGGCGTTGTGGACGGGCTTTACCTTTGTCGGCTATTTCACTCCGATTCATGAACTGGTCGCCAGCATCCCGACGTTCTCTTTTGGCGGATGGGAGATTTTCTGGATATTCTTCTACGGGGGCTTTACCTACCTGATGGCGGGATTCATGCGCGAGCAGGTCTGCAAGTACATGTGTCCTTACGCCCGCTTTCAATCGGTGATGTTTGACCGCGACACGCTGATCATAACCTATGATGCGGAGCGCGGCGAGCCGCGCAGCCTGCGAAAGAAAGGACAAGATCATTCCAAACTGGGCGATTGCGTGGATTGCAGTATTTGCATATTTGTTTGCCCGGTCGGCATTGATATCCGCGACGGGTTGCAATATGAGTGCATCGGTTGCGGCGTCTGTATTGACGCTTGCGATGAAGTGATGGACAAGTTGCACATGCCGCGCGGCCTGGTGCGCTATACCTCGGAAAATGCGCTGGCGAAAAAATGTGAGCGAAGCGGTTTCTTGGGTCACATCACCCGCCCCCGGATTGCCATATATAGCGCCATTCTCGCTGTCATCATTGGCGCGACAGCCTGGTCAATCGCTACCCGGATTCCTCTCAGGGTGAATGTCGTAAAGGATCGTTCCGTTATGGCGCGTGAAGTTGCTGACGGAAAGATTGAAAACCTGTATATTCTGAAAGTCATGAATATGACCGAAGCGCCGAGATCATTCACTCTGGACATCAAGGGGATTGAAGGCATTGAAATTTCCGGTGATACCAAGGTCAATGCAAACGCTGCGGAAAATCGGGAAGTCATTGTCAAGGTTCGCGCTGTACGTGGCGCGGCGGAGCAGGGCGCACATCCGGTTTTCTTTGATATAGTGGCTGATGACGATCCGGCTGTCGCGGTACACGCAAAAAGCACTTTTATAATGCAATAGGAGCAAAGATGACTGGCAATGTTCAGACTCTCGACACCATGCCCTGGTACAAGTACCCGTGGCCCTGGTTTTTGTTCGGGCTTCCCGCGATCGTTGTAATTGCGGGCTTTTACACCCTTTTTCTTGCGAAAACCTCCTTTGACGGCATGGTTGAGGACGACTATTACAAACGCGGGCTTGGCATCAATCATGACATTGCCCGCGATCATAAGGCTGCCGACTTGGGCTTGACCGCCGAGGCCATGATTGGCAGAGGAGAGGCGCGGGTGTTCCTGGAGTCAACGACCGGCATGGCTTTCCCTGAGAATCTTGTCTTGCATTTCAGGTATGCGACGCGAGCCGGGATGGATCAAGCCGTTTTGCTGACGTATGATGGGAGTTTCTACGCTGGTTCCATGGAGCAGTTGGTTCCCGGTAAGTGGCGTCTTGCTCTGGAAAATGTTGCTCTGGAGGATACGGATGACGCATGGCGTATCCTTGGCAATTTTGACCCCGCCATACATGAGTCTGTACGCCTTGTGCCGTCGGTTCCTGCCGCGCCCTCGGCTTCGGCAGGCAATTGATTTTCAACCGTTGTTTTCTTTTAACAGGAGGTGACTTATGGAGTTGTTGTCAGGTTTGTTCGCAGACAAAATCGGCCTTTTGAGTGTGTTCACCATTGGGTTTTGTATCGTCATGGCCATTTATTTGTGGGTCTACGTCTCGAAGAAGATGGACGAAGAACCAAGCGATAAGGGCTGATTCAAACGCATCACAGCGCCGCCTTCCCGCCCACGCGGGAAGGCGTTTTTGTTATGGCGTTCTGTATTATTTCAGCGTGTTCATAGTCATAGAGAAGAATGACCGCTGCAGTTAGGCTTGGGCGTCAAGCGCGCATGAACAAAACGCGGCGTTTCACGCTTCTTTCGCTTTTGCACACGCTTGATAAATATCGGCCAAAGACCAGGTTGAAAGTGTCGGTAGAGCAAGGCGGACGGTTGCCGCTCTCTGGTGTTCGGTATTTCCCTGGCAAAGTCGTTCCAGTAGCGAGTCACGCTCGGATTGCGATAGCGGACGAGTATGAATGCGGGCAAAACAGCGACCGGGGCGGATTAAGGCATCATCAAGGTCTTTTATATTGGGCAGGTTTGTGGAAAAAATGATCTTGCGTCCCTGTGCCCGAACCACGCCGTCAGCAATGGCAAGAAAACGGTGCAGGTTTTCGTTGCCGTCGGAGCGGGGTTTGAGCAGATGGTCGGCATCTTCGACAACAAAAGCATCGTCTCTGCCGGTGATGAATTTGACGAAAATTTCGTCGGACTCAAGCGTCTTTTTATCGCCAGTATATAGAGCCTGCGCTTCTCCACCATTGCGACGAGAAATTTCTCCCAGAATGGCACGAATCAGGCGCGTTTTCCCTGTTCCCGGCGCGCCTTGGAGCACAAGCACAGTTTCCGGCGCGTCCAGATAGCGTTCGATAAAACTATATATGCCTCCGGAAAGTTCGGGATACGCTTCGTCTTCCAGTACATCGTTGGCCAGTTCCTCAATGCTCGCGCTTTCGAGTTCTCTTTTGGCAGTCAGGAAATGCCAGTCTATGGAAAACATCGGTTCGACGATGCGCGTGTCACCGGCCAGATTGAGCAGCATTTGCTGCGCTTTTTCGGTCAGCGGAATTGACTCGGCCCAGATGCTGAAAAAGCAGGAGCAATACTCTGTCTTATGGCTGCCGCGCACGGTAACGAAGATTCCATCGCCGTCGAACATCATAAAATTCGAACGCAGCCTATACGCGCGCCAGCCGAGTTCAGTGGCAGCGCGGTCGAATAACGTCTGCAAGTCTTGGCGAGCAGCAAAACGCAGGCTACGATAAATCGGATAATGCGCTATTCCTTTTTCAAGTGCCTGGGCAAGGCGGGTTTTGAGTACGAAGTCGCCAAAATCCCAATCCTGAAAGGAAATATTCGAAAAAAATGCTGAAGGAAACTGGTTGCTCATATCAATCGCTTTTTAATTCAGGATAACCGCGACATGGAAAGCTGAAAATCTATTCCAGATGGTCACAGAAGAACATAAAACCGCTCTATACGAGCGGCTTGGAGCGTTCATGTCGTAATTGGGTAATATTCTTGGCTCCCCGAGTTGGGCTCGAACCAACGACCTACGGATTAACAGTCCGGCGCTCTACCGACTGAGCTATCGGGGAATCAAGACCGGAGATTTTAGCGGCTTGTTCGATCAGCGTCAACCAGATGACCGAACCTGCAAAACCGCAGACAGATTGAAATACAAAAAAATCGCGCCGCTTGGAGCGCGGCGCGATCTGGAAAACCGGGAACATCAATTGGAGAAAACGCCCTGATAGGCTGCAATCCCGCTTTGCGCCAGAGCGGGGCTGACATCTTGCTGTTCTGCCCGATTGTTGTTTTGCTGCGCCTGCGCCTGCATGGCGGTGGCCTCTGCCTGCTGCCTTCCGGCTTCCGCGCGCGGCGTACCGGGGTTGGCGGGCGTTGTTGCAGCCGCCGCGCCCTCGGGGGTTGGCGTAACGCTTGGCGCATTGGATACAACAGGCGCAACCGGAGCAATGGGCGAAGCGGAATTGACAGGCACACCATCTGTGACCGTGCCACCCATCACCGAACCTGTAGGCTGGGCAGCGGTCAACATGGTGTCATTTCGCGCGTCAGGCGTCGCTCCTGTTGGAGCAACCGGCGCATTTTGCGTGACCTGCGGCGCATTTGCCGCTGCTGCCATATCCGGCATCACGCCTATAGCGTTCGTTTGTTCTGCCTGCAAGAGCGCGCGCCCGTTATCGCTGATGTCAACCTGCGTACTTGCGGCAGGTTGCGCAGCGGCTCCTCCTCTCGTTTCCTCGGCAGGCATGTTCCGGGCGGCGGATGCGGCAGCGGAAGCAGCGGCAGGATTGGAGAGCAGATTGGAGGCGAGCATGGGGTTACTGGCATTGGCTACTGCCTGAAGCCCCTCAGGAGCCATCATTACCATAATTTTTCCTTTCCCTACAAAATAAGACTACTCACTTCTTATGATAGCAATAAAAACCGTATTTTTCAAATTATTTCCACAAGGAGCATGTTGATCGTGCCGCTGGCTTATTGAACACGCGTCGAGCGCAATCCTCGAAATGAATGGCGAGGTGAGCGAGACAGTTGTTTTGTGGAGCATTGAGGCTCTCTAACCTGTGTCGAGGAATCCCCTGCCTTCAGGCCGGGGTGACTCAAAATCAGGCCATACAACGCCACCATCTCCGTATGCCCGCCTACTCTGTCCGTACTGACAAACAGACTTCAGCCTCGGAACGCCGACGCGACGCGCTGCTGGGGTCACATTTTCTCACTCGCTTTGATGCCACAAGCTGGAGAAGGGATGCGCGGGTATTTTGCCTCTCTCACACATCACTTGGCAGTCGCTTTATTCAAGTAAAGCACTATAATCTTTGCGCTATCCTGTGAACTTTTCCTTCCAATTTCTGCCACGGAAACGCCATGCCCGGAAAATCCCGCAACGTCACAAACCGGAAAATCTTTGTTCTGGACACAAACGTGCTTATACATGACCCGACCAGCATGTTTCGCTTTGAAGAGCACGACATTTTCCTGCCCATCATGACGCTGGAAGAACTCGACAATCACAAGAAAGGCATGTCGGAACTCGCCCGCAATGCCCGTCAGGTTTCCCGCGCCCTGGACGCAATGCTGGCCTTTACGGGCGCTATTGATGAAGGAATCGCGCTTGACAAGCCAAGCATGGGGCAGGCGACCGGCAGGCTGATCTTCCAGACCGAGGCAATTCCCATTGATCTGCCGCCCGCCCTGCCTACCACGAAACACGACAACCATATCCTTGCCGTAGTCATCCACCTGCAAAACAATAACCCTGGGCAGGAGGTCATCCTTGTTTCCAAAGACATAAACATGCGGATCAAGGCTCGCGCCCTGGGACTGCAAGCCGAGGACTATTTCAGCGATCATGTGCTGGAAGATACCGATCTCCTTTACGGAGGCTGTCGGGAACTATCCGCCAACTTCTGGGACAAGCACGGGCGCGGCATGGAATCATGGACTGCCGACGGAAAAACATGTTACCGGATTCAAGGCCCGCTCTGCCCGGAACTGCTCCTCAATGAATTCATCTACCTCGAAGGCGAAAACGGCACAACGGAATTTGCCGCCATCGTCAAGGAAATCGCCGGAAAAAAGGCCGTACTGGAAACATTGACCGACTATACCCATCCCAAACATGCTGTCTGGGGCATCCATGCGCGTAACCGCGAACAGGGTTTTGCCCTTAATCTCCTGATGAATCCGAACATTGATTTTGTCACCCTGCTCGGCCAGGCCGGAACCGGCAAAACGCTCTTGACCCTTGCCGCCGGTCTGAATCAGGTGCATGAAATCCGCCGTTATGCGGAAATCATCGTAACCCGTGTCACAGTGCCGGTAGGCGAGGACATTGGCTTTCTTCCCGGCAGCGAAGAAGAAAAAATGACGCCCTGGATGGGTGCGCTGGAGGACAATCTGGAAGTGCTCTGCCGTCCCGAAGAAACGAGCGGCGGAGGAATCGGCCACTACGGCGGAGAATGGAGCAAGGCCGCCACCCACGATCTGATCAAATCACGGATCAAGATCAAGTCCTTGAATTTCATGCGCGGGCGCACCTTCCTGAAAAAATTTCTGATAATTGACGAGGCGCAAAACTTGACGCCCAAGCAGATGAAAACCTTGATCACCCGCGCCGGCCCCGGCACAAAAGTCGTCTGCCTCGGCAATATCGCGCAGATTGATACGCCTTACCTCACGGAAGGTTCTTCCGGCCTTACCTACGTTGTTGATCGTTTCAAAGGCTGGCCGCATTCCGGTCACATTACCCTGCAACGCGGCGAACGCTCACGACTGGCCGACCATGCTGCGGAAGTGCTATAGTTCCTGTAAATAAAGCGACCATCCGGAGTTTTACCCCGCTCTTCTTTGCGCCTTGATCCACGAGCGGGGGCTATAAAAAACGGTTGCGCCTTAGTCAACCATCAAGATTTTCTGAACCTGACGATGATGATGTCGCCGTCAAAAGGCGTTTTGTCTATCTCTTCCTTCATGATTTCTTCGGTCTCTGCTGGAGAAAAGCCGCCGGTTCCCGCGCCAATCAACGGAAAAGCGATAGAGCGAAATTTACCTGCCGCCAAAAGCAATGCGTTCCTTACCGATTCCCTTATGGAAAACTCGCTTGCCCGCCAGGCATTTCCTATTCCGGCAACGTGAATGATTCCCTGATAAGGCAATTTCCCCGCCGAAGTCAATACTGCCTGCCCTAACGACAGCGTTCCGTAGCGACCAAGCTCGACAAACGGCTGATAACCGGCTCGGCGTTTTATCGCGCCGGAAACGCCTTGCGGCACAAGCAGCCACCACGGTATGAAATTGCGGTTCCACGCATTGACAATTACCTCTACAGGCTGCTCAAGCAAATCGCCTTCTACAATTTTGACCATACGCTTTCTGTAAATAACGAGATTGTCAGGGAGAGGGGAGCAAAATGTATTCGCTTGAACCGAAGACACTCTAACCAATCATCCGCGTCAAAGCCTTGCGTTTTTGTGAAACAGTCCGTATCAATGATACAGCATTGTTCAGTCAATGCATACCGCATAGACAGAATCTGCCTATGCGGTCTTATCCCGATTTTGCTATTTGCTCTGCGCTTTAATCCTGTCGGCGCGGGTCTTGGAATCGGGGTGTGTCGAGAATATGCTGCTGGCTCCCCCCGACCCTTGATCCATTTCCGCCAGCTTGCGCATGGCGCTCTCGGCTGCGGGCAGATTGTACTTGTTCCGCTTCATGAACTCTACGCCATAGGCATCAGCCTCGAACTCATTGCTCTGGGAATACTGGGCATTTACAAACTTCTCGCCCAGATCAACCAGTGTTTTGGCTTCCATTTTGCTCGATTTTGCCATCTTGGCGGCAGCGGAAGCCATATAAGCCGTTCGGGTACGATTCAGGCTGTGTCCCAGTTTCGCATGACCGATTTCATGCCCGATAATAAATCTCAATTCGTCATCGTTCATTATGTCCATCAGACCGGAAAAGACGCGGATGCTCCCGTCAGGAGTGGCGAAAGCATTGACTTCATCGGACATATATACCTTGAAATTCAGTTGCAGCCCGTCTTCATTGGCAAGCCCTTTGGTCAGATTGACCAGACGCTTGCCGTACTTGTCTTTGACCGACGCGACCTTGTTCTTCTTGTCCATCTCCGCCATCATCTGCGCGCTGGCGTCTTTCAAATCGGCGTCAGTGACTGTTACGGCTTTGACCGCATCAGATATCGCGCCTATATTTTCCTTGCTGAAAGGGTTGGCATGCGCATTGGCGACCAGGCAGGCAAAAAGAATCAGGGCGGACAACAGTTTGCCGCTTGTGGTGAATATGTGAGGCATGGCGGTTTCCCCAAAAAAGAGTTGGCATGGACTGGGGATTATACATTCCTATCATGCCAACCTTTCAAGCTGCTCCGATAATTCCAGCCAACGACATTCGGCTTCTTCAATCCAGCCTTGCAAGGCGGCCTGGCGCTTCAGCAAGTCCTGTAATCTTGCTCTGCCGCCGCCATTGCTTGTGCCTGCATCCTTGCCGTAAAACGCGGGATCGGCCAAGCGATCTTCAAGCTCTTTTTTCTCGCCCGTCCAGCAAGACAGCTTTTTTTCGATCTCCCCGATCTCTTTGACCAGAGGACGACGCGCAAACAGCATGGCCTGGCGTTCAGCCTCGGCCTGGGCGCGGCTTCTTCGTCGCGCCTCTCGTCCAGACAATACTTCATTCGCGCCCTCCGCTTCATGTCGGGCGCGTTGATCCGTCAGCCAGACACGATAATCGTCGAGATCGCCGTCGAAAGGTCGCAAACGTCCACCGTCAATCAGCAACAGGCGGTCGCAGCAGGCTCGCAGCAAGGCGCGGTCGTGCGAAACCAGCATCATCGCGCCGTCGTACTCCTGGAGCGCGCGCATGAGGGCATAGCGCATTTCCATATCCAGATGGTTGGTAGGTTCATCCAATAACAGGAGATTGGGGCGTTGCCAGATAAGCAAAGCCAGAACCAGACGGGATTTTTCACCGCCGGAAAACGAGCCGCAAGGCGTGTTGGCAAGGGCGGAGCCGTTACCCCGCCCGTCGCCGCGAAAGTCAAATCCTCCCAGATAATCGCGCGTGTCCTGCTCACGAGCGGAAGGATCAAGCCGCAACAAGTGCTGGATCGGAGATTCTTCGCCGCGCAGGGTTTCAAGCTGATGTTGGGCAAAGTACCCTGTCAGCAACCCCTTGCCCTCGCGCTTTTGTCCTGCGCTGACGGCAATTTCCCCAGCCAGAAGTTTGATAAGGGTGGATTTGCCCGCGCCGTTACGACCGAGCAGGCCCACACGCTCGCCGGGTCGCAGGGTAAGTTCAATGTCTTCGAGCACGTTTTTCCCTTCGTACCCGGCAGCGCCTTGCTCGATTTGCAGCAGAGGATCGGGCGCGGCGGTCGCGGGGCGGAAAGAAAAGGAAAACGGATTGTCGACATGGGCGGCGGAAATGCGCTCCATGCGTTCCAACGCCTTGATCCGGCTTTGCGCCTGCCGCGCCTTGGTCGCCTTGGCGCGAAATCGGCGGATGTAGTCTTCCATATGCGCGATTTCACGTTGTTGCCGCTTGAAAAGCGCCTGCTGCTCTGCCAGATGTTCCCCGCGTCGGCGCTCAAAATCGGTGTATGAACCGTTGTAAAGCGTGAGTTTCCGCTGTTCGATATGGGCGATACGGTCGACAGTAGCGTCAAGAAACTCGCGGTCATGCGAAACCAGCAACAGCGTTCCTTGAAAATCGCGCAGCCATTGCTCAAGCCAGATTACGGCGTCCAGATCAAGGTGATTGGTCGGTTCGTCAAGCAGGAGCAGATCGGAGCGACACATCAACGCCTGCGCGAGATTGAGCCGCATCCGCCAGCCGCCGGAAAATTCCGCCACTGCCCGCTCGGCATCCGAAGGTAGAAAGCCAAGACCGTCAAGCAACGCCGCCGCGCGCGATCTGGCCGAATAAGCGCCGATTTCCTGCAACCTGGTATGCAATTCGGCAATACGCTCGCCCTCATGCGCGGTTTCGGCCTGCGCCAGTTCGGCCTCGATGCGTCGCAGTTCGGCATCGCCATCAAGCACGTATTCGATAGCGGCTCGTGACAAGCCAGGCGTCTCCTGCGCGACATGGGCAATCGTCCAGCCGGACGGATATTCAAAATCGCCTTGATCAGGGAGCAATTCGCCGCAGAGAAGCGCGAAAAGGCTTGATTTACCGCTGCCGTTGGCTCCGGTCAGACCTATTTTCCAGCCGGGGAACAACTGAAGGGAAACATCGTCAATCAAGACACGGGAGCCTATGCCAAGGCGCAAATTGCGAAAACGGATCACGTTTCAAGCGGTAGATAAAAGGGCGTTATTTTACGTAACCGATTTTGCGCCATAAAGCCCCATCGGCTCAAAGAAGGCGCGGATGGCAGGGTGCGGCAAAGCCGCGACTTCGGTCAATGCTCCCTTCGCCAGTATTTGCTGTTCCGCCAAAACAGCAACCTCGCTTTGCAAGCCTTCGATGGTGTCGAAATCGTGCGTTACAAGCACGACGGTAAGGCCAAGGCTTTGCTGCAATTCCCGAATCAGCGCGACAAAGCTCTTACTTCTGGCAGGATCAAGCCCCGCCGTCGGCTCGTCCAGCAAGAGCAATTCCGGCTCGACCGCCAGAGCGCGCGCGAGCGCAACCCTTTTTATCATGCCGCCGGAAAGCTCGGCAGGCATCAGGTATGCGTGTTTTTCTTCCAGCCCGACCATTGCGAGTTTCAAGCGCACAATGTCGGCAATCCATGCCTCGTCCATGAAACGCAATTCGCGCAGGGGAAAAGCGATATTGTCATAGACTGAAAGCGCGGAGAAAAGCGCCCCCTGCTGAAACAGCATTCCCAGGCGATTACGGACAGCGGCAAGCGCGGCGGAATTTGCGTTGCCTATCTCGTGTCCGAACAGGCGAATGCTGCCCTTGGCAGGTTTCAGAAGGCCGAGAATTTCCCGTAAAAGGGTCGTCTTGCCGCTCCCGGAACCGCCTACCAGCGCGATTACTTCTCCTCTCTCCACCCTGAAATCCAGATTTTTGTGAATGACCACATCCCGGTAAAGGCTCCAGATGTCGCGCATGTCAATAATAGGGTCTGCTGTCTGTCGCACATTCATCTCCTTCATGGCATACCGATATTTCGCGTCAGGATAGCGAATACGGCATCAACGAGAATCACGAGGGTAATCGCCGTAACGACGGAAGCGGTAGTGTGCTGGGAAAGGCTCTCGGTATTAGGGCGCACATTGAGGCCGAACCAGCAAGCCAAAAGCGCAATCAGAAAACCGAAAGCCGCGCCCTTGCCCAGACAAATCCAGAGATTCGCAATCGGAACCGCATCCGGCAGGGATCGGAAAAAATGAAGCATCGAGAAATCCAGCTCCCAGTAAGCCGCCAGCGCCCCGCCCAACAGGGCGGCCATGCACACCCAGACCACCAGCAGCGGCATGGCGATAAGTAGCGCCGCCACTTTGGGAAAGACCACCCGCACAGTGCCGGAAACGCCGAGCGCGGCAAGCGCGTCTATTTCTTCCGTAACTCGCATGACCCCGATCTGGGCGGTCATTGCCGAACCGGAGCGTCCGGCAACCAGCACCGCCGCCAATACCGGCCCCAGCTCACGAATGATGCCTATCCCCATGAGATTGACAATGAAAACATCCGCGCCGTAAATTTTCAGTTGCGCGGCGGAAAGATAGCTTATTGTCATTCCAATAAGCAGTCCGACCAGAGCCGAAACCGGCAAGGCTTTAAAGCCTGCCCGATAGAGGTTGGCGGAAAATTCTTTCCACGGAATCAGGCTCGAATTGCGAAGCAGGCGAAATCCGGTCAGAATCAGTGATCCGAATAATTCGATCAATCCTTTGAACAGTCGAAACAGGTCGCGCCATCCTGCCAGCGACCAAAGCCCCACCTGTTCAATGCAGGAGAATTTTATCCGTTCATCTTGCGCGGGTTCAGAGATCGGCGCGACGGATACCCGTTCCAGGGTCGGGCGTAAAGCGTCCGGTATGGACAATTCGACCGGCCATTTCGCCTGCCAGCGCCGCCACAGCAAAACGGCAGCGGCGCTGTCCAGACGGGAAACTTCATCCAACCGCCATGTTGACGCTTTGCGCCCGGCGTCAGCCAGGGTGCGGAACAAGGCGCGGCGGCGGGAAGAGCCAAGAGCGCCAAAAGCGCCCAAAGTCCACGCGCCGCTCAAGACGGCCTCATTGCCCACGATGGACAGTTCGGGAAAGGAATCGGTGGCGCTCATTTGTCTTTCTTACTGCCGGACGCAACCGACTTGACCTTGAAGTCAAAGCCGGTCTGCCGCCACATTTGCGCCTCTTCCGTCAATGCCGCCGCCGTCCAGGGGTTAGCCTCAAGCCAGCGCGTCGGAATCTCGAACGTAAAACCTTGATTGGCGGCGCGCGCCACATAAGCAGGCAGGCTTCGTCCCCCGCGGTCACGATGCAGCAACGCGGCCAGGCGCAAACAAAACAGTTGCCGCCACACCATATCTTCGCGCGGCAGGTCGAGAAGCTTGTCCAGCTTGCCGCGATGCCCCAGCACCAGAGTCGCCAGTCGGGCGCGATCCTTGTTGGAAAAGCCCGGCATGTCGGCAAAGGTGAGAATGTACGCGCCGTGCTTGTGATAGCCGGTATGCGCCACGGAAATCCCTATCTCATGCAGCGTCGCCGCCCAGTCAAGAAAGAGTATTTCCTCGTCGGTTTCATCCGTAGCCCCTCTCTTCAGCCTGAATAAAATGTCCAGCGCGGTCTCCCGCACCCGCTCCGCTTGTCTATGCTCCACCTGATAACGACGGACAAACTGCTTGACCGTCGCAGCTCGCATATCATGATGCTGAAAGCGCCCCAAAAGGTCGTACAACACCCCCAACCGCAAGGCTCCGTCCGCATAATTCATCTCCGTCAAGTTAAATTCCTCGAAAATCGCCATCATGATCGCCAGACCGCCCGGCAGAATCGGCAAACGATCCGCCCGTACTCCGGGCACGTTGAAAGCGTCAATGGAACCGGCCTTGCACAACATCGCCGCCAGTTTCTCCAGTCCCTCGCGGGTAATGCCGGTCATGCCGTCGGGGTTCAGATGATTGGCTTCCAGCAAATCAACAAGCGCCCGCGCCGTGCCGGAAGAGCCGACCGCCTCCTTCCAACCCTGCTGCGTGTAGACATGCTTGATCCGTTCCGTATCCTTGGCTGCGGAAGTTTTAGCCTCTGTCAAACGCTTTTTGTCCACCCGTCCGCCGGGAAAATATCGCAGGGTATAACCGACGCTGCCCATGTACAGCGAACTCATCAAAATGGGCGATTCTTTCCTGCCGATAATAAATTCCGTCGAGCCGCCGCCGATATCCACGACCAGTCGCTTGTGCGCGGCGGCAGGCAGGGAATGAATCGTGCCGATGTATATCAGCCGCGCCTCTTCGCGCCCGGGAATTATCTCTATCGGAAAACCCAATGCGGCTTCTCCTGCCGCCAGAAAATCCTGGGAGTTTCGCGCCACTCTCAAGGTATCCGTCGCCACGGCGCGCACCGCGCCGCCCTTCAAACTCCGCAGCCGCTCCCCGAACCGCTCCAGCGTAGCCAAGCCCCGTTCCATCGCGGAACGCTCCAGTATTTTGCCGGTCGTCAATCCGCCCGCCAGCCGCACGGTTTCCTTCAGCGAATCCAGGGGATAAATCTGCCCCTCCACCACCCGCCCGACTTGCAGGCGAAAACTGTTGGAGCCTAAATCCACCGCAGCAATCGTTTCGTATTCCATCCGAACTACCCCAAGGCAATGGCGTATTCTAACATTGCCTACGTCCCTTCCTATAGTGTCAAAATCAACGTACCTTTCTCGCGCATGGCAATCGCATGAGAACAGAGGTTGCATTGCCCTCGCGCCAAAGTCCCAATTCAAATGAGCGCATTTTACGCATCCTCGCCCTCTCCCCCGACCCCTCTCCCGCAAGCGGGAGAGGGGAGCAAAGCGTGTTTTTACCGACAGTCTCGTTATTTGTGGAAAACACTATAAATGGTAGAGGGGACAACGGCAGGCGGAAGCGGGTATTTCTCCCCTCTCCCACTAGTGGCTTCGCCACTAGTGGGAGAGGGGTAGGGGAGAGGGCTACCGCGCCGTGACAGCTTTACCCTTGGAGAAAGTGTGCGTGCTTAAATCGAAACCGCTTTAATACTCCGGTTCGTTTGTCCACATCTCCTGGGTAAAACGCGCGACAAGATTGCGACCGTTCTGTTTGGCCTTGTACATTGCAACATCGGCAAATTTAAGGGCTTGCCAGAAGGTTGTGCTGTCTTTCGGGTAATCGGAAATACCGATGGAGATGGTCTTTTGCAGGACGTCGCCGCCGATATTGACTCGCATTTTTTCAACAGTAGCCCGAATGTTTTCGGCGACCTGGTCGGCGTCCGGCTCCACCGTACCCTGCAATATGATGAGAAACTCCTCTCCGCCATACCTGATTACCATGTCGGAAGAGCGCACGGACTGCTTCAGCACCTCTGCGAGTGTCTTAAGCACGGTGTCGCCGACGTCATGCCCGTAGGTATCATTGACCATCTTGAAGTAATCCAGATCCAGCATCATGATGGCCAGGTGGATTTTCTGGCGACGCGCGTTCGCCAGCAGGGTTTCGACATATTCTTCAAGGTAGCGACGATTGTTAAGGCCGGTAAGCGGATCGCGCAGCGAAGATTCTTTCAGGGTTTCGGTCAGGCGGCGGGCTTCCAGCACCGGCGCGGCTTCGCGCAGATAGACATTGATGTAGGGCAGGACTTCAGAAACCCGTTCCTTGTTTTCTTCCTCGATTACCAGTTGTACAATGCTGCCAACCGTGCCTGACTGCATAATCGGGAAGCAAAGATAACCGTGGAGGCGCCATTCATCAGGGAGTGGCTTGAAGGCGTAACATATATCAGGTTGACTGATCCCATTCACCAGATGCCCGGTTCGACGGGCGCGGCATGTTTCAGGACGATCAAGAATCTGCGGGTCACACCAGCGGCAGGAAGCGGAAAGCGCGCCATCCACGATGATCGCGCGCATTTCGTTGCGTCCGCTTATCAGCTCGTAGATGGAGAATTTATGCAGATCAAATTCATCCTGCAAAATGACGGAAAGACGCTGGAAAATTTCCGACTTGCTTTCGTCTTCTTCGATGGTTTGTTTGAAGTGGGCGGCCTTGGTCAGTCCTTCCACCATATCAATTGTCACGGTGAGCAGGTTTTCGTTTTCTTTTGCCTGCCGTCCTGTCAATTTTGACACCTGATTTCCGATGTGGTTCAGGCCGTCGTCCAGAAAGCGCATCAGGCGGTTCATCTCGTTGGCGATTTGCCCGACTTCGTCTTTGGTTTTCTGGGAGATGTATCCCTTGAAGTTTCCGTCGGTAGCGCCCCGCACTACTTCTTCGACTTCGCTGGCCGTCTTGGTGATCGGATTCAGGATGCCCCGCAGGAAAAAGAAGAGAACGAGTATGAAAAGTGTAACCGTGCCGATGATGCTGAATACTGTGATCAGAGCCTGATTCCTGAGCTCGGTCAGGCGCATGGTCATCGTTACCGCGCCCAGCACAGCGCCATCTGGGACGGGGTGCCATTCGTCGCCCTTGCGAATGAAGTGACAGGACATGCAGTTAGGACTGTCTTTTGAATCGGCGATGTAGGGGATGGTGTTGCGAAAAACAAGTTCACTACCTTTCTCTATGATCTCGTAGTCGGCTATACCTGTCGCCATGACCTTGAGTTCAAACGCATCCGGCGGGAATTCGCCGCCGCTGTTGGTAAACTGTTCATCAACGAGGCGCGAGCGCACGACACGGGCATCGGTAAGGCCGTGTATCTCGGTGATGCGGCGCAGAAAGGACTGGCGGTGATCAATAGTGCCGGTGATCATGGCCTCGGTCAGGTGCACCCGAACGATCTCGGAAGCGGTCTGGATATGCGATTTGGAGACATCAATCGTAAAAATCCTGAATGCATAAAGATTGATGGCGGCGACAACGACAACCAAACCTACGGCAATGAACGAGAAGAACAGCGAAATCTTTGAGTTTAGGCGCATTGAGGCTCCACACTTTCACCATAACATGCGATAAGTCTATTATGCCGGTTAACTTGCAACATAGGAAGAAGAACTTTCATAATATTCTGCCCCGTTCCGGAAAATTTGCGTCGCAAACATTATTTTTCGAGAAAACCAGATTCCGCAGGAACGGGGAAGCGCATATAACACATTGATTTTACGTATTATTTAACGAGGGCATGTTTGGGAAGACGCTCGCGGATTTTCCTGCGATAATCCGACGGTTATCCTCTTTTGTGGGTGTTTCATGGAACTTTGTGGTTTTTCCGCCGGCCTTGACCGACCGTTTTTTCTGATTGCCGGCCCTTGCGTGGCGGAGTCGACCGCGCTTTGTGTGGATGTGGCCGGACATTTGCAGGCGGTGTGCAAACGTCTTGACATCCCGTACATCTTCAAGGCTTCCTACGACAAGGCCAATCGCAGTTCCGCGCGTTCGCCGCGAGGACCGGGTCTTGAAGCCGGCCTGGCGATGCTTGCCGAGGCGCGACGACAGGTCGGAGTCCCTGTACTGACCGATGTGCACTCGGAAGTGGATATTTCCGCCGTAGCCGAGGTAGTGGATGTGTTGCAAACTCCGGCTTTTCTCTGTCGCCAGACTGATTTCATCCAAGCGGTAGCGGCGGCTGGCAAGCCGGTCAACATCAAAAAAGGGCAATTCCTTGCGCCCGGCGATATGAAGCATGTGGTCGCCAAGGCGCGGGAGGCGAACAGCGATACGGACAATCTCATGGTTTGCGAGCGCGGCGCGTCTTTCGGCTACAACAATCTGGTATCCGACATGCGCTCTCTGGCGATTATGCGTGAAACCGGCTGTCCGGTAGTATTTGACGCGACCCATTCCGTGCAGTTGCCCGGCGGACAAGGCGCATCCTCCGGCGGGCAGCGGGAATTCGTGCCGATTTTGGCGCGCGCTGCGATCGCGGCGGGAGTATCCGGTCTATTCATGGAAACCCATCCGAATCCTGAAAAAGCCTTTTCCGACGGCCCCAACAGTTGGCCGCTCGACCGTATGGAACGCCTGCTCACCACTCTGGTAAGCCTGGATCGCGTCGTCAAGGCGGCGGGATTCGAGGAAGGCTGAAACGTGGCGTCTGCGCTTCGGATACTCGGCATTGACCCTGGTTTGCGAGTGACCGGATTCGGCGTCATTGAAAAACGCGGGCAGAACTTGCGCTATATAGCCAGCGGCTGTGTACGCTCCAATTCCGGGCAGAGCTTGCCGGAACGCATCGCTACGCTTTTTTCCGGCGTCTCGGAAGTGATTGCGACCTATCTCCCCGATGAAGCCGGTATTGAAAAAGTGTTCGTCAACATCAATCCTCAATCCACGCTGCTTTTGGGGCAGGCGAGAGGCGCGGCGATCGCGGCGCTGGCCGTCGGCAATCTGCCGGTGGCGGAATAT
The DNA here is from genome assembly GCA_009777245.1 of Betaproteobacteria bacterium. GTDB lineage: Bacteria > Pseudomonadota > Gammaproteobacteria > Burkholderiales > Rhodocyclaceae > Azovibrio. The sequence continues at coordinate 25,539 of WRMF01000018.1, forward strand.
ACGGCTCTGCAAATAAAACAGTCCGTTGTGGGATATGGCAAGGCAACCAAGGAGCAGGTGCAGCACATGGTGGCTCGCCTGCTCCGTCTTTCCGAGCCGCCCAGGGCGGACGCCGCAGACGCGCTGGCCTGCGCCATTTGTCACGCGCATAGCCATTTCCCGTTTCCCGCGAAATGATGCTAAAATGGTATATTTGTTCTCTTGCGCCTTTTCCAACTTTCTTTCCGACAATAACCTCATGCACACATTAGAGCCAACTCTTGCAAAGTATCCCAACATCGTCCTGCGCTATATTGCCGCTACCCGCCCGGCTTTTTTGAGCATCACTCTGGTTGCCTGTCTGATTGGGCTTGCCAGCGCGCATGTTAGCGGCATTCCATTTCAGATGGACAAGGCCTTGATAACCCTGTTTTTTGCCTTGGTGGCACATGCCGGAGTAAATGTGATCAACGATTATTATGATTACAGATTAGGCAGCGACGCGAAAAATTTCGAGCGAATTTTTCCCTTTACCGGCGGGAGTCGCTTTATTTTGAACGGCGTGTTGAGCGCGAGAGAAACCCTGATTTTCGGTTATCTGCTTTTGTTTTCCGTCATTTCGGCAGGGCTTTGGCTCATGCACGTCTCCGCCGGCGGGTTATTCTGGATCGGGCTTGCCGGACTTTTCGCCGGTTGGGCTTATTCCGCGCCGCCTTTTCGGCTCATGTGCAGGGGGATCGGAGAGCCTGCCATTTATGTGGGCTGGGCGGTCATTGCGGTCGGAGCCGATTTTGTCATGCGAGGAGAGTTTTCCGCGCAACCCTGGTTTGCCGGAACGACCTTCGCGTTGCTGGTGGTCAATATCCTCTACATCAACCAGTTTCCGGACAGGAAGGGCGATGCGGCGGCGGGTAAATGCACGCTGGTTGTGCGGTTGGGGACTGAGCGGGCGCGCTGGCTTTACCTTTTGATAGCTGTTTTTGCCTATGGCTTTTTGTTGTGTGCTGTGGCCTTGAATAAGCTGCCTGTTTATGCGGCGGCGGGCGCTTTTGCGTTGCCTCTTTCCTTCTCGGCAGCCCGCGATTTGCTGGCTCATGCCAATACTCCAGCCCGTCTTCCCAATGCGATAAAACGCACGATCCTGGCTGCCAATTTGAGCGGACTGGCGACAGCATTGGGGCTTTGGGCAGCTGCCTGATTGTTTTTCGGTCATGATTGGACGTTTAAAAGGCATACTCGCCGAAAAAACCCCGCCGCGCCTTTTGATTGACGTAGGCGGAGTCGGCTACGAAGTCGACGTGCCGATGAGCACTTTTTACAACCTTACGGGGCAGGATGAGAACGTCACCCTGCTGATTCATCAGGTGACAAGGGAGGACGGCCAGTTTCTATATGGATTTCTGACGGATGAAGAGAGGGATTCCTTTCGTCAGCTTCTCAAGATTTCCGGAATTGGTGCGCGTACCGCGCTTGCCCTGCTCTCCGGGCTTTCGGTGGCGGATTTGCGGCTTGCGGTGGCAGAGCAGGAAACCGGCTGGCTTACCCGCGTTCCCGGCATCGGCAAAAAGACAGCGGAAAGGTTGCTGTTGGAATTGAAGGGCAAGCTCTCTTTGCCGGACGGCGTAAGCGCCGGGGCTGGCTCTGCGTCTGGAGTTGCGAATGATGTGTTGAATGCGTTAGTGGCTCTGGGCTATTCCGAGAAGGAAGCGATTGCGGCGCAAAAGGCGTTGCCGGAAGGGCTTTCCACCGCCGATGGCATCCGGCAGGCATTGAAAAGCCTTGCCAGGATTTAGGGCTATTGGTCGACGATTTAACGACTGCGTAAGCCCTGCATCTGTTTTTGCGCGATGATGTTTCCTCGCGCTGCGGCTTTGGCAATCCACATTATTGCCAGTTCTTCCTCTTTTTCGGTTCCGATTCCTTCGGCGTAGCAGCGACCCAGCATGGTCATGGCGTCTGCATTGTTGCGGTCGGCTGCGAGCGAAAACCAGTAGAAAGCCACATCAAACCGCTCCTGTTCGTGAAAAAATTGTCCCAGCGCCAGTTGCGCGTCCGCATCGCCATAGTCTGAGCGTTCAATAAGTTCAATTTGCGTCGCGTCCAGATTGAGGTTGGCAAAGCGCAACACCTCATCCATTTCCAGCCAGGTGCGCGCCGCGCCGCCTCTGCTTGTTTCCGGCAGTTCGATCTTCTGCAATGCGCCTTCCGCAAGGCGTCGCCAGACGGTGCGGCGGGAAAAGCCGGTCAGGGCGATGGTAGTTTCCAGACTGATAACGCGCTTTTGCATGAGAGGAGAAAAAGTAGGTATGTGGAAATGGGCATTTTATTTGATAGCGATGCTTTAGCCAATACATTTATGCGCTATGCGAATCATTGGATAATTCCGCCGCCAAGGCAGATGCGGCCTTCGTAGAGCGCGACCGATTGACCGGGCGTGAGCGCCCATTGCGGTTGGGCAAAGCGGATGATGCAGCTTTCAAGGCTTGCCTGCTCGATTTTGCAGGGCGCATCTTCGCTGCGGTAGCGTGGTTTGGCGCTGTAGACCATGTGTTCACGCGGAGCTTCGCCTGAAACCCAGGCAACCTGGCAGGCGGAAAGCGTGTCTTGCCGCAAGGCCGGATGCTCATGCCCCTGCACGACGTAGAGCACATTTTGCCCGACATCCTTGCCAGCGACGAACCATGCTTCATGTTCAGACCCTTGCAGCCCGCCGATGCCAAGCCCTTTTCTCTGTCCGATGGTGTGGTACATCAGGCCGTCATGTTCGCCCAGGCATTTGTTGTCGTCCAGACGGCGGATTTCCCCTTTTTTTGGCGGCAGGTAGCGGGAGAGGAATGCCTTGAAAGGGCGCTCGCCAATGAAGCATATGCCGGTGGAGTCTTTTTTCCCCGCGACGGAAAGACCGGCATCGGCGGCGATTTGGCGCGCCTCGCGTTTGTAGAGGTTGGCGAGCGGGAACAGGGTTTTGCCAAGCTGCGTCTGGTTTAAGCGATACAGAAAATAACTCTGGTCTTTTGCGCCGTCCTCGGCTTTCAAGAGTTGGAAGCGCCCGGCAAATTCCCGCACTCCGGCGTAATGGCCGGTGGCGATGTAATCGGCTCCCAGCGTTATCGCGTGTTCGAGAAAGGCTTTGAACTTGATTTCGGAGTTGCAGAGCACGTCCGGGTTGGGGGTGCGGCCTGCCTGATATTCACGCAAAAACTCGGCGAACACCCGTTCCCGATATTCGGCGGCAAAGTTTATCACTTCCATATCAATGCCGAGCCGATCAGCGACGCTTACGGCGTCAATCAAGTCCTCGCGGGAAGCGCAGTATTCATCGTCGTCATCGCCCTCCCAGTTTTTCATGAAGAGGCCGGTGACGCGATAACCCTGTTGTTTCAGGAGCAGGGCGGCGACGGCGGAATCCACGCCGCCGGAAAGCCCCACGATTACATGTTCAGACATCAGGCCCTGCTCCGTTCATCCAGTCTTCCAATGGCAAGATGATTGCCGGTTCGCCATTATCCACGAACCAGCTATCCACCGCATAGCGTTTGTTTTCTTCGGTTGTTTCCTCTATGACGGCGGAGAGGTGTTGCAGGACAAAAAAGCGCATCCTTTTTACCGGCTCCAACACTCGATGCCATTTGAGTCCGCCCGCAGCCTCAATCCGTTTTAAAAAGCGGGTTGTGGTTATGGAGTGGTCAATGCAGTCCATGCGTCCCCAAACGCCGGCGTCGGCGTAATTGCCTCCCTTGTCGTTGCCGATTGGCGTTTGTTCCGCCGCCAGGGCGTAGAGACGGCCTATAACGATGGCGAGTTTTTCCCGTTCGGATTTTGCGTCTTCTGCCTCTGTGAGTTCATGGAGCAGGGCGTTAAACGCTTCCGGCGTGAAAGTCACCGGCCATTCTGTGACGCAGCCGTAATTGAAACAGACATTGATTGCGTCGGTTTCTTCCGCGCTTACCTCGTCCGCATGAGCGGCGGAGAGGCTTACGCAAAACGCCAGAAGGTAAGGGGATATTTTCATCGGTAACTCTTCGCTCGCAATGACTGTATATCCACTTGACATGAAACCGCCCTGGAGCGGTTTAGGCGTGTACCCTCTCCCGGCGCTACGCGCCACCCTCTCCCGCAAGCGGGAGAGGGTACGACATTGCCATCTGCAAGACTTCCCCTCTCCCACTTGTGGGAGAGGGGTTGGGGGAGAGGGTAGACCGCGCCGTGATTGCCAAGAGTATTCATGCTTGTATCGAAAACACTATAGGAGGCAGGAATAAGGATGTTTTCATTCGGGCTTACCTGCGCTTTTGTTCTGCACAAATCTGCTCTTCGGTCGTATTTTCCGGCCAGATTATTATGCCCTTGCCGTTTTTAAGGACATTGATGCCGCATACTGTGTCATATGATGCAATAGTTTGGCCGCTCAAGTTGATGTAGCCGTATTTCCCGTTTTCCTTGACAAATGCCGAGCCATTGGCATTAAAAGGATGAGCTTCCTCAAACCTTGGTGGAATTACCCATTCGCCTTGGGCGCTTATGAACCCTCGTTTTCCGTTTTCCTTGGCTATTGCCAAGTCATTGGCGGTAAAGTTCCAAGCTCCCTCAAATCTTGGCGGAATCGCCCATTCCCCTTTGGCGTTGATGTAGCCGTCTTTCCCATTTTCCTCGACTGCTGCCAAGCCATTGGCGGCAAAAGCAAAAGCGCTCTGAAACTTTGGCTGAATTACCCACTCACCTTGTGCATTGATGTAACCTGTTTTCCCGTTTTCCTTGACTCTTGCCAAGCCGTTGGCAGTAAAACCAGAAGCATCCCGAAACATCGGTCGAATCACCCACTCGCCCTGAGCGTTGATATAGCCGTATTTTCCGCTTTCCTCGACTAATGCCAAGCCATTGGCGGCAAAATCATTAGCATACTCAAACTTTGGCGGAGTCACCCGCTCGCCCTGAGCGTTAATGTAACCGTATTTCCCGCTTTCCTTGACTATTGCCAAGCTGTTATCGGCAAAATCATAAGCATACTCAAACCTTGGCGGAATCACCCACTTGCCCTGAGCGTTGATGTAACCGTATTTCCCATTTTCCCTGACTCTTGCCAAGCCATTAGCGGTAAAATCATAAGCATTCCGAAACATCGGCTGAATTACCCATTTGCCTTGAATGTTGATGTAACCGTACTTTCCACTTTCACTGGCTGCCGCTAAGCCATTGTCGGCAAAATCCCGGAGTTCGCCAAACATTGGCGGGATTACCCACTCACCTTGGGTGTTAATGTAACCCCATTTCCAGTTTTCTTTGGCCAGTGCCAAACCGTTAGCAGCAAAAGCCCGAATCTCCTCAAACCACGGTTGAATTACCATTTCACCTTGGGCATTGATGTAACCGCATTCCATAAATTTCTTATTAGCAGAAGGGAATTTTATAGTGTATCTGTATCTTTCATCTCTCATACATATCGAAACAAGCTCCTCTGGCTTGTGTAACCTTCTTTCTGCAACTACTGGTTTGCCCCTGCTTGCTGCTGCCGCTGCCTCGATTTCCTGCGAAGCATAGGCCGGAAGCGTGACCATCAACGCCGCCGCCAACCCGATAATTTTCCACATTTCGCTCGTGCCTTTGGATGGCTTTGAAAGCTCACTATCCGGGCGGGTATCCGCAAGGCGGGAAATTTGTTTTTGGAAGCAGGCGGTCAACATGGCGGTTCCGTGGGTTGAAAAACGTATGAAGGATAACAGCATTTTGCAGCTTATTCTTGCTTTGCGGCGGCCTGCTCTTCGCAAATTTGCAGAGCAGTCTTTTCCGGCCAGGTAATCTCGCCCTTGCCGTTTTTAAGGACACTGCGGTTGCATATGATCTCTGTGAATATGACGACTTCGCCGCTCATATTGATGTAGCCTGCTTTCCAACTTTCAAGAAACCCTGCCAAGCCATCGGCGCCAAAAAATCCAATGCTGTCGAATTTTGGCGGAATCACCCACTCGCCCTGAATGTTGATATAACCCCATTTCGTATTTTCCTGGGCAAGTATCATGGAGAGAGCCAAGCCATTGACATCAAAATGGTAAGTAAATTCAAGCCTTGGTGGAATTACCCATTCACCTTGAGCGTTGATGTAACCCCACTTTCCATTTTCCTTGGCCGCAGCCAAGCCATTGGCGGCAAAATCACCAGCCGACTCAAACCTTGGCGGGATCGCCCATTCACCCTGGCTGTTTATGAAGCCCAATTTCCCGTTTTCCTTGGCTTGTGCCAAGCCATTGGCGGCAAAATACCAAGCGTCTTCAAACTTTGGCTGGATTACCCACTCGCCCTTTGTGTTGATGAACCCGTATTTCCTGCTTTCCGCAACCCGTGCCAAGCCGCTGTCGTCAAAATGCCCGCCCCCGTCAAACTTTGGCGGAATTACCCATTCTCCCTGGCTGTTTATGAAGCCCCATTTCCCGCTTTCCCTGACTGCCGCCAAGCCATTGGCAGCGAAGGAATGAGCGGCTTCAAACCTTGGCGGAATCACCCATTCGCCTTGGACATTGATGTAGCCGTCTTTCCCGTTTTCCGTGGCATTTGCCAAGCCATTTGCGGCAAATTCAATATGGCGCTCAAATCTTGGCTGAATAACCCATTCACCTTGGGCATTGATGAAACCCCATTTTCCGCTTTCCTGAACCGCTGCCAAGTCATTTGCGGCAAAATTATCAGCCGACTCAAACCTTGGCGGAATAACCCATTCACCTTGGGTGTTGATGAAGCCCAATTTCTCGTTTTCGCTGGCTATCGCCAAGCCATTGGCGGCAAACTTATCAGCATGTTCAAACCTTGGCGGAATCACTACTTTGCCCCGGTTAGTGATGTAACCGCATTCAGTGCCTGCATCGCGTTCATCTATATACATGCACATCAAAACAAGCTCCTCCGGCTTGTATATCCTGCCTTCCGCTATAGTTGCCTTTCTCTCCAGCGAACCGCAAGCGGTAAGCCCAACAGCCAACGCCGCCGCCAGCCCGATGGTTTTCCACATTCCGCCCGTGTTCCCAGATGGCCTTGGATGTACGCAATCATGGCGGGCACTAGCGAGGCGGGAAACTTGTTTTTGGAAGCAGGCGGTCAACATGACGGCTCCTTTGGCTTAAACAACATGTGTCATGGAAACATAATAACAGCGTTCGGAGAGGTTTGCATCATGTCATAAAAACACGCCGCGCGCCCACGCTCAACAATCCCAGCCAGGTCATGACGAGCGAACCGACAAGATGCAAGGCGCAGAGCGCCAGCGCATATCCGGCGCGTCCAGACATCAGGCGTTCGACGGTTTCGGCGGAAAAGGCGGAAAATGTCGTCAGCCCGCCCAAAACGCCGGTGATGATAAAAAGTTTCAGGAGCGGATCAAGCGAGCTGTACAAATGAAATATGCCGATTGCCACCCCGACCAGATAACCGCCGATCAGATTGGCTGCCAATGTTCCAAGCGGCAACGCCGGCAACAGCGGATTCAGCAAGACGCCCAACCACCAGCGAGCGCACGCGCCCAATGCCGCGCCCGAGCCTACCGCCAGCGTTGCGCTCCAACTCATTACGTTTGTCATTCCTGCGTCCTTTCTGATAAGCAGTAAACTTTGCCGCCGGATTTATTCCTGCCGTGCTGCTGCCCGCTCTTCTTCACAAATTTGCAGAGCGGTATTTTCCGGTCAGATTATATTGCCCCTGCTGTTTTTCAGGACTTTGCGATTACATATTTCGTCTATCTGGACAGCGGTTTGACATCAATGTGCCCCTGACCACGTGTCTCGAAGAAGCCTCGCCATTTATGGCGGGGTGAGCGAGACAGTTGTTTTGTGGAGCATTGAGGCTCCCTCATCTGTGGCGAGGAAGCCCCAACCTTCAGGTTGGGGTGACTCACCCGCCTTTGCCCGACAAAAAGCAGTAACCGGATGCGGTTTTTTGTCGGCGTCCGGCAGGAGCGATAAATGCGTTAAAATAATTAGTTTTCTTTATCCGCTGCCGTCATCAATCAGGAGAATTTCATGCCCATCAAGGTTGCCATCAACGGCTTTGGCCGTATCGGGCGCTGCGTTTTGCGCGCCATTTACGAAGAGGGACTACAGGACGAGTTTGATGTAGTCGCCATCAACGCCCCCGGCGACCTTGCCGCCCATGCCCATTTGCTGAAATACGACAGCACGCACGGACGCTTCAACGCGACGGTCGAGACCGAAGGCGACAGTGCGCTGATCATAAATGGCAAGAAAATTCCCTTTCGCTTCACCACGAATCCCAAGGATATTGATTGGGCGCAGTTTGGCGTTGAGATGTTGCTGGAATGCACCGGCGCGTACACGAGCAAGGCCAAGGCGGAAGCATTGCTGGCGGAGGGCGCGAAAAAAGTTCTCATCTCCGCGCCGGGCGGCGACGATGTGGATGCTACTGTGGTCTATGGCGTCAATGAAAATGTGCTTACATCCCAAATGACGGTCGTCTCCAACGCTTCCTGCACTACCAACTGTTTGGCTCCGGTCGCAAAGGTTCTTTCCGAATCTGTCGGCATCCGGCAGGGACTGATGACCACAATCCATGCCTACACGAACGATCAGGTTACTGTTGATGCGTTTCACACGGATTTGCGCCGGGCGCGCGCAGCGGCGGTCAATATCGTTCCGACCAAGACCGGCGCAGCCAAGGCTGTAGGGTTGGTGTTGCCGCAATTAAAGGGGAAATTCGACGGCTTTGCGCTTAGGGTTCCGACCCTGAACGTCTCGCTCGTCGACTTGACCTTCACTTCTTCTCGCGCCACGACGAAAGAAGAAATCAACGCGCTCATGACCGCAGCCGCCAATGGCTCGCTAAAAGGCGTCCTCGAAGTCAACACCGCTCCCCTGGTGTCGTCCGATTTCAACCACACTACGGCCTCATCCATATTCGACGCCACGCAAACGCGCGCGCTTACCGGCGAAGACGGCGCGACACTGGTCAAGGTACTGGCCTGGTACGACAACGAATGGGGCTATTCCTGCCGGATGCTGGACACGGCGCGGGCGTGGATGGGCGCGAAGTAGTCCATGTTATATTTTTTACATGTCGAAACATGCGTTTCGGCTTTTGTGAGCCTATAATGCCGGATTGTTGTTTTTTTCTTACTTTTCAAGGGAATTTGTGATGAACCTGAAAAAATTTGCCGCAGTCTTTGCCGCCTCCTTCCTCGTCTCCGCGCCTGTTTTCGCGCAGGCAACCTTTGTCACGGTAAACGGCGTTGCCGTACCCAGATACGTCGCCGATGTGTTGATTGAGGAGCAAAAAGCCGCCGGCGTCCCGGAAAGCGCTGAAATGCGCGATGCCGTGCGTGAAGCCCTGATTCGCCGCGAGCTGATTGTCGCCGAAGCGCGCCGCGCCGGACTGGAGAAAAAGCCGGAAATACAGGGGATGATGGAAAATGCCCGCCTATCCGTACTGGTACGAGCCTACATTGAAGACTACCTCCAAAAAAATCCGGTTTCCGACGCTGATATTTCCGCCGCTTACGAAATGTTGAAGCAGCAACGGGGCAACACGGAATATCACGTCCGCCATATCCTCGTCGCAGAGGAAAAAGAAGCGCAGGAAATTATTGCCAAGCTGAAAAAAGGGAGCAAATTCGCAACCCTTGCCGAATCTTCACTGGATGTGGCAAGCCAGGGCAATGGCGGCGAGATTGGCTGGATGAGTCCCGCCGCGTTCGTGCCTCCATTTGCCCAGGCGCTTTCCCAGTTGCAAAAAGGCCAATATTCCCAGACTCCGGTACAGACGGACTTCGGCTATCACGTTATCATGGTTGATGATATCCGCGCTACTGAGTTTCCCGCGTTGGAGCAGGTGCAGGGACAAATCCGGCAAGGCCTGAACCAGCAAAAGGTGGAAAATCTGCTGGAAGGCTTGCGCGCCAAGGCGGTAGTCAAGTAAAGCCGCGTTAGGCTGGCGAGTCGCGGCGTCACCCACAATTTTTGCAAGGAAACAACATGAGCGACAGTTATATCGAGACCATCAGGAAACGCCGTTCCCAGTATTCTCTGGGCAAAGATATGCCGCTGCCCCAGGCCGAGGTGACGGCTCTGATTCAGGAAGCTGTGCGCCAATGCCCTTCTGCCTTTAACTCGCAAAGTTCGCGCGCGGTGATTTTGTTCGGAGCGCAGAGCGTCAAATTCTGGAACCTGGCCAAAGACGCGCTGCAAAAGATCGTCCCTGCGGAGAGCTTCGCCCAGACTGCGCAGAAAATTGACAGCTTCGCGGCAGGCGCCGGTACGGTGCTTTTCTTCGAGGATCAGGATGTGGTCAAGGGATTGCAGGAGAAGTTCGCCGCATATGCCGACGGTTTCCCAATCTGGTCCGAGCAATCCTCCGGCATCGCCCAATACGCGGTGTGGACTGCGCTGACAAGCGTCAACATCGGCGCCAGCCTGCAACACTACAACCCGATTGTCGACGCCGCCGCGCAAAAGGAATGGAACATTCCGGCATCCTGGAAGCTGCGGGCGCAAATGCCCTTCGGCTCCAACCAGGCTCCGTTTGGCGACAAGACATTCATCGAGAACGACCAACGCTTTCTCGTGTTCGCCTGATTAGAAGCTGCCTCCGCGTTAAATCCCGCCCCGGCCTCAAAACATTGAGACCGGGGCGGTTTGTTTTGGAAACGATCCGCGCCCCCCGCTATGACCCGGCAAGCAAAATCTCCCGTATCCGCTCCGTTGTCAGCCCTTGCACCCGCACAACCTTGCGGCGCGAGGTCTGACCACTCTTCAAGATCAACGCGCTTTGGGGAAGAGAAAGCCAGTTCGCAAGGCATTGCAACAGGGCCTCATTGGCCTTGCCGTCAACAGGCGGGGCGGTCAGCCGAACCTTGAGCGCATTGCCATACAGACCCGCCAGCTCATTCCTTTTTGCGCCCGGATGCACATGCAAGGCAAGATAAACAGCGCCTTCCCGGTCGGTAGTCAGCCAGTCCTCGCGCATTACAGCTTCACAAAAGAAAAAGCAGAGCCTGCAAGATCAGGATGACTATGAGCGGGGAAAGGTCAATGCCGGAAATGGGCGGTATCAGCCGTTGCACGGGCGAGAGCAGCGGATAGGTCAGTTTCGTAAGCGGATAAGCAAGCGGGGAATGAGGATTTACCCAGGAAAGAATGACCTTGATGAACAGCAGAACCATGAAAAGATAAATTATGTTACGCAAAAAACTTTGCAGGGTAAGCACAGCAATCGCAAGGAGAATCTGGTCGGCCTGAACGCCTACAATAGCGTTCATTTTCAGCAGGTACAAAAAAGCCACGGCGTAGAGCACATGCGGAATGAACGCCGCCGTTATACTCGCCCAATCCACCCCCCAAATCCCTGGAATGACGCGGCGCATGGGCAGAACCGCCCAGTTGGTGAGCGACAAGACAAAGCCGCCTACAGGCAGGGAAAAGGAGACTTTCTGCCACTGCATCAACAGGCGCAACATGAAAAGTGTGGAAAAAAACACACACAAGGCATTAACGAGAAACAGCAGGGCGTGTGGCATGGTGAAAATTTCCTGGCAGGGTTAAAGACAAAGCGTGAACATATCAGGAAGCAGGCAGCCGCGCCATTTCCCGGCTGCGATCCCGCGCCGCCAGCGCGCCTGCGATGATGCCTTCGCGCACCTTATTTTCCGCCATAGTCGCAAGCGCTGCCGCCGTGGTTCCGCCTTTGGAAGTTACCCGTTCCCGAAGCGACGCGGGTGATTCCCCGGTATTTTCAGCCAGACGCGCCGCGCCAAGGGTAGTGGCGACAGCCAGTTTGTGGGCAATCTCCGGCGAAAATCCGAGCTGCCTTGCCGCCGCTTCCAGACTTTCGATGAACAAAAAAAGATAGGCCGGGCCGCTACCGGAAATAGCGGTAATTGCGTCCATTTCAGCTTCGTCCTCCACCCAGAGGACATTTCCGACTGCGGAAAGCATCTCTCCGGCAGCATCGCGCTCCTCTTTTGAGACTTCCGGCAAGGCATAAAGGCCGGTCATGCCCGCGCCAATCAGAGCCGGAGTGTTGGGCATCGCCCGGATCAGGCGGCGAAAGCCCGACAGCCAGCCGGACAGGGTCGCAAGGGTCAGTCCGGCGGCAAGGCTTAATACAAGCTGGCGATTGAGGCTTCCGGCAAGCGGCATGATCGCCTTTCTCATTTGCTGCGGCTTTACCGCCAGTGTGATTATGTCGGCGGACATCGCCGCATCATTCGGCTCTGCCAGAACGCGAACGCCGAATTCCCGAACAAGTTTTTCTCTTTGCTCCGCCAGAGGCTCAACTACGGTGATACTATCCGCCGCGCCTCTGCCAAGGCCGCCGATCAAGGCAGACGCCATATTGCCGCCGCCGATGAAAGTAATTTTCATGTTCTCGCTCCAAAAATGGCTGTCCCGATACGCACCATATTGCTGCCTTCGGCAATGGCGGCGGGAAAATCATCGCTCATCCCCATCGAAAGGGTGTCAAGCGGCAGCCCCGCCCTGCGCAGTTCCTCCCACAATGCGCGAAGACACGCAAAAGGGCGGCGTTGCGCCGCAAAATCGGCTACTGGTTCCGGGATGCACATCAGGCCGCGCAAGGTAAGCCTGGGGAGCGTCATCACGAGCTTGCATAGCGGCAAGACTTCTTCCGGGGCGCAGCCACTCTTGCTGGCTTCCCCGGAAACATTGACCTCCACCAGAACCTGCAAGGGCGGCAAATGACAAGGACGCTGACCGGCAAGACGTTCCGCAATTTTAGCGCGCGAAATCGAGTGCGCCCAGTCGAAATTTTCCGCAACGAGTCTTGTTTTGTTGCTTTGCAGAGGGCCGATGAAATGCCAGACAAGGGGCGTGTCCGCGAATTTTTCCCGCAGGGCGAGGATTTTCCCCACTCCTTCCTGGGCATAATTTTCCCCAAAGTCGCGCTGCCCGGCAAGCGCAGCGATCATTACCTCGTCTCTCGAACGGGTTTTGCTGACCGCAACCAGGCAAATGGGCGTGTCATGTTTTCCAAAAAACTGCGCATTTTCCAGAATCATTTGACGAATTGCTTGCAGATTATCGGTAATTGCATTCATAATTCTTGGGCATTCTGGTTGAGTGGTCACGATCATGCGGAAACTCGCGCAGCAAGTGTACTGGTTCTACCATGTTTTTGCGTTTTACGTTGTTCGTTTTTCAACTGACTTTGGGAAATATGTATGGACATCACTGAATTGCTGGCTTTTGGCGTCAAAAACGGCGCTTCCGACCTGCACCTTTCCGCAGGGTTGCCCCCGATGATCCGTGTCCACGGCGACATACGCAAGTTCAACCTGCCGCCCCTGGAGCATACAGACGTGCATTCCATGGTGTACGACATCATGAATGACTCGCAGCGTAAGACTTATGAAGAAACGCTGGAATGCGACTTTTCCTTTGAAATCCCCAATCTTGCGCGTTTCCGGGTCAATGCTTTCGTGCAAGATCGCGGCTCAGGCGTGGCGTTCCGCACGATTCCCGCCAAAGTCCAGACCATGGACGAGCTTGGCTTCCCTCAGGTTTTCAAGGAAATCTGCGAATTTCCGCGTGGCATCGTGCTTGTCACCGGGCCTACGGGCAGCGGAAAATCCACCACACTGGCGGCGATGATAGACTATATCAACGACTACGCCTTCTCCCACATTCTTACCATTGAAGACCCGATCGAATTTGTGCACCAGCCCAAAAAGTGCCTGATCAATCAGCGCCAGGTAGGGCCGCACACCTTATCGTTCGCGAATGCCCTGCGCGCCGCCATGCGGGAAGACCCTGACATCATTCTGGTCGGCGAGTTGCGCGACCTTGAAACTATCCGCCTTGCCCTGACTGCCGCGGAAACCGGTCACTTGGTATTCGCAACCCTGCACACATCCTCTGCAGCCAAGACCGTCGACCGGGTCATTGACGTTTTTCCGGGCGCGGAAAAGGAAATGGTGCGCGGGATGCTGTCCGAGTCGTTGCGCGCCGTTATTGCCCAGATTCTCCTGAAAAACAAGGACGGAAGCGGTCGGGTTCCGGCGTTCGAGGTCATGATCGGCACGCCGGCCATCCGCAACCTGATCCGGGAAGACAAGGTGGCGCAAATGTATTCCGCTATACAGACCGGACAGGCTCGCGGGATGATGACGCTTGACCAGTCCCTGATTGATCTGGTGCGGCGCAATATGGTGTCCATTACTGACGCCAAGGCGCGCGCCGCCAACAAGGATTCTTTCCCGGCTGCCTAATCGGCCAATCTTTTTTCCTTTTTTTGCGTGAGGATTCATCATGGAACGCGATCAGGCACTCAAGTTCATGTACGACCTTTTGCGGTTGATGGTCAGCAAAAATGCGTCCGACCTTTTTATCACAGCCGAATTTCCCCCCGCCATCAAGATTGATGGTCGCATCATGCCGGTCTCCAATCAGACGCTTACCGCGCAACACACGTCGGAGCTTACCCGCTCCATTATGAACGACAAACAGGCGGCAGAATTCGAGTCAACCAAGGAAGCCAACTTCGCCATTTCGCCCACCAAAATCGGGCGTTTTCGGGTCAGCGCCTTTATCCAGCAGGGACATACCGGCGTTGTATTGAGAACCATCAATACAGAAGTCCCCACCATTGAGTCTCTGGGCATGCCGCCCATTACCAAAGACATAATCATGACAAGGCGCGGCCTGGTTATCCTGGTAGGCGGCTCCAGCACAGGGAAGACCACTTCTTTGGCGGCGATGATAGGCTATCGTAACGAAAACAGCTATGGCCATATCGTCACGATTGAATCGCCGATTGAATACGTGCATGAGCACAAGAATTGCATAATTACCCAACGGGAAGTCGGAGTTGATACCGAAGACTGGGAGCCAGCCCTGAAGAACGCCTTGCGGCAGGCGCCGGATGTGATCCTGATGGGTGAAATCCGCGACCGCCGCACCATGGAACATGCGATGGCCTTTGCCGAAACCGGTCACTTGTGTCTGGCAACCTTGCATGCCAACAGCGCCGTTCAGTGTATCGAACGGATCGTCAACTTCTTCCCGGAGGAGCAGCGTTTGCAGATGCTGATGGGGCTGTCATTGAACATGCGCGCCATCATTTCGCAGCGTCTTATGCCGCGCAAAGATGGCAAGGGGCGAGTGGCGGCGTTCGAGGTGCTGCTGAACTCTCCGTTGATTGCCGACATTATTTTCAAGGGCGATTTTCACAGTATTCGGGATATTGTGGAGAAATCCAGAAATTCCGGGATGCAGACCTTTGAGCAATCACTGTTTACGCTGTATGAAAACAATGTGATCTCTTACGAAGAGGCGTTGAGAAATGCCGATTCCATCAATAATCTGCGCCTGCAAATCAAGCTGAAGAGCAAGGAAGCAGGCGACATTGACCTGACTTCCGAGCTTCAGCATCTTACGCTTATCACAGAAGGACCGAAAATGTCTGTTTTTTAATTTGGCTTGTTCGGGGACATAGAATCGCGCCGGTCATGGCGCGATTTTCATTCCGGCGAAGAAGTTGCCGGTCAAGCATCGTATCCGTGAGGCGGGCAGAAGCGAACCCCAACATGGCAAAGCATGTTTTGTCCATCTCGAATGATCGCGGGGACTGCTGCCAACCTCTTTAAAAAGGGTTAACCCCAGCTTCGCCGCGAGTCAACCCCTACGCCGCAAGTCTGGATTCCCGCAAAGCCGGATTCTACTTCGGGGTCTCGTCTCCTATTTCATATACTGCGTATTGATTCTTGCCATTTTTCTTCGCTTTGTACAAAGCAATGTCGGCGCGTTCAAACAGCGTCGGCACATCTTTGGCGTGCCTGGGAAAAAACGCGACGCCAGCGCTTGAGCGAAGTTGATACTCCACGTCTCCCAGCATGACAGGGGGCTTCAGGTTTTCATAAAAATGGCTCATCACCCTTTCCGTCGTTGTTTGTTCCATATCCGCTTCGCATGGATAGAGCGCGATAAATTCATCGCCGCCCAGGCGGGCTGCCGTGTCTGTTGCCCGCATTCCCATGCTTAAACGTTTCGCCAACTCCACCAGAATCTGATCGCCCGCCGCGTGTCCGTAGGTGTCATTAACCCCCTTGAAAAAGTCAAGGTCAAGCGTCACCAAAACGAAGGGCTTGCCATAACGCTCCGTATTGGCGACAGCCTGTTCCAGCCTGTCATTCAGCAAGTATCGGTTTGGCAATCCGGTCAAGTTGTCATACATTGCCTGCCGCGTCAACGATTGTTCCGCCTCTTTTTGCGCGGTAATATCGGATGCAATGGCAATTACCCGCCGGGTGCTTCCCGCATGCACAGGCATTCCGCGAAGCCTGAGCCAGAGGTACTCTCCCTGCCCTGTCCGAAAACGGCATTCCTCCGAAAAAGGCAGGAGCTCGCCGGTTCCTCGCAGCGTCTTCAGCATCACGGCGGCTTGGTCTACGTCGTCGGGATGAATCATCTCTTCCCAATCCAGGTTCTTGGGCAGTTTTTTGGTGGTGTAGCGCATCATCCGCATAAAATTTTCCGAATACCACGCCGTCCGCTCGTCTATGTTGACATCCCAAATACCGTCCCGGCTGCACTGTACAGCAAGATTCCACCGCTCTTCACTGGCTTTTAAGTCGGCAGTCAAAGCAAGCAAGCTCGCTTCGCGCTCTTTCAATTCGGTCAACGACTGATCCAACTGCTGTGTCATCGAGTTGAAAGCGAGCGAAAATTCCCCCATGAAGTCAACCCGTTGCGTAAAGTCCCCCTTGGCTACCTCTCCAACCTGCCACATCAGATGGCGCAAGTTCGCCTGCAACGCCTTGAGCGCAGCGGCAAAGACGTTGCGTCCGGTCACGTCGGCATCGAAGTTCCCGCGAGAAAACAACAACAGAGCGCTCCGAATGTCCGCCAAATCCTTGAACAACGCCGCCGTATCGTCGTTTTCAAAGGTCTCGGGAACAACCGGAACACTCCGCGCCGTTAATAACTGGCGGATCAGATTCAAATCATCTTCGACAGGCATAGACAAGCATATATGTGGAATGTGAATATCGGAGTTATCTTGCCCAGTTGGGGCTTAGTTCCCGAAGACCGCCTTGCTACGGTCTAGGTATCTTGCCACGTTGGCGCAGATTCGCTTGCTTTCATGATGCCTGTTTCCCCCCTGTGTAAGCCTTGCCCTCTCCGCGCCCTTTACGGTTGCAATTCACCGCAAAGGCGACGCGGAGGAACACGCGAATATATGAGTCAGGCAGTATATT
The DNA here is from genome assembly GCA_009777245.1 of Betaproteobacteria bacterium. Taxonomy (GTDB): domain Bacteria; phylum Pseudomonadota; class Gammaproteobacteria; order Burkholderiales; family Rhodocyclaceae; genus Azovibrio. The sequence continues at coordinate 42,724 of WRMF01000018.1, forward strand.
CAGGCGCGATTCACGGCAAAGCGGCATGTCCTGTCGCCGGAACTCCAGCAGTCGACCTCCTTCACGTTGAAAGTGATGCCCGTGTATTTGTAAAAAATCCCTGCGATGAGACCTTCATCGTAATTGCAGACTTCAATGCCAAGGTCGGGCAAACCGGAGCAATCAAGGTCTTCGGAAACAGTCAGGGTGAACTGCCCTTTTTCGGGATCTGCCTTCTCGACACGGAGAATGCCGACTTTGAGGTCTTTGAGAATGCGCTGGAGTTCGCCGACAAATCCATTCAGCGGCAGGTCTTTGAATTCCGCCATGAAATTATCGAAGAAGAAATGCCCGGCAACGTCTCCCGCGTCGTAGAAAAGCTGGTTGCAAGCCTCCGTGCCGATCTTTTGTTCGATTACGTCCCGGACGGTGTACTGCAACATGCGGTACGGAACGAGGTTGATCTGGTCTCCCAGTTTCGGAAGGATTTCCTGGACGGTGTCGACATTGACGGTTCCCGGCTTGAACTTCTTGCCCGTGTACTTGAAGAGAATCCCCTCCGCGAACCCGACATCGTATTGATAATCGTTGATTTCGAGGAGATCCTGACCGACTCCCTCGATGCCTGTGGCGACGGAGAAGGAAAATTCCTCCGTGCCGACGTTCACGGAGTCAATGCGGCAATAGCGGATACCGTTTTCGCCAAGAACGGCGTGGAGTTTTGCGAGAAAGTTATCAAGGGGCAGACCCTTGTGATCCTTCAGGAAGTTATCAAAAAAGAATCGGCCGGCGATATGCCCCGCGTCGCGGAAGAGTCGGCCTGTTTCTTCGCTGCCGAATTTCTTTACGGAAACGTCCAAAAAGGTGTATTGCATCAGGCGATAGAGGACAAGATTGACCTCCTCGCCAAGATTGGGACGACCCTCTTGCAAATCGCCGATGATGTCCCAGTTGAATTCGTATGTTCGATCAGTCATGACGCTCTCCTTGGTGGTTCAATAGGAAAAATTCCATTGGAACATTGCCATTTTGATTAGTTTCATGCCGGATGTCAACAGGTGGAGGACGGGGTTTTTGCAAAAGAAAAAAGCGCGCATATTTGCCTAGAAAACGCTCCAAGGCGGTAAACTGTGGGTATTGTCGTTGTTTTCGGAGATACCCATGATCGTCATTGACCGAAAAGCAGGACGCGTCAGCGTCAATGTGTATGGGGAATTTACCCTGGAGGACTATCGGGAGTTCGAGGAGGAGGTCAATTACACCATCCGCTTTGAAGACCCGGTTGATCTATGTTTTGATTTGCGCGAAATGACAGGCATGACTCTTGATGTCGCTTGGGAAGATATGCGCTTTGCCCACGAACACGCGCACGATTTTCGCCGTATCGCCGTCATCAGCGACAGCCAATGGGTTTCCTGGAGCGCATGGCTTACGCAAAACTTCGTCAGCGCCGACATTGAAGTATTCGTCGCGCCGGAAGACGCCATCATCTGGTTGGATGATTCAGCAGACGGCGACTCTGAATTGCCGCAATGAAAAACACCCGTCCGGCTTATCACGCCATCGTTCCCGCCGCCGGCAGCGGCGCGCGTTTTGGCGCGAATGTCCCCAAGCAGTATTTGCCCATCATGGGGCGTCCCCTGATCTGGCACAGTCTGACCACCCTGTGCAATCATCCTGCCCTCGCTTCCGTTCGGGTCGTGCTTGCGCCTGATGATCCGCATTGGGACACACCGGAATGGCATACGCTGTGGTTCTCGCTCGGCCCAAGTCTGGAAGTACTGTTCTGCGGCGGCAAAACCCGCGCGGAGTCCGTGCGTAACGCGCTGGATGCCGCCCAATCAGCCATCGCGCCGGACGATTGGGTTTTGGTGCATGACGCGGCGCGTCCCTGCCTTTCCTGCGCCCTGCTTGACCGCCTGATTTCAAAAGTGGGCGACGGTGATGCAGGCGGCCTGCTCGCCGTGCCTCTGACGGATACCATAAAGCGGGACAACGGCAAGGCAGCCGTTCTGGAGACTGTGCCTCGCGCCGGACTTTGGCAGGCGCAAACCCCGCAGATGTTCCGCTACGCGATGCTGACCGAGGCGCTGGCGGCATTTCCGGAGACGACCGATGAAGCAAGCGCAATCGAGGCGGCGGGCTTTGCGCCCCGTCTGGTAGCAAGCGACATCAGCAATCTGAAAGTCACCTATCCTGAAGATCATGTTCTGGCGGAATTGATTTTGCACGGACTGCGTGATAACGAGAGGATAAAAAATGGCTGAAACGGAATTTCGGGTAGGGCAAGGCTATGACGTACATGCCCTTGTAGCGGGGCGAAAGCTCATGCTGGGCGGCGTGGAAATCCCCTTCGAGAAAGGACTTCTTGGTCATTCCGATGCCGACGTTCTGCTGCATGCCGTGACCGACGCGCTTCTGGGCGCGGCTGGACTGGGCGACATCGGCGCTCATTTTCCCGATACCGACCCTGCCTTTCAGGGCGCGGACAGCAGACTCCTTTTGCGCGCCGCGCTGCTGAAAGCGCATGGCCTGGGTTTTCGTCCGGTCAATGTCGACGCAACCATAATCGCCCAGAAACCGAGGCTCGCGCCTTACATGTCGACCATTCGCGCCGCTCTGGCAGCCGATTTGGGGTTATCTGAAGATTGCGTCAACATCAAGGGGAAAACAAACGAAAACCTGGGGTATCTGGGACGGAACGAGGCCATTGAGGCTCAGGTTACGCTGCTCCTGGCGCGGCGATAGCCGACCAGGAAGGGACTTGAAAGAATGCCGGATGCGCCATATAGTGTAAGATTGGATATGTCCTGTCCGTGAACCTTCAGAAGGAAATTTTATGACACGTATGTTTTTGCTGATCTTGACCAATTTCGCGGTCATGTTGGTGTTGTTTGTTGTGGCCAGTCTCCTGGGCGTGGATCAGTTCCTCACTCAGGAGGGTTTGAACTTCTCGATGCTTTTTGTATTTTCCGCGATATTCGGATTTGGCGGCGCGTTCATTTCGCTCCTGCTCTCGAAAACCATGGCCAAGCGTGCGATGGGCCTACGGATAATAGGCCAGCAATCCCGAAACAGCGATGAAGTCTGGATATTTCAGACTGTGGAGCGCCTTGCCCGCCGCGCCAATATCGGAATGCCGGAAGTCGGCATTTATGAAGGCGAGCCAAACGCATTTGCCACCGGCGCAAACAAGAATGCCGCGCTGGTCGCGGTTTCAACCGGGCTGCTTGCCAGAATGGATCGAAGCGAGGTGGAGGCCGTGTTGGGGCATGAAGTCGCGCATGTCGCCAATGGCGACATGGTGACGTTGACCTTGATCCAGGGCGTGGTCAATACCTTTGTGTTCTTTCTGGCGAGGGTCATCGGCTTTATTGTTGACAAGGTAGTATTCAAGACCCAGCGTGGTGTGGGCGCAGGCTACTACATAACCGTGTTCGTCATGCAAATAGCGCTTGGCGTCCTTGCCAGCGCCATTGTGGCCTGGTTTTCAAGGCGGCGTGAATTTCGCGCCGATGCGGACAGCGCCCAATATCTGGGGCAGCCGCGCTCCATGATTGCCGCGCTTCGCAAGTTGAAGTCGCTATCTACCGGCCAGTTGCCGGAGAGTATGCAGGCATTGGGGATTTCCGGCGGCAAGCTGTCCGCCATGTTTGCCTCCCATCCGCCGCTGGAAGTGCGCATTGCCGCGCTGGAAAAACGCTGACTAGAGGCTAGAAATGGGCAACACAATTTTTTGCATGCAAACCCACATGTCCCCAGGTTCATTTTGTGGATGTTGCAGGACATGAGCAATACCAGGCATATATTGGCGATGGCGGCGCTGTTAGTGGCTTGCCTGGGGTTGATGGGAAGCGGGTGCTCAACGCAGCCGGTGCTTTCGGCGGAAGAGCGGATGGCCGTGTGGGAGAGCGAAGGAACAGTTTTCAGAACCGGGATAAAGACGAGAAGCAGCGGGCATTTGAGGGCAGGCGCGATTACCTATGCGGTGTCCCCGGATGGAAAACGCATTCTTTTCAGCACGAACAGCTTGGATGAGGACGGTTTCT